>JAJZMH010000034.1 GCA_021850365.1 bacterium
GCTAAAAAGTAGTTAATAAAGATTAAATTGTTATTGTATTTTTAAAATATTGGACTAAAATAGTGATTTGGTAATTAAATAAAAGAGGAACAATAACCGCAATGGAGAATTTTAATCCTGATTTAAGTATGTCTGTCGAATTTTCAGACTCGCTTAATAACAATATTGTCGATTCTATGGCATGGTATATAGGAACATTGATAGCATATAATCAACAACCCGTCGACAGTGATTCTCAAAATTGTATTATTCAAGAATTTGCAATAAATTTATTAAAAGAAAATACTAATTACATAGATTGGATGTCTACTGATCCAGAAGAAATTAAGACCAGATATTATGCATATAATGAAAAATATAAGGAAAGTTTAACCGTAGTTAATTAGCGTATTCTAAATTAAAAGTTAACATGGAAACTAATTCTCAATATATCGATCATAGTTTAGATATACCTACGAAATCCCAAATCAATAAATTACTTAATTTAGAGAACTATATATTTAACAAATATATTGAGTTTGATCCATTTGACCAGGAAGAATTATATCAAAATGATAATCTTAATCAGCTGATAGATACAATACTAGAGGTCAGGCAAAATGATCTCAACTTGAAATTTGAAGAAAGAATTGATCAAAAAACATATTTAAAAAATTTAAAAGAAGGATTTTATTTTGGATCTAGCCTAATTTCCTCCGTTGAATACGATAATTATAAAGTTAATGATACAAAGAATGATTTATTAAACATTAATAATCTTAATGTAGATAAATTAAGCAAATTAATAAAAAATGAAGCATTAATCTATACCAATATTTTAAATTCTGAAGTTGATTGGTGGACATATTCAAAAATGATGGGAATAAATTATATAGCTTCAAACGTAGATATAATTGGAATGATCAATAACAATATATCAAGCCAAGAATGTATCGCAATAGAGTATGATCTGGTCCAAACCGACAATACATTAGACGCTATATTGTACGGATATTTTCAAGGATTTTATGATAGCGTAACTTTACTTAGTTTAAATAAAGAATTAACTATATTAAATAAATTAAATTAAAGACATTTATTTTTTTAAAATAATAAATATAATTTAAGAAGCGCTAAATACATTAAACTAAAGTATAATGTTTAGATATTGGCGCCTTGGCGGAGTGGTTACGCAGAGGTCTGCAAAACCTTTTACACCGGTTCAATTCCGGTAGGCGCCTCCAGGAGTAAACGGGCGAGTGGCGGAACTGGTATACGCGACGGACTTAAAATCCGTTGGTCTAAAAACCTTGAGGGTTCGAGTCCCTCCTCGCCCACCAATTAAAGAATTAGCCTAGGATGAAGTAACAACCACCAAAGCGGTGGTTTTTTAATATTATTCTTCAAATATAAACTAATATTTTCTGATTGATTTAAAAAATCATTATGTACTGTTATTGAGCCAACTTTTTGGTTTTTAAGTGATTTTAGAGTAACATTCGAAAGATTTATATTTAGGGTTGTTCTTGAACTATTCCAAACCATAAAGGGAACTATTTGATTAATTTCTATATAGTCTTTCTGATTATTCCAAGGTTGGTAATAATATCCAACAACCTTAGAGTTACTTAATCTCAAAGATTGATTGACATTGCTAAAATTGCTCTGAATAGATTTAACTAGATTAAGGCTATCATTTAGGGCGTACCATAGAGTTGCTGAATTCATGATTGATGTATAAAACTTTTCTGGGGTATTGTTAATGATTTGGTTTGATTCAGAGATAAATATTCCTCCATCCTGATTATTATTTCCAGTTTTGATTCCTTCTATTCCATACTGACCTAATAAAAAATTGATATTCTTAATCTCCCCAACAACCGGGAAATTAGGGACTACTTTTAGGGCAACTATCTGAGCTATAACTGGATTTGAATAGGCTTTTTGCCCAAGTAGTATAAGTCCAGAAGCATTGGCTACTGAGCTAGGATCATATCCTGAAGCATCAACACCAATATGTACGCCACTAATTTGATTATCTTCTAGATATTGATTAGCGAGCGTAGAATAATTAGCTAATGATCCATAAGCCCAGATTGCTAAACTATCTGCAATATTATCAGCTGAAGGGAGTAACATAGCTTCTAGCATCTGGTATTCACTTAAACTTTCACCGGGAACAACTTTAACCACTGATCCTTGCTCTGACAGATAGTTATTGTAGATATTCAAATCTTGGGTAGTTACAGGTATCATAGGACCTTGTTGGTTGATGTTAAGAGGGTATTTTTTAAGAACCATTAGAGCTGTTACTAATTTTGCAGTAGATGCCATAGGAATCATTTTTGATGAACCATTACTGATTAGTACTCTAGTATTAATCCCAATTGCAGATTCTCCGTAATTCGGAAATACTAAATTTGAACTATTACTATTTAAGGTCTGATTTTTTGTTAGGTAGATTGGACTTAAAGAAGGAATAGTGGCATTTAGAGCCAAAACAAAATAGATTATAAGAACAACTATTACTAAGCTAAGATAATATTTCAAATAGCTTCTTTTCTTTTGTTCCATAGTCTATCTAATAATAGCATTTTTAATAAGTTTAAGAAGGTTGCATTTTGATTTGATTAAGCTTTATATAAGCATATATAATTAAGATAGAAAAAAGGAGAGAATATGAGCGCATTAATAATTATAATTGTAGTCATTGTTATTCTAGGACTAATCATTGCTTCTATTTATAACAGTTTGGTAAAGCTAAATCAGCAATCTGATGAAGCATGGAGTGATATAACGGTTCAGTTAAAGAGAAGGTATGACCTAATCCCGAATTTAGTTAGTACTGTTCAAGGATATGCAAAACACGAAAAAACTGTATTTGAAGATGTTACAAAGGCTAGGGCAAATGCAATGTCAGCTCAAGGAGTTGCTGAAACTGCTAAAACAGACAACATGTTTCAGCAAACTATGAAAAGTTTATTCGCTGTAGCAGAGAATTATCCAGACTTAAAAGCAACCCAAAATTTTCAAGAACTTCAAGCTGAACTAACTGATACAGAAGATAAAATCCAAGCTTCTAGGAGATTCTATAACTCTATAGTCAGAGATTTTAATACAAAAAGAAAGACGTTTCCGACTAATATTTTTGCTAGTATGCTTCATTTTGATAAGGATAAGGAATATTTCCAAGTTGATCAAAACGAACAAGCCGAAGTGGATCAACCCGTTGCAGTTAAATTTTAATATAATCTAAAAGTAGTATGTACAAGGATATAGCAAGTAATAAAAGAAGAACTTTTATAATTATGTTCTTTTTCTTTATCTTTGTTGTTGGAGTTATTTATCTTTTTGTTAAGTTTCTAAATGGCAATCTAGATATATTTTATGGTGGAATAATTGGTGCTGGAATTTATACGTATTTAAGTTATTATTTTGGTTCTCGAATGGCTCTTGCTATTAATAGAGCAAAGCCAATCAGCAAGAGTGAAAACCCAAGGCTTTATCGAATTGTTGAAAATACGGCAATCACCGATGGTTTACCAACTCCAGATATTTATATTATCAACGATCCTTCTCCCAATGCTTTTGCAACGGGTAGAGACCCCAGTCATTCAGCGGTTTGTGTAACATCAGGACTACTCCAGATTATGGATGATCAAGAACTTCAGGGAGTTATTGCTCATGAGCTTAGTCATATTAAAAACTTTGATATTCGAGTTAATATGATCGCTTTTGCTCTTTCAGCCATCATATCCTTGTTGGCCGACATTATTATTCAAATGGTTTGGTTTAGTGGCGAAGAAAGAGAAAATGCCAATAACCAAATATTTTTAGTTCTAGGAATCGTTGCTGCAATTCTTGCTCCTATAGTTGCTATGTTTATTCAACTATCTATTTCAAGACAGAGAGAATACTTAGCTGATGCTTCAGGTGCTTTAACTACTAGGTATCCAGAAGGACTTGCCTCAGCACTTAAGAAAATAAAACAATATGGTTCAAAAATGAAGGTTCAAAATACTTCAACTGCCCATCTATTCTTTGCTAATCCACTAGGGGGACATAGCATTGCAAATCTATTCAGTACTCATCCTCCAATTGATGCTCGAATAGATAGATTAATGAAGATGGATTTAAATGGCTAAATTATCTAAGAAAACTAAACTTAAAATAAAGCCAGTTAAAAGACCTAAAAAGAAAACGGTTCATTCTCAAGATAATTTAAATTCTTCTCCTAAAAGTTTAAAAAAACATTTACCTAAACAAAAGAAAGCAAGTATTAATAAAAATATTAAATTAACTCCTGGGTATAAAGTTCTTTATTATTCGACTAAATTACTATTTAAAGAATGGTCCGTTCTACTTAGAATAATATTAATTTACATTGTTTTATATGCCTTACTTGTCTTAGGTTTAAGTGCACCTTTAGGAGTGAGTAGTTTTAAAAATAGCATACCTAATATTTTTCACGGGACTATTGGTAATCTTGAAAAAAATATTAATATTTTAGGGTTGTTATTCTCCTCATCAACCTCATCAACCTCATCAACCTATTCTGGATTTAGTTCAATTTTATTTGTTCTAATAAGTTTAGTTGCGATTTGGTCAATTCGAAACATATTTAACAATAAAAAATTTAGTGCTAAGGATGCTTATTATAACTCTGTCTACCCAGCCATCCCTTTTGTTTTAATCTTAATTTTAATTGGTATCCAATTCATTCCAATGGCCATTGGGTTAAGTTTATACAATTATTTAGTTATAGGTGGTATTGCAATTAATTTTTTTGAAAAAGTAATAGCTATTGCAATTATAGTCTTCTTAATTTTGCTTTCTCTTTATTTCTTTGGATCATCAATTTTTGCGCTGATGATTTCAACACTAGAAAGCGTTCCACCAATGAAAGCTCTTCGGACTGCTAGAGAACTAGTCAGAGGAATAAGGTGGAAATTAGTTCTAAAACTTCTTTTTTTATTTGTTAGTTTATTTATAGCCATAGCGCTCATTATGCTTCTTGATCTATTTATACTACCCGTCATTGCTCAGTATCTACTCGATATTCTCTTAATCATTGCTCTTTTCATTGTATATAGCTATATATATTATTTATATAGAGAATTAATTAATGAATAAGGCCAAAGCTCAAAAAAGAATTGAAAAATTAAAGGTACTTATTAATAAGTATAGGTATAATTACCACGTTTTAGATAAATCAATTATGAGTGAGGCTGCCGCCGATAGTTTAAAAAAAGAGTTAGCTGATTTAGAAAATCTATACCCTGAATTAATAACCGCCGATAGTCCCACCCAAAGAGTATCAGGTGCAGTTTTAAAACAATTTACTTCTGTAAAACATCAGCATAGAATGCTTAGTTTAAATGATGTTTTTTCTATTTCGGAAATTAGCGAATGGATCAATCGATCCAAAAAGCTACTCGATAAAAAAGAAGATATAGAACTTTTTGCCGATATTAAGATGGATGGTTTAGCTTGTTCATTGATTTATGTTGATGGAATTCTGGTTCAAGGTCTAACTAGAGGTGATGGATTTGAAGGAGAGGACGTAACAACTAACATTAAAACAATAGAATCAATTCCTTTAAGTTTTCAAAGTTCATCAAGGTATGCTTTTTTAAGTCAAGGAAGGGTAGAAGTTCGTGGTGAAATAGTAATGTTCAAAAAAGATTTTGCAGATCTAAATAAAGAACGTCAAAAAGAGGGCTTAAAACTATTTGCTAATCCCAGAAATACGGCGGCCGGGACGATACGTCAGCTTGATTCAAAATTGGTTGCAAAAAGAAAACTTCATTTTATTGGCTATGATTTAATAGAACCTACAAATATCTTAAAAACAAATTCTGAAGTATACAAAGCTTTAACTGAAATTGGATTTAAAGTAAATAATTTTTATCAAAAGGTAAGAAAACTAACTCAAATAGAAGATTTTCTAAAAACCTGGGATCAAAAACGAAACGAGCTTCCTTTTAACAGCGATGGAGCAGTAATTAAAATAAATAATAGGATCGAGTTTAGTTCGTTAGGGATTGTTGGCAAAGCACCTCGCGGAGCAGTAGCCTATAAATTCAGTGCTGAGCAAAGTACAACTAAAATATTAGATATCTTTGTATCAATTGGTAGAACTGGAGTTGCCACTCCAGTAGCCATTCTAAAACCAGTTCAGCTTGCGGGAAGTTTAGTTCAAATGGCGACTTTGCATAATGAATCAGAGATTCAGAAAAAAGATATCAGGATTAACGATACAGTAATAGTTCATAAGGCAGGGGATATTATCCCAGAAGTCTTAAAACCCCTCAAAGATCTAAGAGATGGATCTGAAAAAGTATTTAGGATGCCAAAAATATGCCCGGTTTGTCATAGTTTACTGTCACGGACTAATGAAAAAGATATTGCTCTGAGGTGTCAAAACTCTAAATGTCCATCTAGAAT
>JAJZMH010000002.1 GCA_021850365.1 bacterium
GCTACTTCGAAAAATTGGTTATTTAAAATCATTTCCTCGGCTTTTGGAAAATCTATAAAAAAATAATTACTATCCTCTGCCCCTTTTTGGCTAAATTGTCTTGGTTTTCTGGTTGTATAAGTTTTAATTTTAATAAAACCAGAATCTTTCAAAATTTCATTTATTAAGGTATCTTTACCGGAACTAGTTGGTCCGGATACACTAATTATGGTCTTATTTTTAAAAACATCATTGTATTTTCTGGGGATTGAATAATTCTTAATTAAATCTAACAAATTTTGATTCATTTGGATTATTTATAGCAAAATATATAACCTAAAATCAATTTCTTTTAATCATAACCGTAAAAACACTTGGAGGTAAATCAATTCCTCCAATATTTTTTAACCTTGCTTTCCCTCTTTTTTGTTTGGCTAAGACCTTCTTTTTCCTGGTCACATCTCCTCCATATAATCCAGAAGTTACGTCTTTACGGTATGCAGATATATCTTCCCTAGCTATGAATTTTCCACCAATTGCTGCCTGTAAGGAAACTTTGAAATTCTGTCTGGGAATTATTTCTTTTAATTTAGATACTGTTTCTCGACCTATTTTATGGGCTTCATTTTTATGTACTATAATCGAAAGCGAGTCAATCTTTTGGTTGGCAATATAGAAATCTACTTTAACTAGATTTTCTACCCTATAATCGTCCATTTCGTAATTAAATGAGCCAAATCCTGATGAAATACTTTTTAATTGATCGTAAAAATCTGTTAAAAGATTAGCAAGAGGTGCATTGAAACTAATCAATGCCTGCTCATTAATATAGCTAATATTTCTTTGAAGTCCTCTTTTAGAAATTATTAAATTAAGTACATCTCCAAGATACTCTTTCGGCACTACAATTTCTCCTTTGATCCAAGGTTCTTTTATCTCAGATATTAAAGAAGAATCTTTTAGTTCATATGCACTTTTAATATTAGTTGTCTCTCCATTAGTGTAAGTTACTAAATAATCTGTTGAGGGGTTAGTTACTATTAGATCTAACCCGTATTCTCTTTCAAGTCTTTCTTTAATTATATCCATATGGAGTAGACCTAAAAAACCGATCCGGATTCCAAATCCTAATATAGGTGAATTTTCTAATGAATAAGATATAGCGGAATCACTTAATGAAAGTTTGTTAATTGCTTCTTTTAAATCATTAAACTGTTCATTTGAGGATGGAAAAAAGCCAGCATAAACAAATGGTTGTACGTTTTTAAAACCACTTAATGGATTTGAAGATGGGTTATTTAGTAGGGTTATTGTATCTCCTACCTTTGCTTCAGAGGTTGATTTAAAATTAGTGACTATATATCCTATTTCTCCAGAAGTAATTTCAGATTGAGCCGACATATTAGGAGCCAAAAAACCAGTTTCAAGACAAATTCCTTGTGCTTTTGAGCCTATCATTAATATCTGATCATTTTTTGAGATTTTTCCATCAAATAAACGGACGTATAGTATAACACCCCTATAATCATCATAATATGAATCAAAAATTAATGCTCTGGTTGGACTTTTCTTATCAATTTTTGGAGCTGGAATTTGATCAATTAAACTATTTAATAATTCCTCAACACCTTCTCCGGTTTTAGCGGATATTTTAAGAATATCTTCATCCTTACACCCTAATAAATTAATTATTTGCTTTGAACAGCTTTGAATATCTGCCGCACTTAAATCTATTTTATTAAGAACCGGTATTATCTTTAGATCGGCATTAATAGCTAAATAAACATTAGCCAGTGTTTGGGCTTGAATTCCTTGGGTAGCATCCACGATCAAAACTGCACCTTCACATGCTTCTAAGCTTTTAGAAACTTCATAACTAAAATCTACATGTCCAGGAGTGTCGATTAAATTTAATTCATATCCAATGTATTGCATCCGAACTGGTGCAAGTTTAATAGTTATACCTTTTTCACGTTCTAAATCCATTTTATCTAGAACCTGATTTCTCATATCTCTTTTTGAAATGGTTCCGGTCAATTCTAGTAATCTATCCGCCAGCGTAGATTTACCATGATCGATGTGAGCAATGATGCAAAAATTTCTTATATTATTTTCCATTTGATTGTCCATTATAACAAAAGGTTAAAAGATAATTGCTATATTTCAAATTTAACTGGTTTGGTAATGATCTGTTTAATTCGTTTTAGAAGTGGTCTAACTTCTTCAACATCGAAGATTGCTGACATTAAAATATGAACCGACATTGTTACCCCTACAATTAATAACAGTCGGCTTCCTAGGATAAATATCCCTTTTTCACTTATATATAGTGGGAATAATGAAATCATAATAAAACCAGCAACCATACTAAATCCAGTTACCGATATTATTCGAATAAGACCACTAATAAATTGAAGATTAATTAATTTATGATCTCTTTTGATCATAATGAGAAGAAGTATTAATACTTCACTTGCTGCAACTATTGACTGCGCTAAAGCAAGTCCAGTTACGCCGTACATACTTGGCCTACTTAATACAATGGCTAAGAAAATATTTAAAGCTATGGTAAATATAGAGACAAATAAGGGAGTTTTTGTATCTTTATGAGCATAAAACCATCTAGAAATTATTGAATAAAGAATCCCGAAAAAAATTGCTAGTGCTAAATATCCAAAGATATTAGATATTTGTTGGTTTCCTTGAGAATAAATTAATCGTGCTAGATAACCTCTACAATAGTATCCAACAACTACAACTGGTGCACTTAACCAAATCATTACTCTTAATACTTTCAGGAATTCTTTTCTAAATAAATCGGGTCTATTTTGGGAAAGTCTTAAACTTAATTTAGGAAATACTGCAGTAGAAATTGCAGTCCCTAAAAGCAGAATAGGGGCGGTGCTTAAAATATAAGCATTGTTATAATTTGTTATTGAGCCAACACCAAGGCCTGATGCAACCCTAGTTTCAACAATTGCCTCAATTTGATCCATACCTTGATCTAATGATCTTGGTGGAAGATTTTTGAGCACTGTTCTGAAATCTTTATTCCTCCACATAATTCTTGGATTCCAATGAAAATTAGAATTATATGCTCCAATAATTACAACTATGAGCTGTAATATTGCACCTACTAATGCTCCAATACCAAGACCGACTATTCCTATATTGTCTTTGAAAACAAATATACTAATTATGATTGCTGTGTTGTAGAAAAGTGGAGCTATGGCATAGAAAAAAAACTTCCCTAGTGACTGCTGAACGGATGTTAAAATTCCAGAAATTGTAAATAGCAAAGGATTAAACGCTAAAAATCTCATTATATCTGCAGCTGTATTAATATCTGCTGGTGGTAAGTTTGGAGCAACAATATATTGGATTAATTGATGAGCAAATATTAAAGTTAAAAATCCAAGTATAAACATAACGACTGCTAAGAGATTCAGAATTGATGTTGCAAGTTCCCATGCACTCTTAGATCCTTTAGAATGGATTCTATCGGATAAAACAGGTAAAAGAGCTACCCCTAATACCCCAGCGGATAAAGTAAAGAAAAATAAATCAGGTATGTTAAACGCAGCGAAATAGGCATCAGTGCTATGTGGACCCAATATTGGAAAGTTGGCATTTACTAATTTGGTTCTTAAGAATCCTAAAAGTTGACTAAAAAAAGTTGCAAACATTAACAACGCAGCAGCATTGGTAACATTAAACCTAATTTTTTTTGTTTGGATACTTTTGGCTTGCTCTTCCATCTTAAAATAGTATACGTAAAAAATTCAATTTAAAATATAGGCTAAATTTAATTTAATAAAGTTTTGCGGTTTTAGCCATTTTTGCGCCTTCTAGAATTTTCGCAACCTCCTTCGAATCTATAGTTTCTTTTTCAATTAATTTATCTTTTAGTTTTTCTAAATAACTACCATTAATTTTTAGAACCTCTTTAGCTCGATAAGCTGCTTCAGTAATTAATGCTTCTACTTCATCATCTATTAATTTAGCTGTTTCGTCTGAATATTCTCTTTCATGCATTAGTCGATCCATCATCATTCCGTCATCTAATTTAAAGACTTGGTTTCGTAGTTTATTACCCATACCTTGATTAACAATCATATCTCTAGCAAGTTCTGCAGCGGCTTGAAGATCTGAACTTGCACCAGTAGTAATATGATCTCCTCCAAAAATTAGTTCTTCGGCAATTCTTCCGCCTAAACCTCTTGCGAGCATATCTTTAAATTGGACTAAACTAACAAATACACGATCTTCTGGTGGAATAAACCAAGTAACTCCGCCGGTTCCACCACGAGGAATTATGGTCACTTTATGAACCGGGTCACTATCTGGTAATACTTGACCGACAATAGCATGACCAGCTTCATGATATGCAGTAGTTTTTTTATCTAGTTCAGTCATTACCTTAGATTTTCGCTCAGGTCCAATGGCAACTCTTTCAAATGCTTCAGTTACATCCTCTTGAGAAATTTGGGTATGATTATTCCTGGCAGCTATAATTGCAGATTCATTCGCAATATTTGCTAAATCTGCACCTGAAGATCCTGCGGTTTTAGCTGCTAACGCATCAAGATCTACATCCTTAGCTAAAGGTTTTTTAGCAAAATGAACTTTCAAAATTGCTTCTCTATCTTTTCTATCAGGTAATCCAATATTGACTCTTCGGTCGAATCTACCGGGACGTAATAAGGCTGGGTCAAGAACATCAACACGGTTTGTAGCGGCAAGTACAATTACACTTTGACCTTGCTCAAATCCATCCATCTCAACCAAAATTTGATTTAGGGTTTGTTCTCTTTCGTCGTGTCCACCACCCATTCCACTTCCTCTTTTACGACCAACCGCATCAATTTCATCAATAAAAATTATACAAGGAGAATTCTTTTTGGCTTTTGCAAATAAATCTCTTACTCTTGATGCACCTACACCCACAAACATCTCAACAAACTCAGAACCTGAAATACTAAAAAATGGAACATTAGCCTCTCCAGCAACAGCTCTTGATAACATTGTTTTTCCTGTTCCAGGAGGACCAACTAGCAAAACTCCCTTTGGTATTTTGGCTCCCAATGTAGAGAATTTCTTTGGGAATTTAAGGAATTCTACCACTTCTTGAAGGTCTTGCTTAGCTTCATCGGATCCAGCAATATCAACAAAATTAATTTTATCTTTGTCGTTTCCATACAACCTTGCTCTACTTTTTCCAAAACTCAAAGCCTGATTGCCTTGTCCTTGAGCGCTTTTCATCATTAGATAAAGAATAATTCCAATAGCAATCACAGGACCTACCGTTTCAAAAACTCCCAACCATACCGATGATGATGAAGTAATTGGATTTGCAATAACTTCAACTTTTGAGTAATTTAATCCTTCTGTTTTTAGAGTTGCATTAGGTTCTTCATATGTTTTTAAGGTTGGCTGACTTTTTCCCTTTTTAGTTATATCTATTTCATTCCCATTCACTTTAAAGGACGTATATTCACCCTTATTGGCGTTATTAATTGCCGTTGTAATTGGTATAGTTTGAAGATTATTTGGTTGATTAAGTGCCGAATAAAGAATTAATCCAAATAAGACAATCAATGCAATGAAACCTGCATTTTTCATACTAGATTTATTGGTCGGTTTTAAAATATTTGGTTTATTAGGCTTTTTTGGCATATTTTAATAATTATATCCTTATTAATTTTATATTTCTAACTTTTATGGTTTTTAAATAAAACCTTATCTTTATTTATTATAAAGAAATTTTGTTTTGATATTTCTATTGTAACATTGTTTGGTAATGTTTTTAAAGAATTTGTTAGTCTTTTAATAGTCTGAGTAGAATAATCATTGATTTTATTACTAATTAACAAATAGACAATAAATTCATTTTGAATTTCATAGTCTAGTGAACAAAACCATAATCTTGAAAATTGATTTTTTTTAACTTTTTCAAAATATATTTTGGAGATAATTTTATCTATTTCTTGTCCGATAATACGATTTTTATTAATTAAATTAATTATTTTAAGTCGGTCTTCTTCAGATAATTTAGGTAAAATATTAATTCTTAAATAATTTCTTAAATATTTCGTATTTTTGTTAGTAGAATCTTCGTTCCAAGATAATTTGTTTTTTATAGCATAATCAATGATTGTTTTCTTACTGTAGTTTAATAATGGTCGTTTAATGGTAGCATTATCTTTTAGAGAAAATAGTCCTCTATAGTGAGTTCCTCTTAGCATATTGATAAAAGCTGTTTCAATTAAATCATCCTGGTGATGGGCGGTTATAATTCCATCGGAATTAGCCTGTTTTTTAATTTGACTAAGGAATTGATATCTTTTTTTCCTGGCCAAATCTTCACTAGTTGTTGAGGCTAATTTACCCTCCTTATAGTAAAATTTTAATCCGTATTTTTTTGAAAGTTTTTGAACTAATAAGCGGTCTTTTTTAGAGTCTTTTCTGATTCCATGATCATAATGAGCCACAATAATGTTTTTTTTAGATTCAGGATTAGATCTAGCCATAAGATCTAAAAGCACCATAGAATCTACACCCCCACTGACCCCAAGCACATATTTACCAGATAACTTTTCTAGTTGAATATCCATATACTTAATATTAAACTAATTTATCTTTAATTAAATAAAGACTATAATTTAAATTAAATAATAAACAAAAATGTTAATTAAAATAATTATATATATTATCGTTGGCATAGTTTCTGGAGCGATCAATGCAGTTGCTGGAGGAGGAACAATTCTTGCCTTTCCAATATTCATGTTATTTGGAAACAGTGCCCTAGTTGCTAATGGAACCTCTAATCTACCGATTATGTTAGGGCAACTTTCTTCTTCTATAGGTTATTTGAAACATCTTAAGAAAATACCCCTTAAATATTATCTTATAACTATTCCCTGTATAATTGGTGCTGTTTTAGGTGCATATTTGTTAGTAAAAACACCAAACCTAGAATTCGAAGAAATTACTCCTTTTTTAATTATTTTTGCTCTTGTATTGTTTATTTTCCAACCATATATAGTTGCCAGAGTTTATAGAGCTAACAAGAAACAATATACTAAACTAAGTCCACCAATTTGGTTAATAATTATAACAGGAATATTATCGATTTATGCTGGATATTATGGTGGAGGATTTGGATTAACTATGTTAGTAATCCTAAGCCTTTCTAGTTTAAATAATATTCACCAAATGAATGGTTTAAAAAATGTTCTTGGTTTTCTAGAAGCTCTCATTTCCATAATAATTTTAGGTAAGTATCATTTAATAAATCTAAATATTGGCTTACTTACTGGTTTTGGGGCTATATTTGGTGGATATTTTGGAGCTAAATTTGCAACCAAAATTTCTTTGAAATATCTTAGGATTATTATTATTTTAATTGGTATTTTAACTGCAGCTTATTTCGTTTTGATTAATCCTAAAGTTGGTCATATCCTTAAACATTTATTATAATAACTATGGTTAATAAGGCGACGTAGCTCAGCTGGTTAGAGCACAGGACTCATAAGCCTGGGGTCAGTGGTTCAAGTCCACTCGTCGCTACCAAATCGTCTTTTTTTGCTTTTTTTTCAGTTATTTTGTTTAATAACAGATAAGAATCTATATCTTCTGTGGTTCCAAATCCGGTTTCAAAATCATAAGGTATTCCAAATGGAAAAAGTAATGACTGAATAGCTCGCCTACTTCTTGTACTGGCTCGGTTCCAGAAAATATCGGGAGTCTGGATAAAAGTCATAGCTTCATCTACGACCTGTTCTTTTTCTTTAACGTAACTGTCCATTTCGACCTTTTCTTGTTCTAAAGTTTCTATTTTTTCATCCAATCTATTTATTTGTTCATTCTTATCTTCTTCGGTAATCTTATCTGCAATAAATTTTTGATTTGTCGAGAATCTAAGCTCTTTACAAGTCTGTATCTCCCGATTAACTTGTGTAGCAGTTTCTAGAGCTTTTCCATACTCATCATTCCAGGCCTTCATTACTAAGGTCTTGTATAGCCTTGCAATTCCTTTATTTAACGGTCTACGAGCCTCTAAGAGCTCTCTAAATTGTCTATGCACTTTATCTACGTCTACGCTAGCTTTTTTGCCTGTAATGACTCTAGTACACGTCTTACGGCCACATTGGTATAATGAGTAGTTTCTACTTCTTCCTCTTGGTGCACTAGCCGTTAATTTATTTCCGCAATTAGTACAAAGCAATGTTCCTCTAAGAGAATAAAGATCGTCTCCTTTTATTACAATTATCTTCTTATTTTTGTTGATTATATCTATATTCTTATAAATAATTTCTTCATCAACTAAGGGAATATGTCTGCCCTTTATAACCTTATCGCTAAGTTTATTTTTAGTATAACCAGAATAGAAGAAATTTATGAGGAGCTTTTTCATTGCCTCGTATGATTTTGGCTTACCGCTCTTTGTTTTAATGCCTATTTCGAATGCATAACGAGAAATATCGGTTACACTATAAAGTCCCGTTGCAAACTTATTAAGAACATCTTGTACTTTAGATCCATATACAGAATCAATAACTACGCTCCTGTTTCGTTTTATATAACCTATCGGTGCACTATGAGGCCATTCTCCTTGTTCAACTCTTTGTCTCATGCCTGTTACACTTCTAATGGCTCTAATTTCATTATCAAATTGAGCTGCAGCAGCTAATATAGCTTCTAGAAATCTTCCTACTGGATCATCATCTATAGGCTCTGTAACCGATACTATCTTTACTCCATACTTCCCAAGAGCAACCTTAATCCCATAATAGTCTCCTAAGTTTCTTGCTAATCTATCGATTTTCCAGATATATAAAACTTCTATCTTTCCCTTATTGTTTTTAACAAATTGGAGCATTCTCTGAAGTTCAGGGCGATCTGCAAATTTAGCAGATTCTCCTTTATCACTAAATATATTTATATCTGGAATTTGTATATTTTGTTGCTTATATGCAAATGCTTTGCACTCTTTTTCTTGGTTATCTAAACTTAATCGTTTCTCTGCCTGTTCTTTTGTTGAGACTCTTGTATAGATGATTCCTACGCTCATGGAATCATTTTAACATTATTAGTCTTTTATTTGCATCTATCGATTTCTAATTTGGAACCGAATCAATTATTTTATCTATAGCAATACTATTTAATAAAGCTATCAAATCCTCTATTTGTCCATCTGCTAAATGCCTAAAATCTTTTCCTAATAATTTTCTGGCTTCTTTAATGGTTATAATTGGTTTATCGGAGATCAACATTTTGTCTATCTCCCCTAATAAAACCATTGGCCTGATTTACGTAAGTAGTAAATAATCTCTCTGGGTATTTACCATCGCTTGCTCGAGCCATCCAATCACGGATTTGTTGAGCTCCAAACCTATAAATTGCTTTGCAATACCACTTTTTATAACTAGGGTTTTTGTAGAGCTTAACTAGTTCATCCGATAATCTATCGACTTCATCAAGTGAAACATTCTTAACTAAATCTCTTTTTTTAAATGAATCATTTGCCAACTGAGAATTATTAAGTATTTCTTTAATGCCATTTGTCATACTACCGACTATAGGTTATTAGATAAGCTTAGTTAGGAAAGTCCGATTTTAAATCTTGGTCTAATACATAATTAAAGTGTTAATTTAGCAAAACTATTTGTTTAAATCCGATTTGAGTCCGATTAAAAGATCTTTGAGATTCTCCGAAGCAATATTTGATTTTATGTTCATCTTTACTTCCATAGAAGTACATATTGAAAAGAATAATTTCTTGAGTTTATTATTAAATCCCATAGCCCTAAAATCCTCTGAAAGATGACGTTTTTTGCTGTATCCTCTTGTATCTAGGTTTATTTGGTCTCTACTTATTATTTCGTTTTGATGAAGATAAACATAATCAAAAAGTTGCTCTAAGGGCGAACCCTCTTCAAATTCATGTAATTTAACATCGATCCCATCAGGCTCAATATTGATATAAATGCTTTGTTTTATCTTTTTAAGATTTACTATTTTTATATTTGAAGATTCTTCTTTTTTAAGTCTATCTATTATTATCGATAAAGCTTTTAGAGCAGCATCGAATGATTTGTTAATTAAATTTTCGCCTTGTGAAAAACTATTTGCTGAAAGTGCAAGATTAAGATTAATGCTAGAACTAGTCGACGAAAAATCATGTAAGTGCCTATGTGGAATAATAGGAAAATTGAGAGTAGCCAATACTCCCTCAAACCAATTACGATAGATAAATTCAAGTTCAGGGTCTTGTTTACCGCCACCCCTAATTATCCTAGGACTATATGTCCCATCTAAATAATTATTCCAATCTTTTAGTACTCTTTTCTTAACAATCAATCCAATATCATAATTTATTTTTAACACCTTAATAACATCATTGAGCGTTGCATCCTTCGGCTCAGATAATGAACCTATCATAAGCTTAAAATGGAGTTATCGACAGGAGCATTCATTTTTCTAATTGTTTTACTGTTTTTTTATCAAAAGAAGGTCTGGGAATATTATTCACAAAAACAACATTAACATTATCTAAATCAGGTTTAGAATTACGACCTATATAACCTTTAAGTTCCAGAGCGGTTACAAGGTATTTATGCCTTATAGCATAATCTGGCATTGAGTTAGATGAAAGATTTTTCTTGTTTCGGGTAATAATTTTAGTAGCATTTAATCCTTCTTTTAATGCTTTAGCCAAAGACTTATTATCTAATCCCATGTTTTCAATAATTTCTTTAAAAGCTTTTGATCTAGTTACTTTTTGAGGATTTTTAATCATAGCCCTAGAATACCCTGCTTTTCTAAGAGCAGAGGCCATAGTTCCACCATTTTCAAACAATTCTTTCGCTACTTTTCTTTGTTTAATAGTCATAGTACTTTAATTATACTATTCAATTAATTTAATTTTAGTCGTATTATAAGGTTGTGCAATTTAGATCTATGTAGTAAAGAAGTATGAGATGGTAAACGAAGCAAAATTTTCAGACATAAAACCAACAAAACAAATTGATAGATTAATATTTTGTTCAAATTGTGGAGAAAAACAACTAAAACTTGGCCAACTTCATTGTAGTAATTGTGGAGAACCATTTTATTCCAACAAACAACAACCTTTATCAAATAAAACATATGAGAATAAATCAGGTCGTAATCTAAATACGATTGGTGGTTGGCTAACACTGCCGTATATAGGTTTTTACATATGGGGCTTAGTAGCAATATATGGAATAATATTTGTACCATTTTATGGTAATGTTTCAATTGGTAAAAAATTCTTTGTTGAAATTTTAGCTATCTGTATAGCTTTTACGGCTATAGCGAGTATTATTCAAATACATAAGCATAGTAAAGAACTAATTGGCACGGTAACTATATTGTATGTCTTGGGATTCATATTATCTATTAACTCGGGATTGACTGCTCACAGTCTAGTTACTCCTATTACATATGCTGTAACGGCGAGTTTATGGATACTTTACTTTCATAAGTCAAAAAGAGTAGCTGCATTATTGAACAATAAAACAACAAAAGGTACTTCAAGTAACCATAGCTCAAATAGATTATTGGCCATAACGCTACCGATTGTTGCTATTGTGGTTTTAGTAATTATAGTAAGCATAGTAGTTTACTCCAATCACCAAAACAAGGTTGATCAGAATAAATTATTAAGTCTAAATAGTCAACTCCAATCTCAATATAATCAACTAGCATCTTTACCCTCCTCCACGACTTATACTAAATCCGAATGGGATAGCTACTACCAAAATATTATAAAAAAGTTAAAAAATATTAATAATCAGGCCGATGCTTCTTATTCTAACCCAGCTATGAATAGTTTCGATTCGGCCATAGAAACTACTTCTAGTGATTTTATTAATTCCGTCATCTTGGCTCAATCTGCTTCAGACATGTCTTTCCAGATTCAGAGTGATCAAAACACAATTAATTCAGATAAATCTCTTATTATCGAGGACTCCCAGTTAGGTTCTTCTTATGTTCAGGCAGAAGAAATTCAATTAACTCAAGACGAGAAGCAACTCTCTAGCGATCAACAAACATATACGAGTCAAGAATCACAACTTAAAAATCTTGATAAAACGCTATTGTCTGAATTATATAAATTAGATAGTGAAACATCTAGTATATAAATTTGGCCAACTACCAGACTACTATTCTTTGTAATAAGGTTACTCTATTTGTACAAACTTAAATATGAGATTAACACATTTAAGTCGTATAGTTTACATATTTTTACATTTCCTATGATTCAAGTCTACTGACTTATACATTTACTAGAGTTTCTTTTCTTTGCTTAATGGTCATAGTACTTTAATTATACTATTCAATTAATTTAATTTTAGTCGTATTATAAACTTCAGTAATGAGCGATAAGAAAACTAGTAGCAAGAAAGCAAGAATCATCGGCTTATTGATAATTATTCTATTAATTTTTGTATTATTCTGGGATATCTCTGTTTATCATAATCAGTACAGTATTCAAAATATAGTAAAAAATCAATTTAATCAAAATAGTAATAACATAAATAATCAGAATAATAATAACAATGTAGCATTGCAAAGTAGCTGTTTTAATAATGCGGATTCAAATGGAGGATCTACGCTAAGCTTTCTATACGATGAGGCAAAACTACCCAACAATAATGCCGAATCGACAATTCTAAATATTCTTCAGACACGTGTAAACAATGAAGGGAATTGCTTTAAAAACTATCCTGTTATACATTCAGAACAACAAAATGTTTCTCTTCAAAAAAATTGCATAAATTCCATGGATAGTTTTTATTCACAATTTGTCGGATTGGCTAACGCTCAGATGCTTGATCCTTATCAATTTCCCGATGCTAGTACTTATCTTGTAGATTTTCAGAATATACAGTCCCAAGCAGAACAAAATTGCAGAATGGCATATCCATAAATAACAGCTTTTTTAAATTCAATTTAACCGAATGATTATGACAAATCATAAAATAATAGAAAATAAATCGTTTGAAAATATGAAAAATGTTATATCAGGAGTACAATTTATTTAGAATTACACTATAGAAGTACAAAGCATTTTATGAAAAAAGTTTTTGGAATTATTGGAGGAGCATTATTATCATTATTGGTTATCAGTACTTTACTGACTCATATCCATAGTCCAAGCACAGTAAATATTAAAGATACCTCTTCTCACTATCAGAAAAGTCAACAACCAAATGAAATAAATAAAAATTCTAACTCTACTACCCCTTCACCAACTAATCAACAATCTACTCTCCAACAAGAAGAAGCACAATATCAACAAGATAAAGCTTTGGCACAAGAATACCAAAATCAGGCCAACCAAGATACTCTCAATGCTCAAAATGCTGCAAATCAACAACAAAACAACTATAATCAGATGGAGCAAGAGATTCAACAAGAAGAAGCACAATATCAACAATATCAACAACAATATAGTACTGATCAACAAAACCTAAGTACTTATTCCTCGACTACTTCAACAACGAACCAAAACCAAAGCGCAATACTATCTTGCTTAAATAACATACCGAATTATTCTAACTTTTCGAGCTTGGAACAGCAATTAACGTCAACCGAAAACTCTTTAGCAAATCTTCCTAATGCAGTCAATCAAGAAAGTGGCTATTCAGGAGCAACTGCCGGTGAAATAACTCAAGCATATAGTAATCAATATGCCTCTTTAAGTGGTACTATAAATTCTTTGATAACTGAATTAAATCAAATTCAACAAGGAATTAACAATTGTGAAAGTTCATAAACTAACCATTTTTCTATTGGAGAATTTAGGGTAAAGATTTTTGTCAAATCCCTCCACCTTAGTGCCAATTGTTTGTTTTATTAACTAAATCATTGAACACCTTTAATTCTTTTCCTAATAAATATTTTCCGCTTGGATAATTATCCATGGTTTATGTCTATTCACTCATACATTTACTAGAGTTTCTTTTCTAACCTGTTTAGCTATTTGGTACATATCTATCAGCTCTCGTTTGATTTGGTTCCAATTCGTTCCTATTACGCCTACCATTAACAGATAGTATTGATTAGTTTAATTAACCTATTTTAGGATTATAGAATAATACTATTTTGCTACTTCTGAAGCCGTAAATATTTGTTTTCCAGCCTTTTTTGTCCAGCATTAGCAAACTTAGCCGCCTTAAAAAGTAGCTTTCTTTGTTCTTTTTTGGGTAATTTCAAGAAGTCTTGTTTTTCACTTCGTAGTAATCTCATTTTAATAACTTTTTTAAACTTTCTTTAGTATACGGAAAATCAATGCATTCTTTAACATTACTTACCTTATTAAATACTTTTTCAATATTATGTTTAGCTCGAGTAAATTCTGAAAAGGTATTATTTATGATTGCGCTTTGATTATTATTATCTAGTTTTCTCAAAAATGATTTTAGCCTTAAGCAAATCTTCGTAAAATTCTATCTATTTTTAGTATTATCGAGTTATCTGTATCTAACAACTCGAAATTTAGAGATTGATCCATTAGATCTCCTTTTTTATTTTTTCTTCTTATGCCTTTTAGTATAGCTTATTTTAGGTTTTTTTTCAAGATTCTTTTTAGGTTTTTTTGAAGTTTTGGCTACTGTTTCTTCTTTATTAGGAGTAATTTCTTTCTTATTAGATTTGTTTTTAATAACTTTATTTCTACTTAAGATTAGTCCTAATATTATTATTAAAATAAGGCAACTTATAAATATGATTAAAATAAGACTGCCATTTAAATTATTGTTACTTGTCTTAGATTTATATGGATAAACGATATTTGTGTTTGATTGATTTAAAGATATGCCAAAACTATTTGCATTTTGGTTAATAGAAGAAGAATTATTCGTTGAGTTTTGAATGTTAGTCTGAGGAGTTTGAATATTTCCATTAGAAAATGATTGTGGATTGGCTGTAGTGTTTTGGTTGGAAATGGAATTTTGCATTATTTATATTATGGACGAGTTAATATTTCTCGCCAAGACAAAATTGAATTTCCACCTATATTTGGGTAGTTTGGAGGGGGGTTATATTCCAAATTATAATCAAACTCAGTTGTGTTATTTTCAATTCCAGATATGTATTCTCCACTTGCTGGATCAAGGGCCGCATTACCACAAGGAGAAGTTCCATCTAACCATGTCCAAGTCCAGGTTTGTTGAGTTGCTACAGACCCATAGAATAAGAAGGTCTGATCTGAATTTGTCCAACCCATCGTACAAGCATATGGATTGTTTCTGTATGATCCTGGATACCAGACATCTCCATTGATTGCCATCAAAGCACCGTCTACTTCGAAATTAAATGCACCACTTGCTGGAGGAGCGTAAGGAGCTAAAACGACAGAGTTTTGAGCTACCAAACCAATCGCATCAGACCCATCTTTTGCTGTATAAACTAATGGTCCAGCTATTACAATATCTGCCTCTGTTAGTAGCGAAGAACTTGTCATTCTACCTGCCGCAATCGTTACTCTACCAGTAAAAGTTGGGTTACTTAAGACCCAGACATTGTCTTCAGCAAAAATTACTCCCGATGATGGTATTGGGTTTTGAGTACTAACAACTTTAAGCGATAAAGCTGAAGTATATGGGGTTAGAGTATCGTTTTCATTATTTACGTCATATAAATCATAGGTATTATTATCATTAAGCATGATTAGATAGCCTCTTTGCTGGTCACTATAAAAACTCCTTCTAGGTAAATAGCTAGTAGTTAATGTTGATGGTGTTTGGGTACAAGCATTTGACATTGAACCATACGAGGAAGTGGCCGAATTATTATCTAAAGCTATAATTTTAAGATTACAAAGAGTATTATTTAGTTGCGTAAAATCAATATTTGAGGCTGGATATATCCAACTGCTTTTTGATCTAGTACTACAATCTACTGGTGAAGTTACTGTTGTGCTACACCATACTCCAGGCTCTGATGTTACCCCATCACCACCTAATTCATAGCTTGGAACATAAGTTGAATTTGCACTTGTGACCGTTGATGTATTTGGTCCATCCATTCTCACTCCTTGGTTAGAAAAGACTGGTCCATCTGCTGTTTCAGTATTACCGAACCATAGTGCTGAATTAGATACTACCCCAAAGCTTGCAAAAGATTTAGACCCAATGCTTGCCTGAATAGTCCTAGTAAAATTCGTTCCATTCACTTGACCTATGGAGGTAACGGTAACTACATTTGAGCCTAATGTTGCAGGAGGATTAATATATAACTTAAACGTTCCTTCGTCTACTCCATTTTGGTCAACAAATTGATGAGTATATGGGCCATACCCGAGTCCGGAAGTAATACTTCCTCCAGTATTTCCGTCTTGATAATCTTTAGAATTATAGTCTAAGTGCCACATATAATAATTTATTCCTGCTTCTGCGATATTAAATGCTTGCTCCGTCTTTACGAGATTAGCAGCTACAGATAAATTAGTTAAAACAATATTGCCTACTGCCGTAGCCATTAGAGAAAAAGCAATGATTACAGAAAGTAATGCTGGAATCATGTTGAAACCATCCTATCTCTAATAGTAACAGTTGTGCTTAATGACTGCCCATTAGAATTGTGAGTTGCCGGTTCAGAAAGATTAATTGAAATACTCGTAATATCTTGTTCATTAGTTATTGGTTGAGATAATTCATTCCCTGAAGAATCATAATAACTGAAAAGTCCTTGGCCTGATGGTTGATAATAATTGCTAATAATAACATAAGTTTTTTGTTCAGAAGTTATTGGAGTACCTGTGGGTGGATTTGACGTCATTGGGGTTACCGTTGCTAAGACTTGATTGCCGGAAGAATTAAGATAATAATTAATTAACGAAACATAGGTGTCATTGGGAGAAAAATAGGCATAGGCCGTTAAATTATTAGGAGTTGCTGAGGTTATGTCTGTTAACCCTCTCAACACCCCGGCTATTCTTTCTATTTCTTCAGCCATCTCGATTGAGTTTGAGGCATCACTCTGTAAACCGTAGTAAAGTGTCATATAGTTAACAAAAAAAGTAGTAAATGAAATAAATAAAATTACAACTAAAGCAATCGAAACTAATAGCTCAACTAGCGTAAATCCACTGTCTTTAATTTTATAACTATTGACCAATGATAATTCCTCCTAGAGAGGGCGTAGCTGGCAGCGTTAATGTACCCCCACTGTTTTGTATAATTAACTGGGTATTGCCAATAGAAGCAGATGAGAGATTAACCGTGCAATTCATTGTCTCTCCTGATCCATTACCAGTACATGCTGCAACGTAATTATTTCCACTTTGAGTTAATGTAACCTTAGTTCCACAATTGCTTGGGTTTGGATTACAACTCAAATTTTCTCCTGTTATATTGAAGTTAAAGGTAGACAATGTCCCAGAAGAAATACTACCGCTATATGGACTAAGTGAAAATACTCTAGGAAAAGTTGAGGATGTAGTTAACATTAGTCTGACTTCTTGGAGGTAATTATTGCCGTTATATCCAAAAGTCGTTGATGGTGGATTTGAGGCTAAATAGGTTGGAACAACGGTTGGGTCTAATGGATTGTTGCCAGAATAAGGTATAGCGGCTGCTAGATAGTAAGTTGTTCCATTTACTGAACATCCTGTTGATCCTGAATCTCCACAAAAGTAATATGGTCCCGGAACGAGATTGGTCATTCCAAATAATCCATTGCTATCAGTGGTAGGACTATTATTTTGATTTATGGTATCGAAATAATATTGGGTATCACTCGAGCTTGTATACATTTTATACCCTCCTTTAACATAAATCTGGGCATTAGGTAATGGATTTCCTGATGTATCTGTAGTTTGGAGCAATAAACTATACTCACCCTGTGGTTCAATCTCGAGAGTTACATATGATGATTGTTGAGCTAATAATTTTTGATTAGGATATGTTGGATCTAAGTTTCCGCTCTGAGCTATTGTCGTTAATGATGAATAATTGGCCATTGAAGCAGAAATTACATAATCGTATTTAGAATCAGGTGGCAAATTATAAAAAGTCGCTATTCCATTTGAGTCAGAAGTAGAGGTTAAATCTAATACGGGACTAAAGTCATTGTTGACTATTTGGACTGAAGCACCTTCTACAGGATTACCATTGTTATCTATGACTTTAACAAAAATTGATCCATTACTACCATTTGTACCATAAACTGATGGAGCAATATATGTATCCAAATAAGCTAATTGAATCCCGGAATTACCGTCTGTAACAACAACCCTAACATCTTTATAATCCGTTGTATCTCCAGGATTTGGTGCTCCTGATGGTGGTGGATAATTTCTGCAATATTGTTCTTCTAAGGTTAGATTAGGATATGAACCGCATCCATCGTAAGCATCATCAACATATTGAATTGAGGTTGTTATTACGTATTTAAAGCCATTTACAGTTTTATCAACAACTCCTGGAATGTATTCTGTTGAATATATTGGTCCACCTTCAACCGCTAGATTATTATATGGCAAGGATTTAAGGTATTCCATTTGAGTATTAGCTAAGGTAAGTGCAGTAGTTTCTTTTTGAGATAAAACAGAACTGTTCAAAAGTGCATCAAAAAGCAGAAAGAAGGCATAAGCCAAAATTGCCAAAACGGCCAGACTTACCATCAATTCAATTAAAGTAAACCCACCATCGTTTCTTTTCATGCTTATGATTAATTATATTTGATTAATCAGAACAAATCTATACGGAATTATCAAAAATATAATTACAGAACAATAGTTGAACACTTAAGTCTGAAGCCTAGATACCGTTGCCCAACCTTCCTTAAAATAAGATGGTTTTGATGGCCGGGCTAGCAGATCGATCATTTCTCGAGATACTAGCCTGACCATCATTTTATGGGCAATCAGGCAAAATAATTATACCAAGTAAAGCTCGAGAGGCATAAGTTGAGACTGATTTTACGACCAACATACTTATTTAGCTTGGTTGAGCATACCGGTCTGGAACCACCTCTGAGAAGTTACCGTAAGATTTTCAACGAATTAAATGGTTCGTGCCACATAGGGGCAGGACTCGAACTGAGCCAAGCTATACTGTCATCGGATTAGCAACTTGTTTCATTCTAGAATAGGTTTTACCACTGTAAAGTCTTATTTTTATCGCTATGAATATTAACAATCTTCTTGCTAATTGTTAATATTTTTGTTATAATTTCAGTATGACAACTCTAAGTATTTCATTAGACGAAAAACTAAAAAACGAGATTGATAGATTTTCTAAAGAAGATGGTGTATCTAAAAGCGTTGTAGTGCGTCGCTTACTGGAGCAAGCTACATGGGAGAGAACCTGGAAGGAAATGTCGGTACAAATACGTAAAAAGTTGGATAAACTTAATCTTTCTTCTGTAGACGATATTGAAAAATTCTTAGGATGAAGCCTGTACGAGTAGTTTTAGATACTAATGTGTATATCGCGGCTGCTCTTAACCCACAGAGCGTTATATATAAAATAGTTGAAGACTCAGCCGCACAATACCTTGCCGAATATTACACTTCACCAGAAATATTACAAGAGCTACAAGATAAATTAGAGAATAAACTAGAGTTTTCTCGAGTTGAAGTCGTTAGATGGTTAAATCGACTAGAGAAAGCCGTTATTGTCATACGGCCACAGCAAAAAGTAGATGTGCTTACAGAACGTGATCCTTATGACAACAAGATACTAGAATGTGCCATGGAAGCTAAAGCTGACTTAATAATCACTGCAGATCGTGATTTGCTGGATCTTAAAGAGTTTAATGGCGTTAAAATTATGCACACAATGTCGGTAAAGTATTTGTTCCCTCAGTTAAAAGATATGTGAGTCGTTACAGAAAGTTGTAGCCATTTAGCCCAAAAACATGCAAACCACGAAAGTTTCTTCGAGTACGGCTTTTTTATTAACTTGAATCGATCGACAGGATTTGCACCTGCCTAGGAACTGTTTTGCCAATAGCTGCGTAGCTATTCCGCCACGATCGCGTACTATGTCTATGGGGTGACCGACAGGTGCTGCCCCTGTGTCTTTAGCGTCACAAGCTAATGGTTTGCTGTTAAACTACGGCCAACAAACTATTAAAAAGCCCTCGTACCTTTATCTGGTAGGGGCTAAATGAATCGAATGTTTACTTTTAGGTTTGAAATCTAACGCTCCATCATTACACTAAGTCCCCTCACATGATGAGAGTTATGACAGTGGTGTATGTTGTGGCACCAATATTTCATGGTTTGTTTATACCATATACTCCCCTTCTCAACTCCGTCGATAGAGGTCGGTCATGGAACACGGTCTCGTATTTTGGGTACATGTCTGGTTGCGGGGGCAGGACTCGAACCTGCGACCTATTGGTTATGAGCCAATCGAGCTGCCACTGCTCCACCCCGCTATATATTTATTTAGTTCATTGTAACATAAAATTACAGATATAGAAAGATTAATTATGTTTTCCAAAGAAAAAATTCATCCAATCAGAAAAATTTGTGTTATTCGTCTGTCTATTATTAGAATTAGTTGTTAGCGGTTTGGGACCATATTTCAAGGCAATGTTATCAGGGATTAATATTTCAGTTTCACCGGGATAACCTAAACCAAGATTTTCTCGAGCAACAATTTCTTGATATTGGCTACTACTATAATAATCATTCTGGAGAATAATATTGTTGTTTTGAAGTTTCAATATTATATTTTGTTGATTTATTTGATTAACTTCCTTTTGCAATTGGTAATTTTGTTGTATTGATCTTATACCACTCCAAAAAACAAGAATTACTAAAATTATAAAGACTACTTGTCCAGAAAATCTAATATCTGAAAATCTACCAATAAATTCTTTGGAATATTTAATTAACTGGGTTATTTTAGGTTTCATAATTAAAGTATAATATTATTTGGTTTTAAACTTAACTACTTAACATCTTTTACTTTTAAGGATAGAATATATTTGGGCATTATTGGGGGCGTAGCTCATCGGTTAGAGCAGGTGGCTCATAACCACTTGGTAGTTGGTTCGATTCCAACCGCCCCCACCACTAAGTATTAAAGTAATTTATCTAGTTTAGTTTTCAGCTCGGTTACCGATTTACTTTCCATAAGATCTTGGCGAATATCTTTAGATCCACTAAAATTGCTAATATAAATCTTACAAAATTTGTTAAGTAATACTATTGGTTTTTTACCTTCCCAATATTTTTCAAACAGATTGATATGCTTTTTAAATAATTCAATTTTTTGATTAACCGAATACTTTGTCCATGGACTTATCGGACTAAATGCAAATGGATCTTGAAATAAACCTCTTCCAATCATAATTCCATCAAGATTGTATTTCTTTGCTAGATCTATCCCCTGTCTATAATTTAAAATGTCACCATTAGCAATTATTTTGGTTTGAATATTAATTTTATCTCTTAATTTAATGATGTCTGTAAAATACTGATAATGGGCAGGAACCTTGCTCAACTCTTTTTTTGTCCTGGCATGGATGATTAGATAATCTAATTTTTGATTAAGTAAAAACTCTATCCAAGTTAAATCAACTTGGTTATACCCCAATCTTGTTTTAACACTAATTGTTAAGCCTTTACTTAAGCCCTTTTTGGTTTGTTCTATTATTTCTTTGGCTAATTCTCTATTATTGATTAGAGCACTACACGCTCCGTTTTTAGTAACTGTTTTATCTGGACAACCCATATTTAAGTCGATACCCAAAAACTGTCCATATTTTTGATTAGATATTGCACGAGCTGTTTTATAAAAGTTTTCTGGTTTTAATCCCCACAGTTGGGCTATTAAATTGTTTTCTGTTTTTGGATGAATTAACCTATCTTTGGTGTTCTCTACTCCAACACTATTAAGTCCGTCAACATTGGTAAATTCCGTAAAAAATAGATCTGGTGGGCAACATCCTTTGATGATCTGACGGAATGCCCTATCGCTAATACCATCCATTGGAGCAAGTATAAATATTGGTTTTTTTGTTTTAGACACTTCTTAAATTTTTATTTTTTAGAATAAGGAGTATATATTTTCATAGCTAACTTTTCTGTTCTATTTTCATAATATTCTTTAGCTAAAGAGGTATAGTCCAGCCAAACTTTTTTATTTTTTTTTGGATCTCCCAATTGATAAATCATATTATTGACCATATTTTTTATATCTTCGTTCGGAAAATTTAAGCTATATAAATTCGTAAAAAAATCTTCTAAAACCTGTTTTACATTTTGGTTTTTGGTTTCAGATAATTCAGGATCAGAATTATCGTCATCATTAAATAAATCTATTTTTGCAATATTTAAGCTAATTTCTGAAAGTTCATTAATTAATTGAAGTTGATTGACTCTCTCGTTATTCTCAATAGATTTAATAATATTTGATGGATGTCTGCATATTGAATTCTGTAATTCATTTTTTCCATTAATAGTTTTCTGCGTATGGTCATCAATGGGCCTATTTCCTGACTCTGCTGATCCACCTGGAAACGAATATATATTATTATCAGCACCCATCGTTACTAGCTCCTTTTACTTGTTTGAGAAGAAGTTTACAAAAACTAGCTTGGTAACCGGGATAGTTATTAACATTTTCCTTTTTCAAGTCGATTTCCTCACCGTTTCTTATTCTTTCTTCAAGATTTTCAAGTCTTGTTTTAGCTTCATTCTTCCTTATTATATCCATTTTCTGATTAGTTTCTTCTGATACCTGATGATTCGGACCAAAATATCCTATTTGTTCGTAAGCAGACTGTTCGCCATTTTTATCCATGCAATACATTATACAATATTGTTTATATTTTGTCTACTCCCATTTAAATACTCTAAAGGCAATAACATATATAATTACTAGCCAAATCAATACAAGCCCTAACTGTGGTCCTATTTGCAAAAGATTTTTTCCATCTGTTGTCAGGAGGCGAAGTCCATCGATTACTGGCGTTAAGGGTAAATATTCGGTTATCTTTTGAAGCCATAAAGGCATATCAAACCTTGGGAAAAAAGTTCCAGATAAAAACAACATCGGGAAAACGATTATGTTACTCAGTGGAGCGGCTTGCCTTTCGTTTTTAGCCCATCCACCAATAGCAAGTCCAATACCTAGAATCATGAAAATAGATAAAATAGTGTAAATTAAAATATTAATAAAGTTCCCATCTATCTTTAAATGAAATACCTCAAGTGCCACGATAAATTGGATACCTATCGATACAACCCCAGTAATAGCTTGAGAAAACATCGTAGCCATAAAATATTGCCATACTTTGAGGGGAGTTGTGTGTAATCTGCGTAAAATACCTTGTTTTTTTAGTTCTGGGAAAACATTGATTGGACCAAATATTCCGATACCAATAATTGAAAAACCAAGTAAGCCAGAAAATGTGTAGTCAAACGTGGTTAAGCTTTTTTGAGATAACTGCTTAGATAAAACCTTAAAAGGTTGATTAACTTTTACAAATTTTTGATTAATTCCTTTCAGTTGAGCATCTATTAAGGTTGAAATTGTCTGGCCAGATATTTGATCGTTTTGGGTATAGAGAACTTGAATAGTACCATTAGGAATGTGCTCTGCATTGATTTCACCGAAAGAAGGAGGTAATAGAATTGTGCCATCAATTTGACCATTCTCCATTGAATTTTCGGCAAGTTTTAGGGTATTTAAATTAGGATTAGTTTTAAAAATTTTGGATTTGTTAAATTGACTTACTAACTCTTTAGAAAATACTGAATTGGATTGGTTGATTATAGCAACATTGAATGATATATGACTATTTCCATTTGCAATTTCACCAAAAACGAACAAAAAGATTAATGGGAAAAGAATTCCAAAAAAGATAGCAAGACGATCTCTGAAAAATCTTTTAGTACCAATTTTTGTAAAAACAAGTACCGTATAAAGCTGTTTTTTAAGATCTTTCATTAATCCCTTAATGCCTTTCCTGTTAAATCAATAAAGACATCGTCTAAACTAGCTTGTTCGACTTTTTGTGCCTTCTTAAAGCCCCTTTTTAGAAGTTGCATAATTAAATTTTTCGGTGAATCAAGAGCAATAATTTTACCATGATCCATAATCGCTACACGATCACATAATAATTCTGCTTCGTCTAGATAATGAGTTGTCATTATTACGGTCACACCTCTATCTCTTACCATTTTAATTAATTCCCAAAGATTTCTTCTAGCTTGTGGATCAAGCCCTGTTGTTGGCTCGTCCAAGAAAAAAGCTTTAGGGTTGTGTACTAAAGCAACGGCAATACTTAGTCTTTGCTTTTGGCCACCACTTAACTGTTCTGCATAACTGTTAGCTTTTTCACCAAGCTGAACTTCGTTTAAAAATTCTTGAGCATTAACTTTCTCACCATATGCTGCCGCAAACATCTCAATTATTTCAGTAAGTTTCTGTTTATCCTGGAAAGCCGGAGTTTGGGGTTGAACACCAATAATTTTCTTAATTTTATCTGGATGTTTGGAAATGTCTATTCCGGCAAGAGAAATAGAACCTCCGTCTATTGTTCGCATTGTTTCGATCATTTCTAGAGTAGTTGTTTTACCTGCTCCATTAGGACCTAGAATCCCAAATATCTCTCCTTTTTTTACTTCAAGATTGATTTCATTGACGACCGCTTTATTGTCATATATCTTCTTGAGGTTTTTGATTCTTAAAATAATTTCTGACATTTAAAGATTGATTATATAGTATTGTCTATAATAAAACAGCCCGAGTATTTATTTACCCGAGCTGTTTATTGTTTAATTTTTTGATTATTTTCTTTTAACAGTCAAAAATCCGTTTCTTGGATTTTCGTTTACTTCAAATCCTGAAGGAAGATCAGTTCCCTCTGGTCTTTGATCCTTACTAAAATAATAAATAGTTTGTTTCTTTCCACCACGGAGTACTACATCTTTTGAGTTAAGATAGTAAGTTACACCTTTAGAGTTTGTGTGCTTATATGCCATTTTTGCTCCCTCTCTTTAAAATTAATAATGTACCCTTAAGATACTCTTGAATAGTTTTAGTTGTCAACAGTTTTTATTAATATTTAGTCAATTTTAAGATAATAAACAGATTAAAACGCATTCTTATATTTATTACTCTTTAGGTGGAATAATTTAACTAGTTATTATTATTTTTCCCTTGATTTAGGTTTTACTCTATATTAAACTTAAACTTAGTATAATTTAAGTAAAGGTGGAGGAACATGGACTTAAGTAGTCGTAATCAGTATTCTAATTCGGTTAAACCAAATATTCAAAGCAGTAATCCAAATCAAGGATTCGAACATAAACCATCCTTGGCAAAATCTAGAAATGATGATAGTAAAAACGCTTTGATGAGATGGTCTCAGGTAATCTTAACCGGATCTATAACTATAGTGTTAATAGCTTTAATTGTTTTTCTAATTTATGGTAATTATTCTACAAATGAAAATAAATATATCAATACTTCCGATATGCAAGCAGTATTTCTAAATACAGGGCAAGTGTATTTTGGAAATATTAAAGCAATTAATAGTCAATACTTTGATCTAGTTAATATCTTTTACTTGCAATCTTCTTCTAGTAGTTCTTCGAGCTCTTCTAATGCAAATTTGACTCTAATTAAATTAGGTTGTGAGTTGCATGCTCCTCTTGATCAAATGCTTATTAACTCTTCTGCTGTAACTTTTTGGGAAAATCTCTCTCCTGCAGGACAGGTTTCTAAGGCTGCTGCAACATACTGGAAAGAATATCCAAATGGTCAAAAATGTGTAGACCAAACTGCTGCACCTAGTTCGGGTACATCTTCGACACAATCAACTACTCCAAATACTCCTTCTTCAACAATTAAAGCTAAATAAACTTTAGCACTCTCTTTTGGAGTAGATGTGCATTGATTTCACTGTTTAGGTTATGACTGAACCAAAATTAATTCAAGAAATTAAGCCAAACAGTAGATATGTCCAAAATAAAAATAGCGCTTCTAGTTTATCTCCTGTCAACCGATCATCAGTCCACCAGAAAAATATTTCACTAAATAACGAATCTAGTACCAGTAAGATTATATTTGTAACAATTATTGTTTTTATTGTTCTGTTAATTTTAAGCATTTATTCATATATTAAGAGTAGATGATAGGTTCAGATGTAGCTATTAAACTTTTAACTAAACCAAATGCTGTTGGGGTAATACCAACTGATACTGTATATGGTATTGTTAGTAAGGCATCTGATCAAAATGCTGTTCAAAGACTATATCAATTAAAAAGCAGGATCCAAAAACCAGGAACATTATTGGCCTATGATATCGATCAACTAGTCCAATTGGGCTTAAAGAGGAAATATCTTACACCCTTTACAAAGTATTGGCCTAATCCTCTAAGCGTAGTTATACCTTGTAATAATTTAAGCTACTTACATCAAGGTTTGAATTCGCTTGCAGTGCGTATACCCAAGAATGAGTTTTTAAGGAATATTCTCCAAAAAACTGGGCCTTTAATGAGCACCTCTGCCAATCTACCATCTCAGCCTGAGAGTAAAACAATTCAAGAAGCGAAGGCTTACTTTGGGGATAAAGTAGATTTTTATTTAGATGGCGGAAATTTATCTAACAATAAACCCTCTACGATTATTCAATTGATTGATGATGAAGTAGTTATTCTTCGACAGGGAGAATATATTTTTAAGCCTTAAATTCTTTGCGTATCCATTCATCCAGACTATTACCTCCACCTCCAGATATAGCCAGAACTAAATCCTTTTGATCGAGATGGTTTTGAATTTTATTTTTTAAATTAGCATCAAGTTTAGAGGGTTGAGCAATGGCTGGATTTTTTAAATAGTTAATTAATTCTTTTGGTGTCAAAATTGCCTGTTTAGGATCTTCTCTGGCTAAATAACTATCAACCCAATAGATTTTATCGACATTTCTAAATAGATTCTCATATTGCTCTTTAATATAGTATTGTCTTCTATTTGTTAAAGGTTCATATATTATAATAATCTTTTGGTTAGTTAATTTAGTCATTTCTTGAGCTAAATTTAGAACCGCATTAATTTTTTCTGGGGTATGAGCATAGTCGCTATAAAGATTTGGGATAATTTCTTCCATTCTTCTTTGCAAACCGGGAAATTGCGATATAAGGGGAAATACTTTTGCAGGATCTATTCCAAATAGCTCTTCAATAGCTCTTACACCCAAATATCCATCCATTCTATTATATTTTCCTAACAAACTAATTTTTGATAGTTCTGTGGCTGAATATTGGACAGTTTTAATATTATTTTTAGTTGTCAATTCTAGAGTTCTATAGTCAGTTTCGTAGATAATTGTTTTTTTAGAGGCATCAATGAAATCTCTAAATGCTTTATTATAGTCATCTTTTGTTTGATATATTTCATGATGATCCCAGGAAATACCACTAATTATGCTTAAAGTGGGTTTAAATGTTAAAAAGTTTCTATCAAACTCATCTGCTTCATAGATAAAATATTCCGAACTAGGATTATATTCTGCTTGATCTGCATAATTAACAACCGTGGATAAGACATAACTAGTTGGAATATTTAAGGCCTTAAACAGCCATACTAACATTGCGGTTGTTGTTGTTTTACCGTGGGTTCCAGCAATAGCAATTAATTTTAGTTTTTTGTTTTGGATAAAATAATCGACAAATTGGTCTCTTTTTGTAATCTTCAAACCATTTTTTTTAGCAAATTCTGCTTCTTGGAAATCTAAATTTTCGTACGTAAGTGCTGAACTATAAACAATCCAATCTATTTTATTTTCATTTTGCCTATTTTGGAGGCTTTTTAAAGTATCTCCTATATCAATATTTGTAATTCCGTGATCTATTAAATACTTAATGTTTTTGGAATTTTGTTTGTCTGATCCACTTACTTCAAATCCCGATTGTTTAGCAAGCAAAGCTAATGGGGTAATACCTGCTCCACCAATTCCTAAAAAATAGATATGTTTCATAAATTAAGTATATAATTTAATTAAATGATCAAAAAATTATCTTTTTTAAAAAAAATAAAAGCGAGATATTTATTAGTTCTAACTTTGTTATTTCTCGTAATCTCTTTATTTGCTCTTAGAGCTAATTATGAGCAAATGGTTTCGCTTAGGAACGCTTTGTATAGTGCAGATAAAAATAATGGCAACGTTAGTCTAGCTCTAAATAATCTTCAAAAATATGTCACATCTCATATGAACACTAATTTATCTACAGGGAACGGATCTATATATCCACCAATCCAATTAGAATATACCTACCAAAGACTTCAAGATCAGTTAAGCCAACAAGCCAGTTCTTTAAATACCAATATATATACTCAGGCAGAAGATTATTGTCAGGCTAAAATCCCTACTGGATTCTCGGGAAGATATAGAATATCGTGCGTAGAACAATACATCAATACTCATGGTTTAGAAAGTCAACAAATTCCTAAGTCTCTTTACGAGTTCGATTTTGTAACACCCCTTTGGAGTCCAGATTTTGCGGGCTGGATGACTTTAACTACGGCTATCTTTGGTGTTTTATTTATATTTCGTATCTTAATAAATTTCTGGGATTCTTATTTTAATTCTAAGTAAATTAATTTAGAGACAAATAACTTCCCACTAATAACGGAGTATTATTACTTCCTGTTATAGCAGCTACGTACAGATTATTTTTCTTAGAGACTAATATATATTGATCATTATACCAGGCGACGAATGAATATCCTGTTAGATTACTTAGTTGAGTTTGATTATAACCGTTTTGATCACCTATAAATAGCGTTGGGGATCCGTTTTGAATTTCAGACCAAGCAGTTTTAGTAGCTGATGGATTAAGAACTGCAGTTTGGTTGGATAGGTTTTGAAAATTAGTATAAGCATTAGGTGAGTTATCTTCTGACAAAGATCCATTTAAATATTGGTATACAGAATTATTATTACTTGCATTATCAAACGTTAACACATAGGCAGAATTAGGATATGGCTGAATGATTTGAGAGATATATCCAGTGCTATTAGAAATAGAGAAAATGTCTTTTTTGGAAAATTGATCTAAAGAAGTAACTCTGATTGTATTATCTGGCATCGTACCAACGTAAGAACCAGATTGCAGCCAATCAGTTATGTAAAGAAGTTGATTTCCAACAATTACAGGGTTCTGAAAACTCTGATAAACATAATTGGACTGTGTTCCTTGAATTTGACTTTGATCAATAATATTCAGTTGATTAGTGTCTAAACTATAACTCTTTAATTGATTATTGCCTGGATTATATTCTAAATTGTATGGTCCATTATTTTGATAAATAAATTGATCATTGTACCATCCGACAGGATTAATAGTGTTCAAGGATGAATCAATTTCACTACTTTGCCCATTACTTGGATCAACAACGTAGACTCCTTGATTTGGTCCAGATCTATTGGTAATAAGAATTAACTTATTCCAATTTGGTGAAGGATAAAGAAAAGATCCTTGAGCATTTTCATTACCTGTACCGCTCAATATAATTTTTTGATTAGATCCATCTAAGTTTGAACCAACAACATCCATGACTCCATTAATTTGTTTTAGATAATAAACCGTTCCCGAAGGTACTAAACTTAGGGTTTCATTTAAAATTTTATTATCTGTCTTAACGATCAAATTTGTTTGATTATATCCATTAGCAGACACTAAGATATTATCCGTAGGATTTTTATTTGGAATAACGATATTTGCAACCCCAAATGAATTAGTTTGTGAAGATGTCCCGCTATAACTTATTGTTCCATTTTCGATAGGTTGACTAGTTATAACATTAAGAAGTTTAATACTTAATTGCCTACCTGTTGGCATTAAACTAATATTGTCAACTGGGTTAGAAGTAAATCCAACAAAGATTCTTTGATAATAAGTTTTATAATAGGCCTTTGAAATTTTTACTTGATATGGTCCAACACCCAAATTAAAGCTTGCTTCGCCCGATGAATTCGTATAATGATTTTGACCATTAATACTGATTAATACATCACTTACCTGGTCTTTTGTAATTGAATCTGTGATAGATATAGATACTTCTTTTTTAAGAATATATCCTAAAATCTTATATCTAGTATATGGAATTGAAAAAACTATTAGTAAGATTAAAACAATCAAATAAAATATTTTACTTTTAAATAATCTTTTTAAGAACTTCTTTTTGGGTTTTTTGTTAGAAGCTAAAAGTTTTGGGGTTTCTAAAGCCTGATCACTTTCTTTTGAGACTATATCATCAACTGCCTTATTAACGCTCTCATTATCTAAATTATCTTTATCGATAATTTTTTGATTATCATCTTTAACTGGTTCTTTGTCTAAATCAGTCTCGTCCGGTTTTTCGGAAAGATCATCATCTATTTTTAGAGTCTTAACTTTAGGCGTATCATCTTCAACGTTTAAATCTTTTAATTTATTGTTTAATTCTTTAAATTCAGAAGGTGTCTCTTCTAATTGTTCGTCTTCTTCTGGCTTGATCTCTACTGACATCATTTCATCAACTTTTTTTTCTAAAAGCTCATGCTCAGACAATTTTTTAGAGTCTTTTTTAAACAATTTCATAACAATATAGATATAATAGCATAAGAATTAAATAAGTTTTAGATCTTTTAATCTTTAATTATGTTGAATAATGTTTAGCATTATTGATTGAATAATTTTTTTGGTTGAATAATAAATTGTCATATTTTTGTTTTAGTTGTCCTAGATATATTAATACGCTTCTTATTATTTTTGTCAACTAGGAAAATTGAAAAGATTTTAGAATATCTAGGATTGGATTAACAAAATTAGACTCATTCCAACTTTTGGAGTTTATAGTTAAGGGCAACAGTTCACTACATTGAGTGTTTTTGCATTGTTGAAAAGTTATTCTTACTAAAGGATCAATGCTTGCTAAATCAGTTTGAGTGATGTATTGACCCACCAGATAACCATAGTTGCCTGTTATATAAATGCCGTCAAGGCCATTGCTATTTGTGGTTGAAGCATATTGTAAGAAACTAAGATAAGTTTGTGCATCTTGGGCGGGAGTTGGATTAGTGTAAGTAATCAGATCAGAATTCAAAACAGCAGTTGCGGATTGATTTCCTAGGGCACTAGGAAGCTTTCCTTGGGGTCCAACTGTTATTATAATCTTTCCTTGAACTTCCTGATTATTGTCAGATGCTAGGCTGGTAATAGGTGAGGTTATGTCTAGCTCTGTAGGTGTATCGCTTATTACCCACTTATTCGGATAAGTAACAGTTAGGCTAAAATTGGTTGAACTATATGTTGTAGTTTGTCCGGTAGGAGTTATGGATATTAAACTAGGGGTAGTTATTTTGGTAGAAGAGCTTTTGGAAACTTGTTTTGATGGATTGTTTTTCGACTTTTGATTAAATAGATATAGACCAGATAAGATAATTAATATTAAAAGAATAAGTCCAATAATAATTTTTGTTTGGTTTGCTCGTTTTGGTTTAATTTTTGAAGGTGTAGTAAAACTAAAGTCTTTAATAGGAACAGAATCTCCAACAAAATCTGTAGGATTTGGTTTTTCGTCTTTATGGACGTTAAATCGAGGCTGATATTTGTCCATAAGTATATAATAGTACTCTTTTACTTAATTTAGGCTTAAAATATTAAAAATGTTCAAAGATTTTGTTTTACATATTAATCGAAATGATTTACGTATATCTAAATTAATCGAAAAATACGGGGATGTTGATCTTAAAGAATCAAAACATAAATTTAAAAGTTTAGTTAATATAATAGTCTCTCAACAATTAAGTACTAGCTCTGCTCAAAAAATATTTAATAAATTAGCATCGAGATTAAATAATAACTTTGATCCAAATTTAGTCTTAAATCTTAATGACCAGGATTTTAAAGAAATAGGACTTAGTAAACAAAAAATTAAATATATTAAAGGGTTATCTTCCGAGATTATTAAGAAAGAATTGATTCTTGATGATTTGAAATCAAAACCAGATAAGTTAATTCATCAACGTTTACTTAAGTTAAATGGCTTTGGGAATTGGTCGGCAGATATATTTCTTTTATTTGGGCTTGGAAGAGAAAATGTATTAGTTAGTTCCGATTATGGGATTCGTAAAGCTATCCAAAGTTTATATAAATTAAAGCAATTACCTAGCCCTGAACAAGTCTTTAAAATAGCTAAAGAACGGCGATGGGAACCATATTGCTCTTATGTTTGTCTTTATCTTTGGAAATCTTTAGAAAATAGTTCTTAAACCAAGTTCTTTTAACTGTTTATCATCAACTACGCTTGGGGAATTCATCATTAGATCAACTCCAGATCCGTTTTTTGGAAATGCTATAATTTCACGAATATTAGGTTCATCAATTAAAATCATCAGTATTCGATCAACCCCAAAGGCACAACCTCCATGAGGTGGAGCTCCATATCTAAAAGCATTAACCATTGCACCAAATTTTTGATCAACAACTTCTTTTGAATAACCAATATTTTCAAAAGCTTTGTACATAATTTGTGGATCATGATTTCTAATTGCTCCTGAACAAATTTCATATCCGTTCATAACCATGTCATATTGATCGGCAGAAACTGAAAGTAAATTATCTGTGTTTAAGGCTTCAAGTCCTCCTTTTGGCATAGAAAAAGGATTATGGCCAAAATCTATTTTTTGATTTGTTTCATCCCATTCATAATACGGAAAATCTACCACCCAAACTAAAGAAACAATACTGTTGTCTTTAAGATTTAAATCAGTGGCGATTTCATTTCGAAGCTTCCCTAAAACTTTGTGAACTATTTCAGCTTTATCTGCACCAAAAAAAATTAAATCTCCATCAGAAAGTTCCATTTTTTGAGTAATTAAATTAATCTCGTCTTCACTTAAAAATTTTGTTATTGGGGAACGTAATTCATTTCCTTCTTTAAGAATATAGGCTAATCCTTTAGCTCCTTCTTCTTTGGCAAGATCGGTATAATGATCAATTTGAGATCTTGAGAGCTTGGATCCATTAACTACCTTAATAGCCTTAATAATTCCTCCTGACTGTAGTGCATTTTTAAATACTTCAAAATTTGTGTTCTTGAAACAATCATTTAAATTAATTAACTTTAGGTCAAAACGCAAATCTGGTTTATCTGAACCATAGTTTTCGATAGCTTCTTGATAACTTAAGATTGGTGTTTCTTCAGATAATAACTTCTTAGATGCAAAAT
>JAJZMH010000011.1:0-3478 GCA_021850365.1 bacterium
ACTCTAAACTACGTTAAAATTTATGGATAAACATTAGGACGTCGCCAAGTGGTAAGGCACCAGGTTTTGGTCCTGGCATTCGGGGGTTCGAATCCCTCCGTCCTAGCCAAACATCGTATTTCAAAACCAGATAAAAATATTTAGTTTAGAATTGTAGCCTAAACACATTTTTTAAAAAAATAAATATTATTATTCTTAAATAGACAAATTTTACATAAATTAATACACTATAGCCAATGAACTATGTAATAAATCCTATGGATTCTAACGATCTAAGATCCTTTCTAGACGAAAAAGCGAAAAAGATTATAAAATATTTTATCTTGAAATCCCTTATATCCCAACCTGAATCAATTATTGGACAAAACAGTCTACCAATTCAAGTTCCCAAAGAACATATTGAACAGTGGTTTACACAGGCACTTAACGTAAAACCAATCGGTGCGGGCTCATATCCTATTGATGTTTATAGTGAATCGAAAAAATGGGGGGCAGATTTAAAGATGTTGAATATGGCGGTAAATAAAAATGGAGAGCCGTTAGATTCTACTAGTGGAGAGGCGTCATTGGGGCAAAAGTTTACCGGAACAGCTAAATCGTTAGATACATTATTCGCACAAAAATCCTATACACAGATAAAAAATGCTTGGCTTAATCTATACAAAGATAAAATTAACAAAGCTACAACTGATTATAAATTAAACGATATTATTTATTTCTTTGTCTTAAGACCGAATTTACGCTCTAAGAATGAGGCAAGTTTTTATCTTTGTGGCGCAAAATTAGATATTGAATCTATCAATAAGGTAGAAATAGATAGGGCAACGGATACATCATTATTTTTAAAAAGTTTTATAGATACAAATTATGGTAATACCAAGATCTATAAATCCAAGAAAAGACTAGAATTAAGACTAAGACCAAAATTTTGGATAGATAATAATAAGACTATTAAAATCACTACAACATTTAATCCAAAAAACATAAATTTACGTGATTCAAAAATTAATTTTAATTTTATACAAAAAAGAATTAGCGACATATCAAAAACAAAAATTACATTTAGTTAATAAGCTATTAAAGCCTGATAAATTCTTTCAGCAATTCTTTTAATCACTGGTACAGAGACCGAATTCCCAGCTTGTTTATATAGAGATGCATCGCCCAAATTATCGGGAAGTTTATAAGAATCCGGAAAGCCTTGCAATCGAAAACACTCTCTAGGTGTAAGTTTTCTAATTCCATGTTGATCCTTAATAATAGGAACATTATGTCCACCAGTTCCCATATTAGCGGTTAATGTTGGAGATACTCCACTTTTATTTTCTCTTACATATTGTCTTCTCCACTGATAAACCTTTCCTTCTTCGGTAATATCTTTTTTAATACGGTCAAATAGTGGCTTATTATTATAATAATATTTGTCTGGAACGGTCGAATCCAAAAAATCAACAATTTTTTTATTTAGTGTTTTCTTTTCAGGAAATTGAAATGCTTCTGATTTGGCTCGGTTTTTAAATCCTACAATATAAATACGCTCTCGATTTTGGGGAAGATCGCCGTATTCCATAGTATTTAATACTTTATATTTTATATGGTATCCAAGATCGATAAGAGTATTTGAAATGATTTCAAATGTTTTACCTCTGTCATGAGATTGCAAATTTTTAACATTCTCAAGTAAAAAAGCCTCGGGTTGTTTGGCCTTAATAATCCTTACAATATCAAAGAATAAATTACCCCTACCTCTGGAGTCCGCAAATCCTTGTCGATAACCAGCTATGGAGAATGCCTGACAAGGAAACCCAGCTATTAGGAAATCAAAATCAGGTATATCGTCAACGTTAATTTTAGATATATCTTCCAGAATCATCTTTGAATCCTTAAAATTTAGATCATAGGTTAATTTACAAGCTTTATCGAAATCATTGGCAAATACTGTTCTAAACCCATAATTTTCAAATCCGAGTCTTAAGCCTCCGACTCCAGCAAAAAGATCAATAGTTTTGAAAATTTTAACACCTTGATCAAAAGTTTCACTATCAAAATTTCTAATTATCTGCCACACAACACCACGAACTTCAACCTCTTTACGAAATAACGGCAAGAAGGACTGATTGGAAGGTTGCAACCTAAATTGATTCTTTTCCTTATATAATTTCTTTAAAGTTGCAGAGTTATCATCAATTATAGCGACTACTGTCTGACCGTTATATGCCGTAGATTGCTTCTTGATAACCACTATATCTCCATCAAAAATACCTTCATCTACCATACTGTCGCCCCTAACTTGCAAAGCATAGTAGTCGGTATTGTTAGGAGTATTAACTTTTATGGTTTTAGGTTGGGTATCTTCAACTATCTCAATTGGATATCCAGCAGCGATATTCCCCAAAATTGGAATATGAAAGAATCTAAGATCCTTATCTATGATATTAATATTTCCATATTTACTATCTCGTTTTAAATATCCGTTCTTTACAAGTTCATTAACCATTCTATGAATAGAGGATAGAGATTTAATTTTTGAAATATTAGAAATCTGTTTTAGAGTTGGTGAGTTACCGTTCTTTTCTACATAATCCTGTACAACATTAAGTATTTTCTTCTGTTTTAATGTAATCATATATGATACTATATACGTAATAATGCGAAAAGTGAAGCATATTTAATAATTTATAATTTTAGAGAAATAAATCAACATGAATAAAGAAAAACTTCAAAAACTAAAAGTACTGAAAAAGATAATATCCCGGAGGAAGAAAATGTCAAAAAAGGAAATACTTGAAGAGTATAATAATCAGATTGAGCAATTAAAATTATTAATTAATACTGATGAAAATAATTACCAGGAAAATAGAGACAAAAAGAAAATAATCGATCAAGACATTAATAAATTATTATCTAGAACTTATAGAGGGAACGCAGAGAAAAAGAAAAAGGAATTTGAATCAGGCATTATTGCTAGTGGCGGAATATCTAGAAAGCTTCCTAATAACAAACCCAATCCAGACGGAATACCTAATTTTATAACTAATGTCGAAAAAACACTTAGCAAAATACAAGAGCTTAAAACCGAAATTGAGTTACATCCTCTAATTAGATTAAGATGGACAACTAAGTGGACTACCATTACTGGGGGAGTATTAGGCATAATAAGTATAATTACAGCTACTATTAGATTATGGGGATATATAAGAAGTGTGTTCTTAAAATGAGGATAAATTCAAAAAAAATTAGATATTTAAGCCATGAATCATCGACCAACTCATACTAGTTGATTTTATTTTTCTCATCATCTCAATAGAGTTATTCTGTGACAATATATTTAAACTTCCTTCGTAAAATATTTCTCTATCAATTACCGATACTTTACGATGTAATCCTTTAATAAAAATAACTTGGACTTTTATGCTAAGTAATAGAGATAACGCCTTATATAATTCATCTCTCATATACTCATCAAGTTCAAGAGGAT
>JAJZMH010000011.1:3488-5586 GCA_021850365.1 bacterium
TTAGTGTGTATTATTACTCTAACGTTAGAATTAATAAGTTTTTTAAAAGTCGGAAGTAACATATCGAGCCTCTTAACGGTGATGAAAGGACTCTCAATAATAACCTCATTTCTAGTTTGTTTTAAATCTTTAATGAACGCTTTATAGAAAGTGTTTTGATCAAATAATTTAGTCTCTAATTCAGATTCTAAACTATCTTTATTGTTTCTAAAGAGATTTATCATTTTTAATCTCCTTAAAGTCTAATATTTGTTTAATGCTTAAAATATCCGAGTTAGTAACTTCTTTATTTAACCTAAAAGTTTGGAATCCGTCCCGCCTCTCTAGCCAAGTATATTTTGGGTAGCCACCACACAATCTAATCACTTTACACTTTCTATGTATAAATAAACTTAAGCATATAACTATTATATATGTATTATTATTGCTTGACTCTCGATAATACGTGTAATATAGTGTGTATATGTATAAAAGATATCTTAAAAATCAGATTAAGAAAAGCCTTAATGAAGGGCTGGTAGTAATCATATATGGTGCGAGGCAAGTTGGTAAAACTACGCTAGTTAAAGATATAATGACTGACTATAAAACTCCATTATATGTAAATGCGGATGAAATTACAGAAAGAACTCGACTTCAGAACAAAGATGCTAAAGAATTAAAAGGATATTTTGGAGATGCAGATATTATAGTAGTTGACGAATCTCAAAGAATTGAGAACATTGGATTAACGGCAAAGATTATTTACGATACCTATCCAGAAGTCAAAATTCTTTTAACGGGAAGTTCTAGTATAGAATTAGCATCCAAAATAAAAGAACCACTTACGGGTCGATCCAGAGAATATATCTTATATCCGTTAAGTGTTGATGAAATTGCTTTTACAAATCAGAACAAAATTAATGCAATAAACCGAGCATTGATATATGGATCGTATCCAGGAATTTGGAATATGTCATTTAGTAGAGCCAAAGAAACTCTCCGTTTACTTGCAACCAATTATATATACCGTGATGCATTTGCACTTCAAACTATTTATGATGATACAGTTATGTATAATTTACTCCAATTATTAGCTTTTCAATTGGGTAACGAAGTCTCATATAATGAAATTGCAAATACTCTTCAAATATCACGAGATACTGCTATGCGATATATAGATTTGTTAGAGAAAGCAAGAATCATTTATCGTTTACGTCAATATAGACGCAATGAAAGATCTCTTATTGGTAAACTAAGAAAAATATATTTCTATGACCTTGGGATAAGAAACGGTCTTATTGATAACTTTAATGAACTACAAATAAGAAATGATAAAGGAGCATTATGGGAGAATTTCTGTCTAAATGAAAGACAAAAAGCTCAACAAAGAACTCAAAAATACACCAAGCAATTTTACTGGAGAAATCGAAGCAAACAGGAGATAGATTTAATAGAAGAAAGTTCAGGATCAATAAAAGCATATGAATTTAAATTTTCTGCCAATAAAACAGTTAAATTACCTAAATCATTTGAAAAACTATACCCCAACACTAAATTACAAGTAATTAATGCGGAAAACTTTATCCCATTACTGCAAAAAGAATACCCCCTAAAATCAATGTAAAAATGAATCAAATTCATTTTATAATAGACCCAAAAGACATACTGATCATATAATTTATTACTAAATTCAGATTCTAAAATAGTTTGGTTACTTCTAATGAGATTGATCACTTTTAATCTCCTTCAAACTCAGTATTTGCTTAATACTTAAAATGTCTGAATTACTAACTTCTTTACCTGAACTAAAAGTTTGGAATCCGTCACGCCTCCCTAGCCAGATACTTAAGAATATATTTTACCTATTAAATATAGCTATTCTATATGGACAGTATTCTTGCTGTTGCACTTCGGGATGGAGTCTTCGTGCTTACAGTTGAATTATTTATGTTTTTAGTATATAAATAAGTATAATGTTTGAAAATGGCAAGAGTCCAAATATTGATTCTGTAAAAATTCCCAGTTCAATAGAATTAATTGATCACCCAAATAGTATTGATTTAGTCAAAGAAGACCAAGAATGGTTATCTTCTTTTGGCGTAAATCCTGATTGGCA
>JAJZMH010000031.1 GCA_021850365.1 bacterium
TCCTTTTCTATGGTTAAATAAAACTTTAGATTTTTTAATAATTATTAATAGTCTCTTCCATAGTATTTATACTCAATTAATTTTAACCAGTTAAGTATCGAGTTATCCGTTCAAATTAGTCGGAAATTCGTTAACGATACCCAGCCAATTTAGTAACTACAAAAGTTCGAAACTCTGACACTATAACCATTTAATAATTATTAAACTTAATATAATAGTTTTATGTTATTTGATATAATTAGTTTATGAGTTTAACTAATACAGACCTAGCTGACATGAGAAGAATTCTTAAAGAAGAATTGCATCCTCTTCGTGGAGAACTTGTGGCTTTAGGGAACGATATTAAGGAAATATACAATATGATTTCTGATCTACAAAACAAAACTTTACCAGAAAAGCAATTTCTAAAACTTAGCGTAGAGCAAAAATTATTAAAGTTAAACTCTGAACTACTCTATGCTGCTAAGCAAGCTGGAATACAGCTACCCAGATAATTATATTTTACTTTAGACTAATACCGACAAGACAATTCATTTATCTTATATTATAACCACTTCTTAATTAGATATAATGTCCATAGAACCAAGAGAATCAAGTTCCACTTTACTCAATTAATTAACATAGGACTAAAGTTCGAAACTCTGACTTTATCCCCAGCCATATCTATCTCAAAATAAGTTCAACTGCTCTATTGGTTTTTGTTACTATGACATCTAATGTTTTTTCAAGTACCAGTTTAAAAATTCATCCCATACATCATTATTATTATTTAAGTACCTTCTGATAACTGCTTCCTGGCCTTCTTCAAAAACCTCAGCTATTGTTTTACCATGATCAAAAGCAAGTTCAGTAATCGTAGTTGACGGTGAAATATCGTTTTTTCCTCTTGGTTTATATGTAATTTTTCCAGGTATATCGTTTTTAAAAGTTAGCATATTTTTGCCGTCATAATACGACAAATACTGGTAAACTATTACAGTTCTATCTTTAATACCTTTCATTAACCGCAAAAAATCTTCTGCCTTAAACCAATGGTTAAGTGATTTCATATACGGGCCCGGAAATCCGTTTAAAGCTGGTATACCCCAAGTATCATCACTAACAACAACGCTATTTTTTATTTGTTGATAAGCTTTTCTCGCTTTATCCTCTATAATTACTTTTGGATCTTCTCCTTGAATTTCGTCAATATCTAAACTTATTTGCTCTACATTTAATCCTTTTGTAGCACATATCGTTTTAGCCATTAATACTTTATCACTATTTGATGTTGCAAAGAGTATTTTTTCCATAACTATTGAAAATTATATATTAAAACTATTAATTTAGGACTATTATTGATTTATAAATTAAATAAAGGGACCTTAACAATGGATAATAATGCAAAATCCTCGCCAGAAGGAAATCAAAATAAGAATAATTTAAATCCGGTTAAAACCAAAAAACCCATAATTGGTTTAAGCTCAATCAAAAACAAAATATCAAAAAAGATATCTCTTAAGGTTATACTAATCGTAGTTATTTTATTAGTACTAATAGGTGGTGGAGGTACTTTTGCATTGGTTAGTATCATACTTCCAAATCAACCACAAAATATTTTAAAATCCGCCATATTTAACTCCCTAAGTCAAACACAAGTTAGTAGTAATGGGAATATCCAAATTAGTGATCATTCTATTTCTGGAAAATTAAATTTCACTACTCAAAGTAATCTATCTAGTAACAATACGGCTTTAAATTTAAATCTAAATCTAACTATCTATGGATTTAATCTACCCGTAAATATGATCCTGTTAAATGGAAATGTCTATTTCAAGCTTGGCAATATTAACAGTATTGCAGGCCTAGTAGGTTCAATTAATCCTCAAGCATCCAATGAAATCAATGCACTATCTTCGAAAATTTCAAACAAATGGTTCTATATAGATAGCACCTTAATCAACGCGGACCCTCAAGCCAAATGTTTTTTGAATAATAGTTTAGCTATGCCTTCACAGTATATTTCAGATCTTGAAAATTCATATTCCCAGAATCAATTTATAACTATTTCTTCAACTTCAAACACGCAACTAAATGGCATCAATGTCCAAAAAATGAATATAGTTATTAATAACCCAGAATTAGCCAATTTCTTAACAAATCTAGGTCAAACTTCGGTACTTAAACAAAATAATGAATGTGCCGGAAATTCTCTTAGCGTTAGTGCTCTAAAAGGTATAACCTCTAAATATTTGAAAGGTACAAGCGCATTATCGGTATGGATTAATAAATCAACTAAAGAAATAGTCCAAATTAGCGGAGGATCCAAATCATCATCGGCTTCTTATAGTTATACTGTTGATTTTAGTTATCAACCAGTTAATATAGTAGCTCCCTCAAACCCTGAACCAATAACTAACTTATTATCTTCCTTGGGTAGCACCTCCCAGACTCCTTTACTCTAAGATAAATAAGATATCCACCAATTTAGGTCGTTTTGATTTATAATTAAGTTAATGTTTAACTTAAAAAACAATTTTGGATACATCGGAACTGTTTTAATTTTGGTTATCATAATCGTAATCGTTCTTATTTTTGGTTTTGTATTATTTAAAAATCATAAGATTAGTTCTCGGAGCACTTATTATTCTAAACCCTCAATTTCTGCTCCAAAAAAATCAGCTTCTAGCTTAAATTTAAATAATACATTGCCAACAGCGGCACTTAATTGCAGTTCAAACTTATCCTTAGTTCCACTTTCCTCCGATTACACAATCAATGCAATGACCTGCGTGCCAGTAGGTTCAGCTACTCAAAACCAAGTATTAGGATGTAATGGAACTATCTTTTCTGATCAAATCAGTATCAATTGTTATCCTCCAAATAACTATTCTTCTTTAGATCAACTAGCTTGTAGTGGATCAATTCAGCCATCTCCAGCTCCATCTATTTCACTTTCATACAACTGCGAGCAAGTGAATGTTTCAAACAACATTTACTATAGCTGTAATGGGTCAATCCAAAACTATAATAGTTTTGCGATTAATTTAAACTTAAGTTCAAGTTGCACTAAATAAGATATTTTTTAAATTATAGAGTATAGTTAATGATAGATGTATTTATTAAATTTAAAATCGTCCAATAATTATTCTGTCTATATAGATCAAATTTTTTCTCCAGCAGGACATTATCTAAGCAGACATCCTCATTTGTATAAAATTATAGAGGAAATACTTTTAGACTATAAGCTTAGTGGTAATAATATTATTATTGAAAAGAAATTAGAAAGAGACATTGGAACAACGGATATTATTTCAACAACTGATGCTGATAACATTTATTATGCCCAGGCACTAAAATCGACCATTTTTTATCGTTTTGCTAAAAATAGGTTTCCACAAAAAAGTGACACTCTTACTTTAATTCTAAAGAAAGATGAACAAGGAAATTTTGAAGTATATGATACGTGGATTGGAAGAAATTATCCTGCATTTCCAGGAGACCAAAATGAGACTAATAAAAGTAAAGATTATTGGAATTCGCATGCTTTAGTTCATAATGCTCTATCTATTCAAACAAAGTCTATAACCAAAACTTGTCCATACTAGAATAAGCTCTTGATTATATTAAGCTAACCGTTTTATTATAATCTTAGTTAGCTGTCTAAAATAAAGAATAAAGTGCACCAAAAAGCAATTAGAATTATAAATCGTACGATCTTCTTTAGCATCTTTTTGTTTTGTTTAATTTTGTTTAATTATTTTATTCCAAACTTTGGATCTAAATTGAATAATATCTTAACTAATCCTGCTATTATCTTTCCTCCAAATCTAGTGATCCCTAAAATATCTCCTCCACCTCCTCCTAAGGTGGTGATCGTTCCTAGAAAAATTATTAGTTATATTCCCCCACCGGTCAGTCAAAATATAATTAGTACACCAGCTCCAGTTAGTACTCCAATCCCAGGAAATAGCGTTTCTGATCTACAAACATCATCAAGTTCAAGTTCAACAACATCAAGCTCAACTACTACTTCTAGCTCAACGAGTTCATCTACTACCTCGACCTTTAGTACAGGTTCAACTATTAGCTATACTTCTTCAAATTGGGCTGGATACGTCAGTTCTGGAGAAAAATATACTACTATTTCAGGATCTTGGGTTGTACCAAATGTTAGCGGGTTATCAGGTCAAACCTCATCAGACGCAACATGGATAGGTATAGGTGGTGTTAATAGTAGTGATCTTATTCAAATTGGCTCTGAAGATACCGTTTCTCCTTCCGGTAAAGTAAGTAGAGCTATTTTTTATGAATTAATACCTTCTGCTGCATATTTAGTATCCGGTTTTTATATAAGTGCAGGTGATTCTTTAAGTGCATCGATATCCGAAACTTCTCTTAACAATTGGGCTCTTAAACTTACCGATAACACTACTAGCCAGATTTTTCAGACAAGTGTTTCATATGATTCATCAAATTCTTCTGCTGAATGGATAGAGGAAGATCCAGTTTTAAATGGTAGCATGGTAGCTTTAGATAATTTCGGTAGTGTTACTTTTAGTTTAGGTTCAACTACTGCTAACGATAATCTTATTAATATTCTAAATTCATCTCCATCTTCAATAACAATGGTTAATTCAGCACATCAACCAATCGTTACCCCCTCTGCCATTAATTCGACAGGTGATGGATTTACTCTTACTCAGAATTAAATAATTATATTCCAATAACATTAACGTCATGAGACCCGGACTCTCTAAGTCCAGAATTAGTAATTCGGGTAAAATTAGTATTATATCTATGTTCCTCTATAGATTTCGTTTTTAGATATATCATACTTTTTTTAAGTGCCATGACTAGTCCATTTAAGACTGTTTTTAATTCTCCTTGATAAGGTATTATTGATTCAACACCTTCAATTAATACTTGATTATCCGTTTGGTTATATCTAATTTTTGAATTTGGATTATTATCAAAAGATTTTCTTGATCCCATTCCATAATATTCTTTATATTGACTACCATCAGGTCTTGAAATTACTTTTCCGGGAGATTCTTTAACCCCCGCCAATACTCTACCCATCATTACTGAGCTTGCACCTGAAGCAATTGCAATTGAAATATCTCCTTTATCTCTAATTCCACCATCTCCGCAAATTGGAATGGAGCTATATTTTTCATTTAATTTAGAAAAACAGTTATAGATTGCACTAACTTGGGGAGTTCCTATACCAGTTTCAATTCTTGTAGTACAAATTGAACCTGGACCCTGTCCAACCTTAATACCATCTGCTCCAATTTCCGCAAGTTTAAGCGCAGACTCACCTTCAGAAATATTTCCAACTACGACATCTATATTTGGATAATTTTCTTTAACTTTTATTAGGGCGTCTACTACAAATTTAGAGTCTCCATCCGCCGAATCTATCACTAATAAATCAGTATAATTTTTGATTTCTTCGATTCTTTCTAGATAATCAGTTCCTGAAGATATAGCTGCCCCTACTATTAATTGACCTTTCTCATTGACGTTATAATTACTTTTTTCATGATGAATTCTAACCAAATCTGACCACAAATACAGTCCAACGACTTTATTATTTAAATCTATCACAGGTAAGGTGCTTGTCTTATGCTTTTTCATCATTAAAAAGGCATCTTCAGAACTGATCTTTGGATCCGTCCTTATTACTTTATCTAAAGGTGTAAAGATGTCTTTTATTTGTTTACTCTCATCGAGTTCATATTTTAAATTATTATTGGTTAACATCCCTACAAAATTTTCGTTCTGATCAACTACCGGAAAAGTAGTAAAATTAAAATTTTTGTCATTGCAGTAATTAAGTAATTGCTCTATAGACCAATCATCCTGAACTATAATTGGTTTTTCGATTAATGAATTAACGTATTTTTTTACCTTTCTTAATTCTTTCTTTTGCTTGTCTATATCCATCGCATTGTGAATAATTCCTAACCCACCTTCTTTGGCCATAGCTATAGCCATATCTGATTCTGTAACTGTTGACATGGCAGCACTAACGAATGGTAGCTTAAGCTTAATATTTTTAGAAAAATGTGTAGATAAATCTGGAGCTTGATTAGGATCATAATCTTCTGGGTAATATCTAGTTTTTAATCTAACATCATCGAAGGTTAAAGATAAATGTAATCGATCAAGATCAGCAAAGAATTTTTCTTTTTGGAGATATTCTTTTGATTTTTCCATTATCATTTATTTATACAATAAATTATTAACTTTTGGAAAATAAGTGCTGTTGTAATTTTTTAAGCTTGCTTTTTGTTGGTTTTTGTTACATTATTCATATCTAAGAGGTTTTAGGATGGAATTTAAACACATACTATCAGTTGAACAATTTGATCAGAACTCAATTCTGGAAATATTTGACAAAACTAGAGAATATAAACAAAAGATTGAAAATGAACAATCCATAATTAATCTAAATAATCTTGGAAAAACCGCAATTAGTTTATTTTATGAGCCGTCTACAAGAACAAGACTTGGTTTCGAAACAGATGTGGCTAAATTAGGATATTCTGTAATTAGTACCGAAAATGCTGCTCAATTTTCATCTGCGATAAAAGGTGAAACAATTGAGGACACTATTAAAGTATTAAACGGCTACGATCCTAAATTTATAATCATTAGGCATAACGAAGTTGGTATGGTAGATCGTGCCGCAAAAGTCTCAGATGTACCAATAATTAATGCGGGAGATGGTTCGGGCGAACACCCAACTCAAGCTTTTATAGATCTTTTTACTATCCATGATTGTTTTAAAAAAACTGAAGATCTAAAAATTACTTTTGGAGGGGATTTAAAATACGGAAGAACGGTTCGTTCTTTAGCTAAAATACTTTCTATTTATAAAAATAATCAGTTAACATTTTTATCTATTCCTGAATTAAGGATTGAGGATGATGTTAAAAATTATTTAAAAAATAATAATACTTCTTACTTAGAAACAGATAACCTAAAAGAAGCTCTGAACGAAGCAGATGTTATATATTGGACAAGAATACAAAAAGAAAGATTTAATAGTGATAATCTAAAATCAAATCCATATATTTTAAATAATGAAACATTAAAATACATCAAAGAAAGAGCAATAATATTACACCCACTACCTAGAGGAGAAGAAATAAATCCAGAAATAGATGGAGACAAAAGAGCTAAATATTTTATCCAATCTAAGAACGGATTATATGTTCGATTAGCATTAATAGATTTAGTTACCAAAAAATAATAAGTAATTAAATCTATATTTATTAATTTATTTTAAGAATATTTATTATACAATGTGCTTATGGAAATTAGCATGATTGTAGTTAGTAGTTTAAATAATAAGATTACTAGAGGGTTAAATAGCGATATATCAAATTGGGCATCAAATGAAGATCATCTTCATTATCAAAAGCTGTTTAATGATTCGGGTTTAGTGATTATGGGAAGTAGTACTTTTGAGGCAATGAACTTAAAAGCTAACTCAAATAGATTAGTTATAGTTCTAACCCGAGATCCTCTAAAGTATCAAGATAAATTTATTAAAGATCAATTAGAATTTAGTTCCTTGGAACCAATTCAACTTGTTAAGCAGTTAGAAAAAAGAGGTTATAAAGATGGCTTACTTATTGGCGGAAGTCATATTTTTGATTTATTTATAAACGCTAAACTTATAAATTATATCCTCTTAACAATTGAACCAAAGTTATTTTCATCTGGAGTACAGCTATTTGATAGTCTAAAAAAAGATTATGATCTTAAATTATTGAGTGTTAAAAAACTAAATAACTCTGGTACTCTACTGCTGAAATATTTGTTTTTATAGTTTAAGTAGTATAATGAAAAGACTAAGCGGAGGGTTTAGTTTTGAATAAATATAAATCAATAGTCATAATTGTCGCTATTTTAATTGTAATTGGCTTTATTACAGTTGGTGCGGTACTTTTGAATAAACAAAAATCTAAAACAAATAGTCCGGTAATTAACAATTTTATTGTTAAAACTATCCAAAATAATACTTTAGGAAATTATTTGGCAGAACCTAATGGTCAGGCACTTTATACTTACAATCAAGATGGATTTAACAAGAGTAATTGTACGGGGTCATGTTTAAGTTTATGGCCAGGATATTATTCTACAAAACAAGTCTCAGGACTTCCTATAAACTTTTCAATATTTAAAAGACAAGATAATGGATTGTTGCAATATTCGTATAAAGGTCATCCCCTATATACATTTAAATCTGAAGGACCAAATCAAGCTACCGGAAATGGAATTGGTGGGTTTTATTTAGCTCGCCCTTAAATAATCTGATTTATTAATCCATTTGCTTGTTTTAGTAAATTAGTACAATTGACAATATCTGTTGCCGATTGATCAAAAGTTGTTGCGCTACCGGTTGACTTTCCGTTTGAATATAAACTTATCCCAGAAAGACAATTAGTTATAGCTCCTCTATAATCTGCTATTGCCTGAACAAATATAGCTTGTATAGACTGATTAGGAAAACTAATTTGGTTAGAATTAATATATGCGCTTAAACTATTACAAGCAGAACCCATTTGCGGATATGAAACATTTGAAGCATCATTAATGATTTGATTTGCTATATTTTGATACTGCACTAAGCTAGGTCTATTTTGATTAACCCAAGTTGTGTTCGTATTATTTGAACTAGTAGTCGGGGAATTATTATAGGTTGGATTATGGTGAAAAAAAAGAATATCAACAATAAAATAAACTATTAAAATAATAATGAAGTAATAAAAAAGATTCTTAATTTTTAACTGCTTTATATTTTTACCCACATAATTATTATAACCTATGGTAGAATAATAATCATGGAGGCGGCCAATAATAGGCCGCTTTATTATATGTACGAGACAGATAAAATACGAAATATTGCAATTATTGCCCATGTTGACCATGGTAAAACCACCTTAGTTGATGGTTTACTTAAGCAATCTGGACTTTTTAGAGATAATCAAAGCGAAATGAGCCAAGATTTAATTATGGATAGCTTTGATCAAGAAAAAGAACGAGGAATAACAATTACCGCCAAAAATACCTCAGTTTTTTATAACGATTATAAGATCAATATCATCGATACTCCCGGTCATGCTGATTTTAGTGGTGAAGTTGAGAGAACTATTAATATGGCTCAAGGATGTTTACTGTTAGTAGATGCTTTTGAGGGTCCAATGCCCCAAACTAAATTCGTTTTGGAAAAAGCTCTAGAAAATAACCTAAAAGTTATCGTTGTCATAAATAAAATAGATAAACCTGGTGTAGATATTAAGGAAGTTGAAAATAAAATAGCCGATCTATTTTTAGAATTAGTAGTTAATGAAGATCAGCTTCATTATGAAACTTTTTATGCCATAACCAAAGAAGGTAAAGCTTGGGACCACTATCCAGAAAATATTAATGATAATCCTAACTTTGAGAAATTAATAGATGGAATTATTAAAATATGCCCTCCTCCAAGTGGGGATTCAACTAAACCATTCCAGATGCTCATCAGTTCACTTGATTTTGATAGTTTTAAGGGTAAATATGTAATCGGTAGAATCAATCGAGGAAGTTTGAAATTAAATCAATCTTTAAAACTAGTTAAACCAGACAAATCTACGATAAACGTTAAGGCTAATTTAATCTTTGTTTCTGAAGGATTAAATAAAATTGAAATCAATGAAGCAAAATGTGGTGAAATAGTCCAAATAGTTGGTGTTGATGGTGCTATTGGAGACAGTTTGACGGATTTTGATCATGTTGAACCTTTAGAAAGTATTGCCTTAGAAGAACCGACTTTAAGCATTTATTTAGGACCAAATACTTCCCCCTTCAAAGCACGAGAAGGTAAGTTAAATAGTTCAAGACAAATTGGGGAAAGATTAAGTAAAGAAATTGAAACAAATATTGGAATAAGAGTTGAACCGAACGGAATAGGTTTTAAGGTTTCAGGACGAGGTGAACTTCATCTAGGAGTATTGCTAGAAAGCTTAAGGCGAGAAGGATATGAATTTGAGGTTGGTAGACCTCAAGTAATTAATAAAATAGAAAATGGGGTAACTTTAGAACCTATCGAAGAATTATTGATTGAGGTTAGCTCTGAATATGAAGGTGTCATATCAATGGAATTAGGCAAAAGAAAAGCAACCCTCGAACAACAATTCAGTGTAACTCAAAAGAACGTCACTAAATTTATCTATAAAATATCTACCCGAAATATTATAGGACTAAAAAATGATCTTTTAACTAAAACTAAGGGTCAAGTTATTATGCATAGTTTTATTAAGGAATATTCTCCCCTTCAACCAGCTTTGAAAAAAATCCGGAATGGAGCTCTGATTAGTTTTGAAAGTGGAGTTTCGACTGCTTATTCTTTAGAAAATGCTCAAAACAGAGGTATCCTATTTGTTGGTCCTGCCGAAAATGTATATAAGGGTCAAATTGTTGGTCTAAGTAATAAACAAGAGGATTTAGAAATTAATATCTGTAAAGCTAAACATCTAACCAATATGCGCTCTAGTAGTAGTGATGGAACCGTTCAATTAACTCCACCCCTAATTCTTAGTCTAGAGCAATGCCTCGATTTTATTGAAGATGATGAACTTTTAGAAATAACTCCGCTTTCTTTAAGACTACGGAAAAAAGAGTTAGATCCAATTAAAAGAAAAAGGATAAACAAACTTTAATAAGTTGTATAATATAGTCATGTCTAAAATTACTTTATACGGAGCTGAGTGGTGCCCTGACTGTAAAAGATCCCGTTCTCTACTAGATTCTTTAAAGGTAAAATATTCATATATAGATATAGATAATGTAAAAGGTGCCTCAGAAGAGGTTGCTAGACTAAATAATGGCTTAAAAAGTATACCAACCATTCTTTTTGAAGATGATTCTAAGCTTGTTGAGCCATCAAATCCGGAGCTTTTAAGTAAATTGAAAGAAGTTAAAATTATATAAATGACTACAGAAAATTCAAATGTTCCAAATCATTTAGGGCTTATTCTTGATGGTAATAGGAGGTGGGCTAAAGATGAAGGCTTAAAACCTTTTGAAGGACACCGCAGAGGATATTTACGCCTTAGAGAAATTGCTCTTGCTGCTTTTGAAAGAGATATTAAATATGTTTCTGCTTTCGTCTTCTCTACTGAAAACTGGAATAGAAGCACTCAAGAAGTTACTTACTTAATGGATCTACTTAACTGGGTAGCTACCTCAGAAATTAAAAAGTTAAATAAAAAAGATATTAAAGTAATATTTTTAGGGACTAAAGTTGGTCTAAGTCAAAAAATTATAAATAATATTCAAAAAGCAGAGTTACTGACAAAAGATAACAAATCTGGCACTTTAGCACTCTGCTTAAATTATGGGGGACAACAAGAACTATCAGATGCTCTTCAAAAAATAGTTAAGGATAAGATAGAAATTAAAGATATCAATCCAAAATTAATCAATAAATATCTTTATGGGCCGGAACTTCCTGCTCTAGATTTAATTATTAGAACTTCTGGTGAACAACGTTTGAGCGGATTTATGTTATGGCAAGCAGCGTATGCAGAGCTAAAATTTGTTATAAAAAACTGGCCATCTTTTACGGTATCAGATCTTGAGGATGCTTTAAAAGATTATGCATCTAGAAAACGAAGGTTTGGTACTTAAATCCAGGATTATTTTTCAGAATTGTTTGACCAACTGCCGTGTTTTGTTGGCCACCAGTTCCATTTTCCGAGAAGTAGAACTATTGAAGGAACTAAAAGAGTTCTTACGAAAAAAGTATCTAAAACAATTCCAGCCGCTAGACCAAATCCTATGTCTTGAAATTCACTTCCTCCTGAACCTGCCCCAGCAACTATAGCGAATACTGCAAATGTACCCGCCAGAACTAACCCTGCGGAAGTTACTGTTGTTCCAGTAGTAATTAAAGCTTTAGGAACAGCATCTTTTAGTTTTTTAGTATGCGCTTCTTCTCTAATTCGGGTCATAACCAAGATGTTATAATCTTCTCCTAGAGCTAGTAAGAAAATGAACATCAAGAACGGAAGTATAAACACAAGACCAGCTACCTTATTAATATCTATAAACAGCAAAACTGATAATCCTAAACTTGCTAAATAAGATAATCCTACCGATAAAATTAAATAGATTGGTGCAATTAGTGATCTAATTAAAACTGCTAGTAAAAGTCCAATTACTAATATTGCAATTGGGATAATTCTAATAAGATCTGATTGAGAAATAGAATTAATATCATATAATACCGGTGCTTCTCCTACCACTCCACTATTAATAGCCCCATTACTGGAAGCTATTTTAGTAATAGCAGATCTAATTTGGGGTATTGCATTCATTGCGGTTGTTGAACCCGGATTACCAGCACTTAGGGCCGTTACATAGACTACAGTTTTACCGTTAGGACTAATAAAGTTTGATTCTAATTTAAGGATTGATCCAAATTTATTCTGGGATTGGTTAGATGTTGAATCAAATTTAGTTTGATTTTTTAAATTTAAAAGTAGTTTTGGTGAAATACTAATTCCATTTATATTTAACGGTCCTTCAATTGTTGAAAATAATTTGGTTGAGTGGAGTTGATTATAGATTGTTCCAAGAGATGATAGATTATTCCATACTGGGTTTTTAAATACGAACAGAATTACAGTTGGATTCGCACTGTTACTCGGAAAATGTTTTGCCAGAATAGCATTACCAAGTGCTGAGTCACTTCCAGTTGGAGGACTGGTGTTGCCCGCAAAACCTCCTGCTTTATATCCTGGTATAAAACTAGCTAGACCTAGAAAAATAATTAAGCCAACAACTAAAACTAAGACTGGCTTTTTAACAATTCGGGAACTAATTTTACCCCATAAACCTTCTCTGTTCTTATTTTTCTTAAGGTTCATCGGCCAAAAAACTGCTCTGCCAAATATTGAGAGTAAAGCTGGCAATAAAGTTAACCCAGCTATTAGCATTAATCCTATTCCTATTGCTAAGGGTGTTCCAAGTGTTGAGTAAAGTTCAAAAGTAGCAAACAGAAGCGATAATAACGCAACAATTACCGTTAGAGCTGAAAACGTAATGGATTCACCTACCCTACTTAACGATTTAATAATTGCTTCATTTTTAGGTATACCTTGCTTAATTTCTTCTCTTACTCTAAAGATTAAGAACAAGCCATAATCTGTTCCTGCACCAAGTACTAATACGGTTAGTAGTAATTGTGCTATAGAAGATACTTTAAGACCATGTTGAGATAATTCGGCTATAATAGGGCCAGATATTAAAACAACTAAAATTGGAGGAAATAGAGTAATAAACGGTGCAAGAGGTGCTCTAAAAATTAAAAGTAAAAGTATAACAATAAATATAATTGAATATAACTGAATTTGATTATTTGTTTTTCCAGATCCTTTTTGACTATCTACGGTTGAGGCTACTTCTCCGGCAAGATGAATTTCTAAATTAGGAGAGGTATTCAGTTTTGAGATTTCATCGCGAAGATCAGTTACTAAACTTAATTCATTTCCGCCAGGATTTGGATTTGCACTAACCACAATCTCTTGAGCCTGATTATCTGCAGAAATCCCAGAATTTACAACCTTGTTAACATCTGGAACAGTTTTTAACTTAGAGATTAAATTATTAATTATAACTTGATAATTTTGATTAGTAATATCAGATCCATTATTAGTTGCAAAAGCTATTGGAATAACAGGCCCAAAACTTGATCCACCAAATACTTTATCTAGTGAAATAGCTTTCTGGGAAGCTGAATTACTTGGAAGGAAATCACTATTATTAGAATTAGTTGCGTTATTAAGATTAGGAAGAGTTTTAATGATAATAAAACTACCCACTATCCAGATAAGTAAAACTAACCACCTAAATTTTATCGATAACTGAGCTATCTTTTTAAAGGTTTTAGATCCATAATCGTTTGTTTTTTTCAATTTCATAAATTAATTATCTCTAATATTATATTAAATACAAATTTATTATTTTTTTATATTAGTTTTCTTTAAGGTAGTTTTAAACTTACAGGAGAACTATCTTTTTTATTATATGAACTAAAATAGAAATTGAAATTAGGAATATTCAAAAAGTCATTTTTAGATAATAAAGGACTAAAATAATTATGAAAAAGTTTTTGATCTTCTATGTTAATTAGTTTAAAAACTGCATAATTACTAATATTAGCTAGTAATTTGTTGGTTAATTCCGACTCTTGCATTGATGTAGATTGCTCAGCTAAGCTAACATAGAGTCCATATTTACGCACTTCGGCAAGTAATTGACAGAAACTATGGTTAATGTAATTTTGGAACTCGTCAATATATAGATAGAATTTAGGTCTTAATTTTTGTTCAACAGAAGTGTTGGACATTACTTCAATTTGAATTTTAGACATTAAAAAAAGTCCTATTAAATTAGATAAGTCTTCTCCAAATTCTCCCTTTGCTAAATTGGCAATAATGATTTGATGTTTACCAATAATATCTGAAAAGTTAATATTTGATAGCTCACAGTCAAATAGACTTCTAAAACTAGTGGAAAATAATAATCTACCAATTTTTGAGCTAACTCCAAAAGTCATTTTTATCTTCTGATAATCTCCGGCTTTCTTATATTCTTCTTCCCAGAAGTTTTTTAACCTTTGATCTTTAAGATTTAAGATGGTTTCGTTTAGAAACTTTTTATCTGTAAATAAATCAAATACTTTAAATAAATTAAAATTATTACTAAGCAAAAGGGTATGCAGGGCATTTCGTAAAAGGTAATCAATTCTTGATGAATTAATCTTTTTATCATTAAACAATTTTTTAAAGATAGCACTAACTTGTTCAATAATTATTTCATTTTGTCTGTTATATTCTTTTGTTCCAACCTTATATTTGTTTTCTAATAAATTTATTTTTATGTTATTTAGGTTACTTGCACTTATATCTACTAATTTTCTTAATTGCTTAGGATTTAAATTATTGATAATTTTATTTGCTAAATCACCATGTGGATCAATTAAACAAACTCCGTGATTTTTTTGAATATCTTGAAGTATTAAATTGTATATTAAACTAGATTTTCCTGATCCAGTTGTTCCAATAATAAGTAAATGTCTGGCTCTGTCCTCCTCACTTAATCCAAATTTTGGGTTCTTTGGGTCATGACTTAAGCCTAAGACTATATCAGCTCCATACTTGTCGTTATCTCTTCTATGATTTACGGTCGGATATAATTTTTTATAATTATTAAATTCAAAATATTTGTTTAGATTATTGACGTTAGGTAACCTATAAAAAATTGCTATTTCATTAGAACTTAATATATTTGGTTTGAGAATTCTTAAATAATCAAACTTTGAACTAAACTTAAATTTTTGAAAGTTATTTTTATTTAAGCTATTTATGAAATTTTTAAAATCATACTCCATTTCCTTTATTCGATACAAATAGCTAGATTTTAAAATGATTCTAAAATCTGTTTTATATAGTCCGTCATATAATTTATCTAAACTGCGACTAATATTTTGATCATATACCTTAAAGCTTTTTTCTTTGGTACGATTATTTTGTTTTTGATCAAAGGATTCAATTATCTTTAATAAGATAATTATTATTTTTAGCAAAGTTAAAAATAGATACTTAAATGCTGAGATAATAATAAATGGAGAGGAGTAATCAAGATTACTTATTTTTTTACCAGAAAGTAGATAATTTTTATAATATTTAATCCTAAAGCTTTTATATTTTTTTAACCTAAATCTAATTTGGAGATTATCATTTGGATTAATTTTTGATAAATTTAAAGTTAAGACACTTAATGGATCATTGGTTATGTCCTCTATATAAAATGGGAAAATAAACTTTTTTTTGGTTAATAAACTTATCGTTTTAATATATTCCGATTCTATATCTAAGTTTAGGTCGTCCTTAAATTGATTGATTTCAAGGTCTAGATTTTGGTCATATGATCTAAAAATGTTAACTAGATTATTTATATTATCTTCTTTAGTTTTTAGAATAAAATTTATCCCCATTGGTTGATAATTAATAATTAACTCTATTGGGTCATTATTAATATCTGAATATATTTTATTTAAAATACTTTTGACGTCGTTTTGATTAAAGCTACCCTTTTGATTAATCAATATTTTTAGATAGGAATAATTTTCTATTTTTCTATGCTTAACTTTTTTTAAGTATATTATAGTCAATAATATCAATATGATTAATATAAATATTGTTAAATAAATAATCATATTGGATTTAATTTAAGCTCTCTTCATATACTAACAGTAATTTAACTTATTTAAAAAGAATTTGTTATTTTTTAAGTATTTGAAGTTGGGCTGTAATAATTTTCAATTTGTCCCAAGTTCTTAACGCTCAATATTGTATTTGCTTCCATTTGACCATTCCCGGTAGTAGGGTCAATAGTTGCAGAATCCCCATATATAAAAGTAGGTTTACTACCCCCAACAATAACTATCTCAACATGTCCACCATAGTAGCTAAAATAACCCACATCTCCTGGTTGTGGTAGATAACTTCCATTAACTGGATGAATATTAAATCCTTGGTTAGAAATATAATTGGCATTGTTTTCATCCCAGCCATTATAATTACCGTTCGAAAATGGATAGTTAGATATTTTATAAATATAACTAACAAAATCGGCACACCATTCTTCATAAGGGGCACCACCAGTATAGGTAGTCAATAAACTTTCATGGTTATATGGCTGATCATTCCAAACCATCCACTGTTTAATAGCATTGCAAGCGACAATTTCTCCTTGAGTACCGCTACATTTATAACCACTATAATTAAATGAACTATACCATTCTTCATTTGGATTTGATAAATTAGTACACTTATTTAACGTTAAGCTTTGACCAGAAGTCCCTTTAGAAGCAGTTAAACAAAGTTCAAGATTTGGATTATAGTATCCACTTTGGTCTCTTAGCCACACTTGATTCGGTGAAGTTTGGTCGCAACTACTTAGATCGATGCTACTTTGACTTTGGGCATCTAAGCAAAGATTGCCATGCTTTATTTGAGTCATACTTAAATTAAAATTTTGTGCTTCAGATTTATTGCAGGTCCAGATATCTACCTTAGATCCTGACAAAAGTTGATTATGATAATCATCCAGACAATATCCGCTCCAACCAGACTTGACTTCATTAAAGTTACTTATAGCATTTGTTGTCCCTCTCATTTTCCAACCTATTAGAGCAATTAAGAAAAATATAAGCAAAGCAATATACTTCCAGTGACTTTTTTTAGATTTATTTATCACTTGATGACGAACTATTCTGTGAGGTTCTCTTATTGGCATTTTTGTTTTTGATTTAGTACTTACAATTATATGCTAAATAAATAAGAAGTAAATATTAATTTTTAAGAGCTTTTATTATGGTTACCCCTATATACTCCATAAAGACAATGGATATTATAAAAAAGCTAACTGGATAGGGAATATAAAATGAGATAAAAAGTCCTACAAATGTTGCACTTAAACTAATTAAAGCTGAGATAATCATTCCGTTGATTGGTTTATTGCTTAATTTTACGGCTACTGCAGCTGGAGTAACTAAAAGAGCAAAAATTAGAAGGACACCAACTATTTGTACGGCAATAGAGGTTGTTATGGCTAAAATTAACATAAAGATTATTCCTGTCCAATAAATATTTAAACCCCTTGCTTCAGCTACCGTTTCGTCAAATGAACTAAATAGAAATTTTCTATAAAGTAAAACAATCAAGATAAAAACTAAAATACTTGCTACTACGCTAATTATTACCGAAGAGGAACTAATTCCTAATATTTGACCAAAAAGAATTGAATATGTTTCGGTAGCATAACCTTTATATAGACTTATAAACAAAACACCTAGTCCTAGCATAAAGGCTAGAACGGATCCAGTCTGAATATCTCGATTAACAACCTTTTTCCCGAGTGAACCAATGGTAACACCACCTAAGGAAGTAAATACTAGAAGACCAATCAATGGGTTTATGCCGAACAATACTGCACCTGCAGCGCCGGTAAAACCTGCATGAGAAAGGGCATGTGCCGCAAAAGATAGTTTACGAATTACTACGAAATATCCTACAATTCCAGCAATTACTGCAATGATTGATCCGGCAATAAAAGCGTTTCTCATAAAATTAAACTGCCACATTGAAAGAAAATCTTGAACAAGATTAATTGAAAAAGACGTTGAATATGTACTACTAAACATGATGATGTCCACTATCCTCAATACCAATAATTAATTTATGAGATTTATTGTCCTTTATGACTTCAACATTTGAATCATAAAGTTTAGATAATATATCATTTGTTAAAACTTGATCTTTAGTTCCAGATGCTAATTTATTATTAGCAATATAAATAATTTTATCTACAATATCATAGATTGGATTTAAATCATGAGTAATTAAAATTACACATAAATCATTTTTAGAAACTAAGTTTGATACTAAATTTAATAGCTCATTTTCTCTTTTAATATCCAGGTTAGATAAAGGTTCATCCAGCAAAAGTAGTTTTGGATTTCCAATTAAAGCTTGGGCTAAATATACTCTTTGTAATTCACCTCCGGATAATTGATTAATGCTTTTTGGGGCTAAATTTTTTCCATCAACCAGTCCAAGTACTCTATCCAAATTTTTTCTAGCTTTTTTATAATCTACCCGGAAACCGAATTTTATACCATCATAACCTAGCAGAATAAAATCACTAACCCTAAGATTAATTCCTTCTAAATCTCTACTCTGGGGCACATAACCAATCAGTTTATTCCCTCTTTTGGGCTCTTCATTAAATATTTTAATTATTCCAGAATCTATTTTCTTCAGACCCAATAAAACCTTAAAAAGAGTAGATTTACCTGATCCATTTGGTCCTAAAATTACATTTAAAGTATTCTTATTTATTTTAAATGACCCATCTTTAATTATATATTTTTGATTATAAGATACCGAAATATCCTGAGCTTCAATAATAACATTCTTATCCATTTTGTAGCGACTTTAATACATTATTAAATTCTTGATACATCCAGTTTTGAAAAGTATTATTTGGTGGCGTCATAGTCTCGGATATTCCTACAATTGGAATATTATTTTTCATAGCAAGATTTTTGAGATTTGCAGTTAAAGGTGTAACTGTTTGAGTATTATAAATTAATAATTTAATCTCTCTTGAATTTATTTCATTTTGGAAGGTTAAAAGACTAGATGTAGGTGGATCAACTCCTTCCGAAACTGAATTCATAAACGAATTCGGTGAAATAATATCTAAACCCATATAAGATCCAGGATAATCAAAAATAGATTCGGTTGAAGCTATTTTTACTCCACCGTAATGAAGTTTTATGTAGTTCATAACGTTCTGATACTTTAATAAATTAAGTTTAAGTTTGGCTAGATTTTTTTGAAAATAAGTTTTATCTTTTGGTGCAATATGAATCAAATCATTGGTAATTACATTAACTACTGTGTTTACGTAAATCGGATTGTACCAAAGATGTGGATTTTGTCCTGAACTTAGGTTTAGAATGTTTTGAATGTTTAAATAGATGGTGCTTTTGTTGTTTGAAGCCTGATAGTCTTTAATAGCCCATTCATCATATCCCTCGCCATTTACAATTAATAAGGCTGCTTTTGTGATTGCTATCGAATCACTGACATTAGATTCATATTCATGAGGGTCAACATTAGGATTAGTTATAACGCTAAATGTATTTACCTTATTTCCACCAATTTGAGAAGCTAAATTTCCCCAAAAATTTTCAGCAGCCACAATATCTATCTTATTTGATCTTTTTTGACTAAATTGATAAGTAGCAAACCAACCTAGAATAATTAAAAATAGAAAAATTAGAATAGGAATAATATATCTTTTGGCTTTTTTCATTAATTTATTAATACATCAATAACAGAATTAATGCAATTTAGTCGCATTATTTTATATATTTGCAATAATTACTTTTGTATTACAATTAAGTAATGAAACATAGCCTTGAATTGCCATTTCCAAAATGGATACCCCTGCTCTACGGAATAGCTTGTGGGGTATTAATTCCCTGGACTATTTTTTTAGCCTATGTTTTACCTAAAAATTATTTTTCTCACAATTGGGATATTGCCTGGACTGGATTTGATATATTTGAACTTTTATTATTTGGACTAAGTGCAACTTTGATTATCAAAAGATCTGTTTGGGCGTGCTTAAGCTCTTTAGCATTATCTGTTGTTATCTTTATTGACTCATGGTTCGATGTTTTAACCGCAAAACCAGGTAAGCCAAGAACAAGATCGATTTTAGACGCTCTGATAATTGAATTACCGATTGCCACAATATCTTTAATAGTTTCAATTATTATTTTTCAATATATTATTAGAAAAAATTCATAAGTTGATTTAATTATTATTAAATAATATTGACTATTATTGTTTTTTATGTTTTATTTAAGCTAGATCTTAATTTTAGGGGTCGGTGGAAATATATGGGCAAACTAAAGATCGTATTGCTTGAGTCAAATTCGAGCGTCAGGAAAACGCTCAATCTAACTCTCCCCCCAAAATATAAATTATACTTCGAAAATGATGCTATATCTGGAATAAAAAGAATAATTAGTGTTAATCCCCAATTTATAATATTAGATTTAAATATTAGTGGTCTTCCAGGACTACAAGTCTTGGAAAAATTAAAGCAAATCGGCGTTAAGGCGCCGATTTTTATTTTAAGCAGTAGTTCTGATTTAAAATTAAAATTAGCTTTCTATAAATTAGGAGCATATGATTATATTCTTAAACCTTTCAGTGTAGGTGAACTTAAGGCTAAGTTAAATATTGTTGAACAAAATCTAAATATTTTAGACATTAACTTAGAATTAACTAGAAACTTTGTTCTAAATAAAGAAAATCTTTCCGTTATACGCGATAATAGTAAAGAGATTAGTTTAAGAAATATTGAATTTAAAATATTAGAATATTTATATGAGAATGCTGGCCAAATTGTTAGTAGACAAAAAATATCTCAATTTATTTGGGAAAATGAGAATATACCTTGGTCTAATTCAATTGACGTTCATATTAAATACTTAAGAGATAAAGTAGATAAACCATTCCAGGATAAAATAATTTCCACTGTTCATGGCCAAGGATATAGACTAGAATTAAATTAATATTTACTTTGGTTAAGTAATTGTTTATAATAGATTTCAATTTATGGATAAAAATAAATCATTGCAAAATGATGTTGAATTGCTTCAAGATGTTTTAGCTAAATTATTTAGACATCTTAAGAATCGTCACACATGGCAAAAAATGATAAATAAATTTGATGGTCAAATCGATCACTCATCCTTTTCTATTATCCATTGCCTGCTTAATTCTTCTTCTCATAAATTGACGCTTAATGAATTAAGTTCAATTTTGCAAGTTGAAGCACCTTTTTTAAGTAGAAAAACAACTGAACTGCAAGATCTAGGTTACCTTAAAAGAACTCGTTCAACTGATGATAAAAGACAGGTTTTCTTGGAGGCTACACCAAAAGCAAAAGAAATTGCTCTAAAAATTCATCAACACCGAAGATTAACTACTAAAAAAGTATTTGAAAGTTGGACAGAAAAAGATAGATCAAACTTTATAAAATTACTAGATCAATTTGTTAATCAAATAATTAAAAATCAGGAATAAATATATGGAACAAAATGTTCAAGAACGAACACACGGTGAAATAATGGTTATTATAACCGCCTTAATGTTAGCAATGCTTCTTGCCGCCCTTGATCAAACCATTGTAGCTACAGCACTACCTCGAATTGCTACTGATTTAAAAGGTATCAATAAAATATCTTGGGTGGCTACTACATATCTTTTAACATCTGCAATTGTTACCCCAATTTACGGAAAAATAAGTGACCAAATCGGCAGGAAGAAAGTATTTCAATTCGCCATTGTTATCTTTTTATTAGGCTCAGCACTATGTGGAATCAGTCAAAACATGAATGAGCTTGTTATTTTCAGAGGTTTACAAGGATTAGGTGGTGGCGGATTAATTAGCCTAGCTATGGCAACCGTTGGAGATGTTGTATCTCCAAGGCAAAGAGGTAAATATCAGGGATACTTCGGTGCTGTATTTGGGGTAGCCTCTATCGCCGGCCCTTTGCTTGGTGGATTTTTTACTGAACATTTAAGTTGGAGATGGATATTTTATATTAATATTCCTATTGGAATCATTGCTCTTATTGCAATCGCTTCAAGACTTCATCTTCCTGCAAACACCCAAAAGCACAAATTAGACTATATTGGATCAATACTTCTAATTATTGGTTTATCTGGAACTATTTTGGGATTAACTTGGGGAGGTATAACTTATCCTTGGTCATCAGTTCAAATTATTTCAACTTTCATAATTAGTGGAATTGCTATTCTCTGTTTAATTTATTGGGAGACAAAAGCTAAAGAACCTATTATCCCACTTAGACTATTTAAAAACAGTATATTCACCGTTTCCAGTATTTTATCACTTCTGATTGGAATGATTATGCTTGGAACGATTATCTTCTTACCGGTTTATCAACAAATTGTTAGAGGAGATTCACCTACCTTAAGTGGCTTATACCTCCTACCTTTAGTTGTGGGTATGTTAATTTCTTCCATTGGCTCAGGTTTACTTATTACTAAACTAGGTAAATATAAGCTATTTCCAATCATTGGAACAATTTTAACTGGACTAGGACTTTGGTTATTTTCACACGTTACGACTACTACTTCTCAACTAAATCTGTCCCTTTGGATGATAGTTACTGGATTTGGGATAGGTATGTTTATGCAGGTAGTTATTCTAGCAACCCAAAATTCAATTGATACCAAGGATATGGGCACAGCCACTGGATTAGTTACTTTCTTTAGAAGCTTTGGTAGCTCTGCAGGAACTGCTATTTTCGGTGCAATCTTAATTTCTAGACTATCGTCAAATCTCCAAAAAGTCTTTCCATCGTCAATTTCGAATAAAATTAAAGGTAGTGTTATTAGTGGATTTGGAGGATCATCCATATCTGTTCCAAAACAATTCTATCATCCTATTTTGGAAGCTTTTAGTTTAGCATTTCATGATGTATTTATTTCCGCTATTCCGTTTGCAGTAATAGCTTTTCTTTTTGCTTTAATCTTGCAGGAAAAACCTCTTAGAAATACTACCCATAATTCACATGTTGCAGTAACGGAGTAAATATGATTGAAGTCAAAAACTTAGTTAAAAAATTTAATGATTTTACTGCAGTAGATAATATTAGCTTTAAAGTAAAACCGGGTGAGAGATTTGCTCTTTTGGGCCCAAACGGAGCTGGCAAAAGTACGACAATTAAAATGTTAACAACGCTTTTAAAACCTACATCTGGGGAATTAATTCTAAATGGACATAACGTTTTAAAAGAACAAGATAAAGTTAGAAAAAGTTTTGGAATCGTTTTTCAAGATCCAACTGTAGATAACGATATGACTGCCTATGAGAATATGGAATTACATGCAGTCTTATACCATGTACCTAAAAGAGAATTAAAAAACCGCATTAAACAATTACTAGACTTAGTAGAATTATGGGAGAAAAAAGATATTCTAGTTAGGAATTTTTCTGGGGGAATGCGTAGAAGATTAGAAATAGCCCGAGGACTATTACATCATCCTAAAATTTTATTTTTAGATGAACCAACCGTAGGTCTTGATGCTCAAACTAGAGTGTTGCTGTGGAATTATGTTAATAAATTAGCTAAAGACAAAAATATGACAATTTTATTTACGACACACTATTTAGAAGAAGCGGAGAATAATGCAGATAGAATTGCTTTGGTTGATCATGGAAAATTAATCTCTATCGGAAACTTAGCAGATTTGCTCCTAAAAACGAAATCTAAAAATTTAGAGGAAGCATATCTCAAGATGACCGGTACAGAAATTAGGGATGAAAAAGTAGAACCAGGTGCAGTCTGGAGAGAAAGGCATAGGGCAAGGTTAAGATAAGATGTATCAAATATATATACTCTGGTTTAGACAAATTAAAAAATATTTTAGAAGTAAATCTAGAATCGTTGGTGCAGTTGGACAACCATTACTATTCTTACTGGCATTAGGCTATGGTCTTGGTTCGGTTTATAAAAAAGCTGGTGAGGGTAATTATTTACACTTTCTAGTTCCTGGAATTATGGCTCAGACTGTTCTTTTTTCAGCTATGTTTTATGGGGCTATGTTAATTTTTGACAGACAATTTGGGTTCTTGAAAGAAACTTTAGTAGCACCAGTTTCTAGATTAAAAATTATGATCGGAGGAGCACTTGGAGGAGCCACAACGGCAACCTTACAAGGTACATTGGTATTAGTTATCGCCTATATTATTGGCTTTAGGGTTGCTCATATCTATATGATATTTATCGCTATTTTAATTATGTTTGTACTAGCAACAGCAATTGCCGCCTTTAGCTCCGGTCTAGGTTCCTTTGTTCAAGACATGCAGGGTTTTCAGGCTATCAATCAATTTTTAATATTCCCTTTGTACTTTTTAAGTGGAGCTCTGTACCCGCTTACAAATGTACCGTCGTGGCTACGAATCATTGCTGAATTTAATCCTATATCTTACACGGTTGATGCAATGCGTTACGCTTTAATCAATCAGACTAAATTTGGAATAGAAAAAGATTTAATTGCTTTATCTCTAACTTTGATCATTTGTGTACTTTATGGTGTCTGGCAATTTAGGCGCATACAAACTTAGAAAAAGCTATAAAAAGAAAAATCCTCCATCCGAAGACAGAGGAAATTTCTGGAGACGATACAGAAACGAATTCCTATAACGCCTGCTAAGAACCAATTAAGACCCTTAGCGACCACCTCACCAGTGGATACTTATATAATAATCAAATCCAATATTTAATGCAATACTTTTTTTATTTTTTTATTCTAGGATAGACCATTACCCCTATAATTTGATCCTCGTTTATCCACCCGAAATGCCTACTATCGGTTGAATTTTTTAAATTAATTCCCAAAACAAAATATTTACCATCCCTAATCCTGCTAATTAGTTTTATTTTATCTAAATTTTTATGATTAAAGATAACGACTCTATTTACTTTTTTACTAAGTAAACTCGATCCTATTATTAATTGCCCAGATAAAAGTATAGGGTCCATGCTTTGACCTCTTACCCTTCTTAAGAAAAAGATATGTTTAAGATGCTTTAGTTTCATTGAAGATTTTTTCAATTTCTTCAATCTTTTGGATTAATAAATTAGCATTTTCAATATCTAAAGATTGTTTGACTTTTGAAGCTTGTTTAATTGCCTGCCAAAATAAATCATGTAAATTAGGATACTTTTCTAAATGCTGTTCCTTAAAATAATCTGCCCATAGGATCATTAAATGTTTCTTAACTAATTCTGCTCTTTCCTCTTTAATAATGATTGCCCTCTGTTTTGCATGATCATCAAGACCAGGATATTTAGTTAAAATTGCTTGTAGGCTTTTGGCCTCTATCATAGCTTGACAAGGGTCATACACTCCACAAGGTAAATCACAATGGGCGTATACTGGCTTTATAAAATTTATTTTCATATATTCTCACTTTCTTGTTACATCTTATATTATATCCTAATGGGAAATATTTTTGTTTTTATTTCTCCACTCTTCTATTTGGGCATGATTGCCATTTAACAAAACATCTGGAACTTTTAGCCCCTGATATTCACTTGGTCTTGTATACTGCGGAAATTCTAGAGTTTGATCATCTTCGTAAAATGATTCAATAATTGCACTTTTTTCTCCGCCCAATACATTAGGTAGTAATCTAGTAATTGAATCAACTAAAACAAGGGCAGGTATTTCTCCACCAGTTAGAATATAGTTTCCAATTGAATAGCTTAAATCAACCCAGTTTAATATCCTCTCATCATATCCTTCGTATCTAGGACAAACTAAAATTAAGTTAGAACTATCTTTTGCTAGTTTGAGTGCATCTGACTGCTTATATGTCTTTCCTCTCGGAGTTAATAGTATAACTTTCGAATCAGGAATTTCATTCTTTGCTTTTTTAATTGCTTTTTTTAAAGGCTCAACTCTTAGCAACATTCCATCTCCACCGCCATATGGAGTATCATCAACATTTTTACGAGGTCCAATACCAAATTCTCTTAAATTAAGATAGGATATCTCTATAGCATGATTATCTTTTGCTTTTTTAAGCATACTCGTAGATAGAATTGGTTCGAAGACCTCCGGGAATAAAGAAATAATTAAGATCTTTTTCATACTAGTTCATTTTAATTGTTTAATAATAAAAAAACCATGTTAAAAAACACGGTTTTCTTATTCACATAAAGCTCCCATTTTTTGTATGGCTCGTAATGAGCTTTTGTATTTTTGTTTTTTAAGGTTTTAGTCTATGTTTTTAGACTATGCAGAGAATTTTAACTTATCTAATGAATAAATGCAAATAGATTTTAGATATCTAAATCATCTAGATCGCTTAATTCTTGACGTGTTTTATTTAGTCTATCTGAAGAATCATTTTCCTCTGGATTTTCTTCTTCAATCTCTACAGTTTGTTCAGTCTCGTTTGTTGTTTGAGTCTTTGTCTCATCTTCTGTCTTATTTTCATCTGTATGGACATTATCTTGGTTCTCTCTTGGAGAATAATCCCGTCTTTCGCCGTTATCAACAATCTTTAGATTATATCGTGCATCGTTTTTAGTCCCAAGAGCTCGAAGCAGAGTACGAATACTTTGAGCAGTAGCTCCTCTTTTTCCAATAACCCTACCTAGATCTTCAGGATTAACAGTTAATTCTAACAACACTCCTTTTTCGTCTATACTTCTACTTACCTTTACATCGTCTGGTTTGCTGACTAAGGATTTTACAACAAAAACCAAAAACTGCTCATCAATACTGTTCATTGAGTCGACTCCTCCCATTAATTTATAGACTTATTTTATACCAATTGAGTAAGAATTTAAATACTATTCTTGCTTATCTTCTTGAGCTTCAATAACTTCTGGTTCTTCTTTAACTTCTTCGCTAGGTACTTCTTTAACCGAGGTTTCTTCTTTAATTTCTGATTCAGCTTCTAGTTCCTCTTTAGGTGCCTCCTTTGATTCTGGTTGAGCCGGAGCCGTTGATCTTCTTTTCTCTGGGAATCTAACCTTTTTAGTTTGTTTAGTTGGTTCCTTGACCCATGAAGGTAATTTAATTTTTTGATCTTTTAAGATTTTAACTACTCTATCTGAGGGTTGTGCGCCAAAAGATAAATATTTAACAGCTTGTTCTTTGTCTATTTTAATCTCTTTAGTATGGGGATTAAAATGTCCTAAATGAGCTACAATTTTACCACTAGTTGGGGTCCTTCTGGAATCCTGAACAACTATCCTAAAATGAGCTACTTTCTTTCTTCCTGTTCTTTGCAATCTAATAACTAACATTAAATATCTGTAATCTCTCTTTGTAATTTAAATTTATAAATCTTATTTGACTTATTTTAGGAGAAATCACCTCTTATGTCAATTCAATATTTTTACTAGAATATTTACTCAAAGCACTTTTAGCGGCATTTTGTTGAGCAATATGTTTGGAAGTTCCAGATCCTACACCAATTTGGTGATCTTTAAGAAATACGCCTACCTTGAAACTCTTATCATGGTCTGGTCCTTGTTCTTCGATTACTTTATAACTGGGAGTAATAGCTTCTTCTCTTTGAACTACTTCTTGAAGCTTAGATTTAGGATCAAGCCAGTTTCCATCTTTTAGTATTTGTCCTAGTTTAGTAATAATATATTTATCTATAAAAGTTTTAGCTTCGTCATATCCTTGATCTAAATATATTGCCCCAATAATTGCTTCAAAACAGTTTGCCATAATTTGTTGTCTAGCCCTTAAATTTCCACTTTTTTCACCCTTACTTAGAAGTAATAAAGGTTCAATATTTAAAGTTTGAGCAGATTCTATCAGACTCTCGGTTCTAACCAGAGAACTTCTTAAATTTGTTAAAACACCCTCTGGATGATTGTAGTTAGTATAAAGGAATTCAGTGACTACTAACTCTAGAACTGCATCTCCAAGAAACTCTAATCTTTCATTATGTACTTTGACTGTATTACGGTGTTCATTTAAAAAAGAGCGATGAGTAAATGCAGTCATTAACAAATTGATGTCTTTAAAATTAATTTTTAAGATGTTTTTGGCAAAATTTAAGTACTCACTCTTATCCATAGATTAATAATTACCTTCTCTTATCTTCTTCATTCCGATTAAGATCAGCTTACCTATATCGTCATAAGCAATTTTATCGATTGCATCGTTAGCTTCAATCCATTTAGCATCCGTTAACCATTCCTCGGGATCAAGCTTATTAGTATCACCTAAGGCTTTTACTAGCCAAATATGCATTACCATTAAAACAAGTGATTTTTCACGTTTATATCTAAAATTTACTTTACCGAGCCAAAACAAAACTTCCATATCCTGAAGTCCGGTTTCTTCTCGAATTTCTCGTTCTGCAGTTGCTCCAGTTTCCTCTCCGGGTTCAACATGTCCTTTAGGAATTGTCCATCTTCCTTTAGCATCTTTAATAAGCAAGAATTCAACCCGATTAGTTTTAGAATTAAGTCTATAAACTATCCCACCTGATGTAGTTTCATGGACCACCTCATTGATCGAGCTGGGTCTTCTTCTAACTATGTTTTTAATACTCTTTATAGGAGAGGGTTTCTTCATTTCTTAGTTACTTTCTTCTTAATAGCTGCTTTTGCTTTCTTTTTGGTTTTTTCTGACTTATCTTTAGTTGCTTCTTTTGGTTCAATCTCATTTTTATAATAGGTTCCTAAAACTCCATTAATAAATTTAGATGAATTTTCTCCTCCAAATTCTTTAGCTAATTCTATTGCCTCGTTAATAACTACTTTAATAGGAGTATCATGAACGTTTTGAAGTTCAAAGATACTCATTCTAAGAATTATTCTATCCATCCGGGCAATTTGATCAATTGGCCATTCAGGAGCAATGGGTTGAATAATTTTATCTATTTTAGAATGTTCCTTACTAACCCCTAAAACTAACTTAGATATAAAGTCTATATCTGATACCTCGTCTTTATATCTAGATACATTTCGGTCTAAAACCTCTTTTAAATCAAAGGATTGATCATTAGCTTCAAGCCTAAATTCCTCTTCATAAAGAGTTTGAAATGCTATTATTCGTCCTAAATGTCTATTTGATGCCATTTTATTTGTTTAACTTAATATTTTAAATTACTAAGAAGTCTTCTTGCCGAACTCTTTTTTGGTTGTAAAAGCTTTCACTTTAGATCTAGCGTTAACTCTGCGTGCTAAATCAACTACCAAATGGCTTCTCCGTAAACCTGTTTTACGTGGACTTGTCCTTTTTTTAGGTTTTCCCATAAATTATTTTTACTCCTTTTGGCTGTTATTTGGCTTAATACTTAATAAAATTATATATTCGATTAAGTTTTTTCTCAAGATATATTTATCACTTAAGTTAAATAACTATGTTGACTAATCTGTTTTTGACAATTATTAATTTCTTCATTGGGTGATCTTTTAATATCTGTTTAATTTTTAAATCATTTTGGACTATTTGTTCCAATTTATGATCGTCAATATCCGTTTCAACTTCAACTTTAGATCTTAGCTTTCCATTAACTTGGATGATTATTAAAACTTTGTTTTTAACTAGATACTTCTCTTGATAGGTAGGCCATGAACTTAGATGTACTGATTCTTGATTAGCTAACCTAGACCATAATTCTTCACTTAAGTATGGACTAAAGGGAGCTAGCAATTGAATTAAGGTTTGGGTTGCTCTTTGCCACTGTTCTTTATTTAAAGCAGAAACGCTGAACTTATATAAATCATTAGTATATTCCATTAGGCTGGATATAGCTGTATTGAAATTAAGTGCTTCAATATCTTCAGATATAGTCTTAATAATATGATTAATCTTATATTCTAAATCTAAATCAAGTTTAGCTAAGCTAAAATCTAATTTATCTTTTAAAAATAGCCTATAAACTCGGTCCAAAAAGCGGTAAGATCCAACTACACTTTCTGGACTCCATGGAGTAGTTTGATCATAGGGAGCAAGAAAAGCAATTGCTAAATGCAAAGCATCTGCTCCATAACCCTGATCAATAACATCAATGGGATTTACTACATTTCCCTTACTCTTACTCATTTTTGTTCCATCAGTGGCTAAGATTATTCCTTGACCTCTTCTTTTTTTGTATGGTTCTTTAAATGGAACAAGTCCAGTATCGTAAAAGAAGTTATGCCAAAAACGAGAATATAATAAATGAAGCGTAGTATGCTCCATTCCGCCTAGATAAAAATCTACCTCTCCCCAATATTTCAATTTATCTTTTGAAACGAATTCTTGAT
>JAJZMH010000014.1 GCA_021850365.1 bacterium
TTTTCCGTTAGCCGAAAGCTTATTATGAATGTGTTTTAATAAGGTTTTATTGCCTTCCTGATTATTAAACTTATTTTGCCCAACAATAGCATTTTTTTGGCGAGTCATATTAAGTTCAAAGGAGTCAATACCAGAAGGACGTTTCAAATTACGATTACTGGCATAAAATTCGTTCCATACTTCTTTTTTTTCATTTTCAGGTAAATGAATATAATAGTTATGCCATTCCGTTTGAATAACCGCAATGTCTTTCTGATGATGAACTAAGTTATCTAGAAATTTCTGATGTTTACTTTTTTGATCGATTTCTTTGATCTCTTCAATCTCAGTTTTGAGATTAGGCTCATTACCAGTATCATAAATGTGACTAATTTTTTGTCGAATCAAGTTTTCGGCCGGTTTTATTTCATTATTCATTTTAGATTGTTTATTTACTAGATAAGCATCTTTCATTATAGTACAATTACATCTTGAAGGCTAAAGTTTTTAAGTCTTAGAACTTTTTGGGCAAGTGGCGGAATTGGTATACGCGCACGACTCAAAATCGTGTTCCTTTTGGATTGAGGGTTCGATTCCCTCCTTGCCCACCATTCATAAATTATTGCTCATTTAATGCTTCGTATATTCCAGATGAGATCATTTTAAATAGTTTGTCATTATTGATAGCTACATATGAACTTATATAAGAGCTTAATTTATTAAAAATTTGGTTTTGATCTATAGGATTAATCGATCTAGTTAAAACTATCTTTTGATTATATACAAAAAGAACATTGTTATTGATCAAAGTAATTATCGGTTGATTATATATTTTATTTAATTCAGTTAATTTTTGATATATCTGATCAGGATTGTCCTGTAGGCTTAAGGTAACTTGATGGGTAAGAGATAAAAAAAACTTTTGGAGTATGTTTAAAGGTTGGATAATGATCTCTATGTTATTGGAACTAGTTTTTGGAATAAAATTTGAAGAATCGTTTGTAAATATAAAATTATTATTGTTTTTTTCTAGATAGGTTTCAAAAAGTAATCTAGTTTCGGCGTTTTTTCCAAAATCTCCTCCCAAAATGACGGAATCTGCCCATGAACTATACTCAATTAATTCTAGAAGTGCTTTCTGAGAAAAACTGCCACTGCGATTACTCGCCAAAAAGATACCTACTTCTGGGTCGAGCTTAATTTGTTTTTTTAATATATCTGGAAGAATAATTTTTATTGATCCAACTTTTGCTTTAATTAAATATTCATAGATAGATGCAATGTTTTTAAATTCATATTGATTTCCACCGATTATTAGAATTTTGCCAGCATTGTTTTTATTCTCTGGTTTTGACCAAATTAAATCCGGATATAAAGGTTTATTTTGTTCTTGGATAATAGGTTTAATCATTTTTCAATATTTAATTTAACTCCTACCGGACAATGATCTGAACCGTAATATTCAGGATAAATGCTTGCTTCTAATAATTTGTTTTTTAAGTTTTCGGAAAGAAAAATATAATCTATTCTCCAACCAACATTCCTTTCCCTAGCCTTAGCAAAATATGACCACCAAGTGTAATGTCCATTGCCCTTATGAAATTCTCTAAACGAGTCTATAAAACCATTTTTTATAATATTATCTATTCCTTCCCGTTCTTCATCAGTAAATCCTTTTTTTCCTTTATTAGGTTTTGGATTTGCTAAATCATTTTCGGTGTGAGCTACGTTTAAATCTCCACAAAAAATTACTTCCTTTTTTTGGTTTAAGTTTTTCACAAATTTTAAAAAAGCTGGATCCCATTGTTTATGTCTTAATGAAAGCCTAGACAGATCATCTTTAGCATTAGGTGTATAGACGCTTATAAGATAAAAGCTTGGATATTCTAGAGTAAGTACTCTGCCCTCTTCATTAGGATTACCGTAACTATCATTTTCTAGATTAAATTCTTTTATAATATTATTCGGTAAACCATATATTTCAGATATAGGTTTAGTTTTTGAAAGTATTGCCGTTCCGGAATACCCTGGTTTTTTAGCGGAATAAATATATTTAAAATATTCGTTAGTATCAAAATCGAATTGTTCTTTAGATGCTTTAATTTCTTGAAGTGCAAGGATATCTGGGTTATGCTTTTTAATAAATTCTTGAAGATTTCCTTTTTTTTGAATAGCTCTTATCCCATTAACGTTCCAGGAAAAAATGGTCATAAAAAAAGTATAGCTTTGTTTTTATATATTTGCTAGACTCTTTAAAGATATGGCCAGTACAAAGTATAAGAGAATTTTAATTAAAATATCTGGCGAACAATTAGCTGGAAAATATGATTTTGGTGTCGATCCTGAAATGGCTAATTATTTAGCTTTAGAAATAAAAAAAGCTGTTAGTCTTGGTGTTGATATTATCATTATTGTGGGTGGTGGAAATATGGTTAGAGGAGCAGAAATTGCCCAAAAAGGAATAAGAAGAGTTACTGCAGATCAAATGGGAATGCTAAGTGGATTAATTAATTCAATGATTTTAACGGATATATTCGAATCCAATGATTTAAAAGTAAGGTGTTTAAGTAATATCTTTGCCGATCAAGTTGCTGAGCCTTATTCATATAGAAGAGCTATTAAACATCTAGAATCAGGAAGAATTGTAATTATTGCCGGAGGAACGGCTAGACCTTACTTTTCTCATGACACTGCAGCTGTTAGTTTTGCACTTGAATTAGACGCCGAAGTAGTCTTAAAGGCAACTAAGGTTGACGGTGTTTTTGATAAAGATCCACATAAATATAGCGATGCTCAAAAATTAAATTCAATAACTTTTGAGCAAGCTCTAAGTAATCCTGAAATTGCAGTTATGGATAAAGCTGCCCTAGGTCTAGCCATGGAACAAAATAAATCAATAATAGTATTTAATCCATTAGTAAAAGACAACATCCTAAACGTACTTCTTAGAAGCGATATCGGAACTCTGATTAATTGAATATTCAAATTATCTTTAGGATTATAAATTTTAGAAATTAATTGTAGTTGAATAATATATTTATAACCTATTTGGCGGAATGACAGCTACTGCCGTCGAACCTACACTCGAACCATTATACAATCTGTTACTGAATTATAAAGTGCTCAAGTCAAAACTAACCAACCTGAACCAACTAATTGCCGATTTAATCAAGCCTGAACGAGCCGTAGAGACACAATTCCTGCTATAATTACAGATATGAGCAGCAGTGATGATAGTACGCCAACTGAAAGCAGCACAGAGCCGCAAGAGCAGTCTGAGACGGCCTTACCACCACAATCCTCACCACAGGACACCTCGAATTGGGACGACAGACCATTCACTACGCCAACAGATAGAATTGTCATCGAAACCTATCAGGGCGATGACCAAACTAGCGTTCAAGAATAACTTAACCAAAAAGGTGTTGAACTCATAACTATCTCTGTTATTTGTTATAATTAAGCATAGAGGCAACCGAAACCAATACTTATTAACTGTTCTCATAGTTTTGGGGTAAAAGTTGGATATAGCAAAGTACGCTGAAAAGTTGGATGCGGAAGCTAAGCAGACAGTCGAACGCTGGAAGAATGAAGTTGATGAAACTGAACGTGAAGCCAAGAGCAAGCGTGGTCGTCCTACTAAACTCAAGCCAGAAGTTGTAACGAAATTGTTAGCTGCCTTCAATATGGGCTATAACGTCACAGAAGCCGCTCTGTACGCTGGTATTAGCCGTAAAACCTACTATGTGTGGCTGTGCGAGAACCCTGATTTTCGTAACAAAATTAACCGAGCTAAGATTGAACCGAATATCAAAGCCAAAGCGGTTGTTATCAATGCTATCAATTCAGGCGATTTGAGGGCTTCTCAGTGGTGGTTAGAGAGAAAAGCTGCCAATGAGTTCACTACGAAGCCTCAGGCCGAGCCTGACATACCAGCCGAGCTTAGAGAACATATTGAGGTGGTAGCAGACACCGTGAGAGTTCAAGAAAAGATAATTGCGACCAACTATCGCACAGTTATTTACCGACTGCGTGAACAGGAGCGAGCCACCAATCGTAACCGAAACGGCAAACCCACACCTAAAGAAGAGATTTACACTAAACTGCTTGAGCTACCAGACGACAAGCTGGCTGACCACGTAGGACAGGAAGTTACGGCCACTGGTAAGGATATTGCTGACGTAAGAATGTGGCTAATTCACAGAATAGACACTCAATCACAGCTACGAGATTGGCTGGAGAGAGCCAAGAGCTGGAATGATATAGACCAAGCCGAAAAGTAAGTTTTTAGGCTTTTATTCAACTCCTTAGTGTTGTATAATATTGTTATCAAATGGCAACACAAGACTTACCACAATATCTAACACTCAAACAGGCTTGCGAACTACTGCAAGTTCACCCCAATACACTTCGTAATTGGGACAGGAAAGGTATTCTGAAAGCCGTTCGGATTGGTGAACGTAAGTTACGACGCTATAAGAAAGAGGATTTGATTAAGTTCACGGAGCAAAGCTGATGTCTAGCAAGCACATTGTAAAAATAGACGATAGCCTTGCTCTCCACCACATCAAGTCTGAGCTAGGTGAACCGATTGAAAGCGTTGAGTGGTTCAAGACCGGATACTACTCTCGTGCTGCACTTGTAGTAACAAAGAACTCAGACAGAGTGGTTGTCAGATTTGGTATAGACCCTGTGGGCTACCAAAAAGATAAGTATGCGGCACAGCATTTTGCTACACCAAAACTACCCATTCCAAAGGTAAAGCTGATTAAAGAACTCGATGAAGGGGTTTGGTTCTGCGTATCAGAGTACATAAAAGGAGTAAGAAGTGATGAGCTACACGGCAAGCAGGCAATAGCCGCAATGCCAAGCATACAAGAGACACTTGTCGCACTCCACTCTACAGCAGTTGATGAAATTAAGGGGTATGGTGATTTTAGCGAAACTGGACGGGCTAAGCATAAATCGTGGTCAGATTTTCTGACTGACGATTTTTGTTCGGCGGATTTTTATACTAACGACACAGTAAATGCTGAACTTGTTAGACGAGCTTGGGCTAAAATCGGCGAACTTGCTCAACTTTGTCCTGTTGATAGATTTTTAGTTCACGAGGATTTTGGCTCGGACAATTTGCTTATTAAAGACGGCAAAGTTACGGCGGTTTTGGACTGGTATTTTGCTATTGTAGGTGATTGGGCGATGGATATTGCAAGGTGTGGCAAATATCCGCTTGAGGTTTACGGCGACTTAAGGTCGGCACACGAAAAGGCTGGCTTTGATACCTCAAATTGGGAAGCTCGCATTAACTGCTATCGCCTTCGTGCTCAAATAGGCTTGCTGAACTGGTTTTGGGAAAGAAAAAAGCAAGGATTGAAAATCTGGCAAGACCTAGAAGGTGCTCAAGCTGATTTAAGGAGTGGTTTAGAGAAAGTTGAAGTTGGTTCTGTCTATGGCGGCTCATAGATTTCACGGCGACCCTGCACGATTTGAGGAGGTTGCCGATTTCATCACCAATACTTTTAGAGGCAAGGTTAAGTACGTAGCAGACGTTGCTGGTGGTCAAGGTATGCTGAGCCGTATGCTAAATAAAAAGGGCTTTGAGGCTGAAGTTATTGACCCGAGAGGCTGGACTATGGTTGGCGTAGCAAGTCGAAAAGAGGAATACGTTGCGGATATGGCTGACTTCTACGATTTAATTGTGGGCTTACACCCTGATGAGGCATTAAGACCTGTGGTTCAATCTGCCACAACACGTACTGTGTTAGTCGTGCCCTGCTGCAATTTTTGGGATAGAAGTAGAAAGCTAGGTAGAGATGCACTGCTCGATGAAATTAAACAATACTTTGATAAAAATGATATTCAGTATCAAAAAGTAACCTTTAACTTCAATAGCCCGAACAATATCGGCTATGTAACAAAGGGGAGAAGCAAATGAACAGTTATTTTGCTACCTTTCCAGCAGGTACTCTCGAACTCATAACTAAACAGCTCAAAGGCTTTAAGTTGGACGAGCTAAAAATCATTGCACACGACGATAGCTCGGTTACATTTCAGTCCTCTTTGCCAACAGAGCGGCTGATAGAGTTGAGATATTTTACAAACGTCTATCTGGTAACTGATAAACCAGCAGAGATACCAAAATCAGCCCTTAAAGGCAGGTATTACCGCTTAATGCTACTCAAAGATGGCTCACCTCAACCAATGAACCAGAGCGAACGTACCAAACTGGAAGCAAAGATGAAACAAGAGTTAAGGCTTGAGCCTAATGCTCACCTATCGAAAAACGACTTCTATTTGATTGAGCGAACGTCAGGCAAGAAGTTATTTACATTACGGTTACCAAGAGCCAAGTTCAAGAGAGAAAAGCTCTCTGCTGGCGAATTACGACCCGAACTGGCACATATTCTCTGCTTAGCAGCAGGTATTAAGGCGAAGCATACGGTACTCGATATGTTTGCTGGCTATGGCTCAATTCCTTATGAAACCGTGAGAGGTTTTGGCTGCAAGCAAGTTACGGCAGTTGATAATCAAAAACTGCCAAATAGGCACGAACACCCTGCAATCAAATGGCACGAAGCTGACGTTCGCAGTTTAGACTTTCTCGCAGACAACAGCATTGACCGTGTTATTACCGACCCACCGTGGGGTATTTACGACGAAAGTAGCGATTTGAGCGATATTTACAGCCAGATGTTTAAGGAATTACAGCGGGTTATGAAGCCCGACGCTGTTGCGGTGGTACTGTCTGGCAGCGAAGCGTTAAATACCATCGTAGAGAACGATAAGAGCTTTAGACTTCTTAAAACCTACCCTATTTTGGTGTCTGGTAAAAAGGCAAAAATACTTAAAGTCCAAAAGATTAGTAGCAAAAATGGCTAAAGCAGAAAAACCAGTCAGAAAGCCTCGTAAGAAGCGTGAGAAGGTTGTTCTGAGCGAGGAGCGGCAGTTAGAGGCCGAACAACAGGTAGCCAAGCGTAAAGCTGCAAATCCTGAAGCATTTACCCTGCCAGTCAGCAAACGAACCGTTGAGGAATTAACAGATTTCTTCACAAGAACAGAGGAGGGTGCTAACCGTATACTGCCGAAAGAAAAGCAGCGTTTTGTTATCTACCTGCGTAAGTCCACCGACGATGAAGCCAAACAGGTACGTTCACTTGACGACCAGCGAACCGAGTGCCTAGACATAGCCAACAATGTCCTAAAAATCCACGTTCGTGAAGAGGACATTCTTGAGGAGAGTGCTTCTGCTAAAATCTCAGGCAATCGCCCCATATTTGACGATATGATTGAGGGCTTTAGGACTGGTAAGTATCATGGTCTGATTTCTTGGTCGCCGGACAGGATTTCACGCAACATGAAAGAGGCTGGCGAAATTATCGAAATGATTGACTTAATGGACATTCAAGACCTTCATTTTTGCACTTATCAATTTGAAAACAATCCAAATGGCAAGATGTTACTCGGCATCCTGTTTGCAACCTCTAAACAGTATTCAGACAAGCTGTCAGTAGACATCACCAGAGGCATTACAGGCAACGTCAGAGAGGGTAAGTATCAAGGAGTGGTCAAAAAAGGTTACTACGTCGACAGAGGCACAGGTTACTTCATTCCTGATGGCTATAATTGGGATTTGCTTCGAGAGGCGGTCAATATCCAGCTCAACAAGGGTAAAACCAACATCGAGATTGCTCAGTTCCTCAGAACCTCACATTTTGCAGTCCGTAAAAACCAGGATGAGCCTTACACGCTGCTCAAGGTTGATAAAAACATGGTCGGTGATATGTTTGCTGACACCTTTTACTTTGGACTGTATAAACACGGCAAGTACGCCAACCTAGTGGAGTTATATGGCTTTTTGCCACTTATCACACCAGACGAGTATATTGCACTCAATCAGAAGATGGCTGCGACCTTCGACACCGAATATGCTGGCAAAAGTACGCAGACCAAGCGGCTAGAGTATGGCTTACTCCGAGATAAAGTTATTTGCGACTTCTGTGATAGCATTATGCAATTTCAGCACCAGCCCATAAAGAAGGGCAAGAATAAAGGTAAGTACGTTGTCAGTTTTTACTGCCGTAATAAGCAGTGCATCCGCCATCACGATGACGAAGCCATCAAACGGTACGGTCATAAGCTACAGAGAAGCGTTAGAGCGAAGTTTTTAATGGCTCACATTGAATGGACGCTCAGACATTGTACAAAAAAGAGCAAAGAAGCGTATCAAATGCACATCGACAAGCTGAAAATCAAATTGGCACAGGAGACGGCCATAGCCAAACGCAAACTGAGTGAAGCTAGAAGCGATTACCGCAAGAATGAGCAACAATATCTGAAGTATCAGCAATTCCAAGTTGACCACCCTGCCGACTACAAGAAACACCATAAGGGCAAGCTAGAGTATTATCAAAACCTGATGAATGTTGCTGACCACAACGTCAAAGAAGCTGGTAAGGAGTTAGAACGATTGAAGGTTGGCTTGCCGAATGAGAAAGAGTTCTACGAACTCGTTAGTTCTTATCTGAAAATCTTACTAAGCACCAACGACTTAATGGAGCAGGACGCAATATGCAACGAGTTAGTGTCGAACCTACGTGCTGGTGATGATGCTGTATCCGTTATAAGGCTTAATAAACCGTATGATTTGCTACTCGATGTAGCCGAAATATCTACTGGCGGAGAGAGAGGGATTCGAACCCTCGAGAGTCGAAAAAACTCTACACGCTTTCCAAGCGTGCGCCATAGGCCAACTAGGCGACCTCTCCAATTGAGCTCTTTTTATTTTACTGTAATTTTGCTGATTAAAAAATAAAAATTACTACAAAATTACCTTGTTATTATATCAATAAAAAGTTTAAACTATATCTTATACATGTCATTAATTAAACTAGAAAATGTTTCAAAGATTTATGGCTTCGGCGATGCAACGACAATTGCATTGGATGAAGTAAATTTGGTGATTGAAAAAGGTGAATTTATTGCAATAATGGGTCCAAGTGGATCTGGAAAAAGTACTTTGATGAATGTGATTGGATTATTAGATCGACCCACTCAAGGAAATTATCTTTTTGAAGGAAAATATGTTTCAAGAATTAGATCTAATAAAGCGGCTAAATTAAGGAGAGATTCAATCGGTTTTATCTTTCAGTCATTTAATCTGCTTAATAAATTAACTGTCCTAGAAAACGTTTCCCTACCCTTAATTTATAAAGGACTTAATCAATCTAAGCGGTACAAGTTAGCGTCAAATATTTTAGAACGAGTCGGAATAAAAAACAGAGAATATTTTTATCCCAATCAGTTAAGTGGTGGACAGGCTCAATGTGCAGCGATTGCTAGAGCTTTGATTAATAATCCAAAATTGATAATAGCTGATGAACCTACTGGGAATTTAGATAGTGTCGGAAGTAGATTAATAATGGAAATTTTAAGTGATATTCATGCTATGGGTAATACCATTCTTTTTGTAACGCATAACCCTGAGCTTACTAGATATGCTACGAGAGTAGTTTATATGCATGATGGCAATATTGTTTATGACGAAAAAACTGCTATAGGTAAAGTTGCTCAAAGGGCTCGAAAGACTTTATATACTATTCCAACTAAAACAATTGATGATGATTTAGAGGGTATATCGACTTTAATGAAAGCAATACCTCAACCTTCTTTTAGAGTGAATAAAAAAAGTAAGAAGCAAAATCGACCAAGAAAGACGGTTAAGAAGAGGTTAAGGAAATGATTTTAATTAAAGGATCATATTTTAAAAGCGCATTAGCAACTATTAGAAATTCAAAACTGCGAAATTTTTGGACTACACTTGGAGTGATCATAGGTGTAACTTCTTTTATACTAGTTGTTGGGATTTCGGAGGGTATAAAATTACAAATTGCCAATCAAATTAATTCATATGGAAAAGACATTATTACAATTCGTCCATCATCAGTACAGGTATCAGGATCAAGTCTTGATAGCCTCTCTTTATTAGCAGGAATCAATGTTTCCGGTTCTTTATCTGAGAATGATGTACATATCATTCAAAGAAGTAAAGATGTCTCTCAAGTTGTTCCAGAAAGTGCAATGACTGCTGACGTTATTGGAACTGCAAAAAGTTACAAAAGTGGTTTAGTTGTTGGAACAACAAATAATTTTTTAAGTTTTTTTAATCAAAGCTTATCTTATGGTTCATTCTTGAGTAGTAACATTAGTTCAAATCAAGTAGTTGTTGGTAGCCTAGCAGCCAGTGAGCTTTTTAATGAAGATGTTCCGCTAGGTCAGACGGTGATGATTAATAATCAACCATTTATTGTTGAAGGAATCTTGAATCCTTTTCCCTCTACTCCTCTAAGTAGTGGATCGGAATTTAATAGGGCTTTGTTTATTAATTATAATCAAGCGGAGTCAATGACTAATAATACAATAACTACTTACCAGATTTTGGCTAAACCAACAAAACCAAATTTGTTAAATCAAACTAAAAACAGTATTTATAGTAATTTGCTTCAAAGTCATAATGGCCAAAACAATTTTGAAGTTTTAGATCAAAACCAAAGTTCCAATTCTAGTAGCAGTATTTTAAAATTAATTTCTAAATTGATTATTGGAGTTTCCGTTATTTCACTTGTGGTTGGTGGCATTGGAATTATGAATGTGATGTTGGTATCAGTAACTGAAAGATATCATGAGATTGGAATACGTAAGGCATTGGGGGCAACTAACAGACAGGTCTTAAATCAATTTTTGATTGAGTCAACTACCCTATCGACCATTGGAGGGTTAATTGGTGTTATTTTTGCTTATTTTGTGGATTTAATCATGCGGATGTTTACTAATATAGAACCATCAATAACTTGGCAAATTGTTCTTTTAGCACTTTTAGCATCCATTTTAGATGGGATTATATTCGGAAGTTTGCCAGCTCTAAAAGCTGCTAAAAAAGCACCAATTGATGCATTAAGAAGTGAATAAATTAGATATATTTTCCGAAAAAATACCAAAAATGTTTGAGTATTAAAAGAGCAATGACTAAAAGCCAAATGATTACTATTTCAAGATGATGTTTTCTTAAATATTGATAGATGGGCTGACATTTTTTTGAGATTTTAATATTATGACTATCAATGTTATAAAAAGTAACATATACAAATGTAACTATCGTAACTACCCATATAGACATACAATACGGACAGAGTGCATTTATTCTATAGACACTTTCGAAAAAGAGCCAATGTATAAAACCTATTCCAAATATTGAACCGAGTTCAAGTCCAATCCAGAACCATCTTTTAAATTTTGCTCCTGCTAATATAGCAAAACCGATTGTTATTAACGATCCAAAAGCAGCTAAACCAATATATGGGTTTGGTACACCAAAAGCATCTCCCTCTTTAGATTGCATCACGTTACCACAACTAACAATTGGGTTTAGATCACATATAGGTTTATATTGTGGGTTTTGAAGAATCTTTATTTGATCATAGGACAATGAAAAAGCTCCGAATAAGCCGATGATAGAAGCTATAATTAAGATATATGGTAGGGTTTTTGGGATGGTCCAATTTTTAAATAACTGCATATTTTTATTTTAGCATATTTTTAGATCTAAGATTATTCTGCGCATTGATTTGAAGTTGTGCTCGATGGATTTTTTTGGGCGTATTCTAATGGTTTGACGATTTGGTTTACCGTAAGTGCATAACCAACGTCATGATAAGTTGTTGACTGTGCAAAGATAATTCCAACAACTTGACCTTGTTGATTGATTAGAGGACCTCCTGAATTTCCGGGTATTACATTTGCCTTTAGTTCGTAGATGCTACGAGATGTACTGCCCTGTCCAAAAATATTTAGTCCTACAGCTTGAATTTCGGTTAATACTAAGGAAGGTTTAACAGACAATGGACCTCCTCCTGGATATCCCAAGAAAGCTGTTGGTGAATTATTATTTAAGATATTGCTATCAATGACTAATGGTTTGCCACTTAAATCTGTAACTTTTAATAAAGCAAAATCTAAATTCGGGTTGAAATAAATAGGAATCGCTCTATGCGATCCGTTATTGTCATAAACATATTCCTTATTAACTCCAGCAATGACGTGAGCGTTAGTAGCAACTAAATTAGGTCCAACCACAAAGCCTGATCCCTCAACTATACCACCACATCCAACACCCTCGATTTTGACAACTGAGCGTTGATCTTGAGATATAGCGGTTTGAAATGGAGATAATCCAGGTAGATTGACATTAAGATTATTTAAATTAGGTTCACCATTTAAAAATACTTTGGGGAAACCATTAGGATCAATTATTGAGCCTAGATCGCTTAGAACTGTAGGTGCATTGGGCAAATTATTGTTTAAGGCTGTAATTATTTTAGAACTATTAATTATAGATTGAAGCCCAGCAATAGAAAGTGATGAAAGCACCATTGCAGTTAACCAAATAATTAATAGAGTTATTATAAAACTGATTATTGAGCCAAGAATATCATCAAGATCGTTAATAATTTTAAAATGAAGACCGATATTCTTTAAATAAATCCCAATAAATTCACCTATAGTCAAAAAGACAAAAGCTAATCCAAGTGAACATAAAAGCGCAATTAAGGTTCTTGATTCGACAGAATGAGCTAGGTTAATAAAATAAGGTTCAATTAATGTCCCTAAAAATAAGCCACCAAAAAAGCCAATTCCAGAAAATAATTGTTGAACAAATCCAATTTTCCAACCCCTAAAAACAGATAATAATAGGATAATAATTAGTGCTATGTCGATTAGTGTTCCGCTGCTCATATTCTTTTATTTATTATAGACTATTTTATTAATTTTGGTTTAGTTTGATCGGCATATATTATTAAGTTTTTGTTTTTAGGATTATTCCAATAGGTTAATATTGGTTGAATAATTTGCCAACTTTCAATAACTTCATCATTTGTTGGAAATAAACTGAAGTCGCCTTTAATCGAATCAATTAAAACTCTCTCATAGGCATCGGGATGACCCGGATCAGATGTAAAACTATTTTTATAACTAAAATCCATATTAGCTTTAATTATTTCATTATCTAGGCCAGGTTTTTTAACATTTAATTTAATATAGATTCCTTCGTTAGGTTGGAGTCGAAAAGTTAATTTATTTTCTAAGGATTCTTTCGGATCTTTAAAAATGATTTCAATTTTTGTTGTCTTATACTTTAAGTTCTTCCCTGTTTCTAAAACGAAATCAACTCCGTCCCATTCTTGGTTATCTATTTTTAATTTCAAACTTATAAAAGTCTCCGTATTGCTATTTGAATTATTAACTTCCTTTCTATAACTTTTATATTGACCAGTGATTAAATTATTGGATAAATTTTTTGTATCTTTAAGTTTTACTTTTTTTAAAAGCTTCAATTTAGACTTATGTAATTTAGGGATATCGGATAAATTATTTGGGATATCAAAAGTAATTAATGTTAGGAGTTGAAGTAGATGACTTTGAAGAATATCTCGAAGAGCACCAATGTTTTCGTAAAAATTAACTCTTCCTTCAATTCCAATCTTTTCATAGGCTTTAATTTTAACCGATTTGATAAATTCCGAACTCCATATTTCTCTAAATATGGGGTTATCTTTTCTAAATATAATAATATTTTGGGCAGTTTCTTTTGCTAAGTAATGATCTATTCTAAAGAGTTGATCTTCGTTAAAAAATTTAGAGATATTAAAGATTAGTTTTTCTGCAGATTTTAGATCGCTTCCAAAAGGTTTTTCAATTAATAAGCGTGTTTTAGCATTGTTATGAGCACAGCTTTTGTTTAGTCCACTTAGACCTAATATTTTAATAATATTCTCAACTACATTAGGTGGAACCGAAAGATAAAATAGTCGATTAAAACAGAGTTTACTCTGTTGTTCAATAAGATCAAATTTTTGTTTAAGTTTAATAAAATCTTTTGGACTATCTGGATCAAATTGGATTAATTCTAAGCAGGATTTAAATTTGATTAAAACATTTTTATCGCAAACTTTAGTTTGTTCTAGAACGCAAAGTTCAAGATCAGAAATCAATTTATCTAGCGTTATTTTCTTTCTGGAAGTACCAATGATTTTAAAATTATTTGGCAACAAATCGTCTTTTAGTAAATGGTAAATTGCAGGTAATATTTTTCTCTTTGCTAGATCACCAGAAACGCCAAATATAACGATTATAGTTGGATCTAATTCATTCTGGCTTGATGTATTATTCATTAGTTATTTAAATTATGACCTCCAAATTTATTACGCATCGCGGAAAGTAGCTTAGTTCCATAATTTATATGTCCTTGTTCTGATTCAAGCCGGATATCCAGAGATTTTTGAATAATTGGTAAATCAATACCAATTTGTTTTGCAGTTTCAATCGACCATTTTGCTTCACCTGATTGAGATACTACTCCGTTTATATTATTTAAGTCTGGGTTTTCGCTCATGATTTCTGCTATTAAACTATTTAGCCAAGATTGGACAACACTTCCGTTTTGCCATAGATTGGCAATTTTAGACAAATCAAGATTTTTATAAGGGCCTTCTTTTAGGAGTCTATAACCTTCTGCTAGACTTTCCATCATTCCATATTCAATTCCGTTATGGACCATTTTCACGAAATGTCCGCTTCCGCTCTGACCAAAATACCCAAATCCACCAGATGGTTCTGCTAAACAGATTAAGATTTGTTCAATTTCTTTATAGTTTTCTTCGTTGTCTGAGCCAACCATCATCGAGAAACCCTTTTTAATTCCCCATATTCCTCCACTTACTCCAATGTCCATGTAGTCTATGTTCAATTCTTTTAGTTTTTGATTTCGTCTCTTAGTATCATTGAAATTAGAATTTCCTCCGTCAATAACAAGACTACCACTAGGCAGGATGGGAATTAATTCATCTATTTTTTGATCAACTATGTCAGCAGGAAGCATTAACCAGATAATTACTTTCTGATCATTAAAGTTATTAATGACCTCTTTTAAATCATAGGCCGGAATTGCTCCTAGACTGGCAAGTTCATCTATTGGCTGTTTACTTCTGTTATGTACAATTACTTCAAATTTGTTAGATTGAACCAATTTGGTAGCTATTTGTTTTCCCATTCTTCCTAAGCCATAAACTGCAATTTTCATTTACCCTCCAATATATTCATTATATAACTTGATTCCTTTAATTTGCTGAAAAATTAAACTTGGATAGTGATTTATGTCATCATTATCTGAATTTAGGATAGACAAGGCTGTTTTTTTATCTTTTCCAAAACAAAATATATATCCATAATTGATTCTTTTTTTTATAAAATTTAGACTTAAACTTAAGCGCGTAAAATCTTTGCCAGTATAACAGACTATTTTATCTGTTGAGTTAATCGTTTCAGAAAATGGAAGAATTCCTAACGTATGTCCATCAGCTCCTATGCCAAACTGCCCTATAACTAGTGGACATCTACTTAGTTTCTTTTCAAGAAGACTTAGATAAGTTTCTTTAGTTTTTGCCAAATTTAAATTACTTAAAATAGGTTCAAAATTTAAGCTATCCTGTTTAAAGCCTGATTTAATCAATTGGTTATAATTTGAATTGGGATCATTCGGGGGAACAAATCTTTCATCAGCTAAGATAATTTCTAAATTAGAAAGATACTTTTTATCTAGATGGTCTAAGATATACTTCTCTATTTGGATATTAGATCCTCCGGATATAATCCAAAGCACTGGATTTTTAATTAACTCAAGTTTTAATTGTTTGATTAGTTCATTTGCTCCATTTATAAAGTTTTCATTTTTTATAAATTGAATCATTTTGAACTATTTTTTTACTAATATAAAAATACTTGGACCAAAATTAATTTTGGCTAAATGCTTTTGAGTAATTTTTTCTGCTCTTAATAATTGATCAAGTCTAAAATGGGTTTTTAAGAATCCATTTCTAAAATTTGATACAGAAAGTTTTTTTTCAAATTTAAAGCCACAATCATTTAATTGTTTAATAATTGTATTTGGATTGTGATTTACGAATGGTGTTTCATCTTTCAGTCCATTTGCAACTGAGCCTACTCTAATTGGTGTTTTGGATACTCTTTTTAGTTTTGAGTATTGTCTTAATCTATTAACTAGATGAGCATTTGAGGCAACTTCAATAATTGCATATCCATTTGGCGTGACTGCACGATAAATTTCTTTAAATAGTTTCGTTGGATCAGGGACATGGTGAGAAACTCTAACCATTAGAAGTAAATCAACTGTATTGTCTTTTGCTGGAACATAGTCTTTTTTATCTAAAAGTAGATATTCAATATTATCCTGATTTTTAAATTTATCTTTAGCAATATTTAATTGTTTTGAGGAAGGATCTACTAAAATAACTTTATCTGAATAATCGGATAATACATCGGATAATCTTCCGTAACCACCCCCGAAATCCATTGCTGTTTTAAAATGTTTTTTGTTAAGTAATTTTCTAAGAGCTAAAACTTCCGAGAAATGTTCATAATCTCTTCCAATCCAGAAGTCTTCGTAAAAATGTTTAGTATCATCATAAAAATTTATTTTATCTTTGGTCATAACAACGTGTTTATAGTATCTTAAAATAGATTAAATTACTAGATTAAAAATGTTAGCTCTTAGTTTTTTTATACCACTTTCGCCAAATTAATTTGTAGATTGGCACTAATCTAGGTACGTCACGAATTCCTGGAATAAACGGAACTAAAAGTAATAATACGGTGCAAAGAGTTGTTAAATAGATCGCAATGAGATCGACATTAGCAGAAGTAGAAAATGATGGAATTTGGTACCACAATGTATAAAGCCATAACCATGGTTGACCAGGATATGATCCCGTCTCATTCATTACTCCCCACTGAGTTCCATATAGATGTCTTGTCTTAGCAAGTGAGGAGAAGTAATTACCATCTTCTATAAAGAGTAGTGGTTTAGAATAATTTGAACCATAAAATGGACTTTCTGAAAGTAAGCTAGCGTCTATTGCTCCAGATCTAGCATAATTTAATTCAGCATTTATGATTTCTGGTACAGGGCCATCATTTGTTTTTGGAACAATAGGTGAATTATTTTTAAATGTTAACTTTGGAAGAACTACTGAATAATTGGTTAACCAAACAATTCTTTGATATTGAGATGCGCTTTTATATTCTTTGATTGCATTAATTAAAGTAGGATTATCGTAGTCTAATTTTTCTAAAGGATATAAAACAAATGTTTGAGCAGGATCAATTTGTTGATGAACACCTGCTATTAGTTGCCATGAAAATCCAATTTTTTGAACATTGTTGGAACCATAATTATATGGTGGACCATATTGGGAAGTTTCCGAGGTACCATTTAGTTCACTTAAAGTGGTACCGACAAAATCTGCGGGAGCTATTTTAGACCAACTTTGAATAGTAACTGGCGGATCATCTGGAGAAGATAAAATAAAAGCCAGACCAATGATTAATAAACTTACGATAATTGTAGCAATAATTCCTTCTTTGATTATGTCGTATTTTCGATTTGGACCTTTCCACTTGGTTGATTCCAAAGAAGCTAGTTTTTTTCGTAATTGTTTATTAGATCTTTTAATTTTAACTACTGGTGAAACTACTCCTTTTATTCTGACAAGAAGAATGTGTAAAAGAATTAGCCCTACAAGTGCGAGTGGTATTAAAACAATGTGCCAAGTTATCATCTGTCCGAAATTCATAATATTGAAAAATGAGCCTAGACCAGTTGCGTTAATAGCATCTTTACCATTCGTTGAAATCCATTGAGAATCAAAATTTTGTTGGCTTAAATATCCAGTGAATGCTTCTATAATTGAAACCAGAAAAGCTAACACGCCAGTCATCCAAGTTAGCATTCTTTTCCCTCTCCAGGCCGACATCCAGAATTTACCCCAAAGATGAATGACCATGAAGGACATAAATAACTCAACTCCCCAAAGATGAATGCTATTAATGAAATGTCCTAGGGTGCTTTCATGCCACCAGTTGACACCTCCAATTGCAAGGATTAATCCAGATAAAATAACTATAAATAAAGCAGCCAAAGTTGCAATTCCAAAAACGTATATCCAAGAACTTACATACACGGGCTGATGGTCTGGAATTAAGTTATCTAAGGATAAATATTTTCTAATGAGCTTACGTAATTTAAAAGTAAGCATATTACTGTTTGGCGATTTAAAGTCTTGATCAATTTTAGGTTCATAACTAATTTGAGATTCACTAACTTCTTTTCCTTTTGGAAAAGGTAGTATTATAGCAAGCCCAAAGATGACAACCATTAATCCAATAATAGTTAGATTTGCTAGCGAAATAGTTAGGATTGACCAATGGAGATAGTGACCCGGTAAATTTAAGTTAACTAAACTACCAAGATAATTAAAAAGATACATTTGATAATTCTTTCAGCCTAATACTACTAAACATTAGAACTATTGTAAATATGAATTATATTTAGGGTTGATCTTTTGATTAATTTGATTATTAAAATAGGTATTAATATATTCTTTTAGAAAATGGAGCTTGGGAAAAGGATCAAGGTCATTAAAAGCTTTCGCCTGATATTTATTGATTAGATCAATTGTTTTTTGGATTGCGTTATTTTTAATAAGAATTTTAATTATCTCCTCGAGTGATTTAGCCTTTAAAATTAAGTCCTTAGCTTCCTTATCTAAAATAATTAATGGATAGGTAAAATTTTTTTCTTTGAAGTCTTGAAATATTGGTTTATTAAGTTTTTGTTCTGTTGAAAAATAGTCTAAGAAATCATCTAGTAATTGGAAAATTATTCCAAAATTAATTCCAAAATTAAATAAAGCATTTATTTGTTTTTGAGGAAGCTCAGCTAGGATAGCTCCTGTTTTTAAAGAGTACCCAAAAAGTGTAGCAGTTTTTCCATTTATTGCATTTAAGTATGAGTGCACTGTTCTTCTAATCTTGTTTTGGTCTTTTAGTTCGAAATATTGCCCTTCACAAATTTCTAAGAAGGCATCGATTAAACATTCTGAAATGGGAGGACTTAAGTCATAGGCTAATTTGATAGATTTAGTTAATATGTAATCCCCAGCAATTAAGGCTATTTCATTTCCGGAAGTGGAATTTATAGTTGGGATATTCCTTCTAAGAGATGAGTCATCGATAATATCATCGTGAATTAGACTAGCTAAATGGAGTAATTCAATCACGCTACAAGCTTTAATGATGTCTTTTGAATTGACCTTCTTATTTATAAAAGCAACCTGCATTAAAAGAGTTGATCTAATAAACTTAGATTTTGAATTGATTAGAGGCAAGGCTAACTTTGGTGTTTGATGATCATCCATCAAACTTTCTTTCATTCTTAAAATGACGTCATCAATTATTTTATTCTTAAGCTCATCCATTGAAAGATATAGTAACTGTTTTTGCTAAGGATTTAAAATATATTTAGAAAATTTTGATACAATATAGTTGAGGTATAGGCTTATGGTTATAAACTAAGAAATGAAAAAATTTATTTATTTTTTAATTGGTATATTTATTTTATCTTTTTTAAGTTTAGGCTATTTTTATCTAAAAAGTGTCAATATTCCGATTCTTGAACCTAAGGGTTTGATAGCCCAAAAAGAATTAGATTTAATTTATTTTGCTCTTATACTTGCTCTTTTTGTAGTTATTCCAGTATTTAGTCTTTTAATTATATTTTTAATTCGATATAGAGAAGGAAATAAAAAATCCAGTCTTAGATACAATCCCAGTTTATCTGGCAGTAAGGTTTTAGAATCAATTTGGTGGGTGATACCGACTATCATTATCCTAATTTTATCAATTGTTACTTGGCAAAGTTCTTATCAATTAGATCCATTTAAACCAATATCCTCAAATCTTAAACCATTAAATATTGAGGTAGTTGCACTTGATTGGAGATGGCTATTTATTTATCCAGATCAAAATATTGCTTCAATTAATTTTTTAGAGATCCCTATTGATAGACCAATAAGTTTTTATATTACTTCTGATGCACCGATGAACTCATTCTGGATTCCACAACTTGCTGGTCAAATTTATGCCATGCCGGGGATGTCAACTCAGTTACATATCGAAGGAAATACGATCGGTGAATATAATGGATGGTCGGCAAATATTAGTGGTAATGGATTTTCGAAAATGAATTTTAAAGTAATGGTTAGTAGTAATTCTAACTTTTCTAATTTTATAAATCATATAGCTAAGTTAAAAAATAATTTAAGCTTAGCAGTTTATAACAAGCTTTCTCAACCATCACTAGATTCTAATTATCAGTTTTATTCTAGCGTCGCACCAAATTTATATAATTATGTGGTAGAAAAATATATGAGTCCGAACTATGTCTATAATAGTAGTAATATAAGTAATATGGGTGGGATGAAAAATTAGATGATTAATTTTGGATTTTTATTGCTAGGAAGACTTAATTTAGAAGCCATTCCTAGTGATTTTGTTACTAGGGTTGGTGCAATAATGGTTTTGCTCGCCCCATTATCAGTGGCTATATTTTTAACAATTACGAAACGATGGAAATGGTTATATAAGAATTGGTTGACTAGTTTAGATCCTAAAAAGATTGGTGTAATGTACATAATCCTAGCAACCATTATGTTAATTCGTGGAGGAATTGACGCTCTAATGATGCGTGCTAATCAAGCTATTTCAGTCGGAAGTTCTAATGGATTTTTATCCGCAAATCATTATCAGCAAGTGTTTTCAGCACATGGGACAATAATGATCTTTTTTGCGGCAATGGGCCTAATGTTTGGGATAATTAATTTAGCCGTTCCACTTCAAATTGGTGCCAGGGATGTTGCGTTCCCTTTTTTAAATGCTGTTAGTTTTTGGCTTTTTAGTGCTGGGGCAATACTAGTTAATTTGTCTTTAGTTATAGGTGTATTTTCGATAGCTGGGTGGTTAGCCTATCCGCCGTTGTCTGAGCTTAAATATAGTCCTGGGGTCGGTGTAGATTATTGGATTTGGAGTTTACAAATTGCTGGAATTGGGAGTTTATTGTCTGGAATTAATTTTATCGTGACAATTTTAAAAATGAGAACTAAAGGAATGAATCTGATGAAGATGCCAGTTTTTGTTTGGAGCGTATTAGGTTGTTTAAGCTTAGTTATTTTCGCTTTTCCTATACTTACTGCAACACTAGCACTTTTAACTTTGGATAGAAATATTGGGACACATTTTTTTACTGCTGGTGGAGGAGGAAATGCGATGATGTATGTTAATTTGATTTGGGCTTGGGGTCATCCTGAAGTATATATTTTAGTCTTGCCTGCTTTTGGCATATTCTCAGAAATTGTAGCAACATTTTCTCGGAAAAGATTATTTGGATATACGTCTATGGTAGTTGCGATATGGGCGATTGTTTTGCTTTCATTTTCAGTTTGGTTACACCATTTCTTCACTATGGGTGCTGGTGCTGATGTTAATGCATTTTTTGGAATTATGACCATGATTATTGCTATTCCAACTGGTGTTAAAATATTTAATTGGTTATTTACAATGTTTCGTGGAAGAATTTGGTTATCTTCACAACTTTATTGGTTTATTGGATTTGTTTTTCTATTTACTATTGGTGGTGTAGCAGGAGTTATTCTAGCAATTCCTCCAGCTGATTTTGAGTTACACAATAGTTTGTTCTTGGTTGCTCATTTTCACACGATGATTGTTAGTGGAGTTTTGTTTGGTTATTTTGCGGGAATAAGTTATTGGTTCCCCAAAATATTTGGATTTAAATTAAATGATTATTTGGGAAAAATTGCGTTTTGGTGTTGGTGTATTGGTTTTATTTTAGCTTTTGGTCCTTTATATATTCTTGGATTTATGGGAGCTACCAGAAGATTAAATCATTACTCTGCTTCTTTAGGGTGGCAACCTTTATTCATAGTTGCTGGTATCGGTGTTTTAATTATTGCTCTTGGTGTTGCTGTTCAAATTTTACAAATCGGTTGGTCTATTATTAATCGAAAGATTTATCAGGATAAGAGTGGAGATCCATGGGATGGAAGAACGCTAGAATGGTCTATTCCCTCTCCTGCTCCAAAATATAATTATGCTACCATTTCTGTCGTTGATTCGATTGATCAATTTTATGAAGATAAGAAAAACAAAAAGAAACCATCTAGTAATTATGAGGATATTTACTTACCTAAAAATACTCCCTTTGGGTTACTGATTGGACTAATTGCCCTAACCTTCGGTTTTGCTTTTGTCTGGCAAATCTGGTGGCTAGTGATTTTAAGTTTGATTGTTCTGCTAATTACTTTAATTATTAGGTTATCTAATCAGGATATGGAATATCTTATACCGGCTGAGCAGGTTAAAAAAATGGATTTAAAGGCTAGAGGGATTAATTAGAGATGGAAGAAGAAAATGTACTAAATCAAGAGTTGGTCATTGAAAGAAACGATAAATCTATTTTAGGATTTTGGATCTACATCATGACTGACTGTGTTTTATTTGCTAGCCTTTTTGCAACTTATGCCGTTTTGCATACCAATACTTTTGGAGGACCGAGTGGAAAAAATATATTTGATTTAAATTATGTCTTTATTGAAACTCTAGTCCTTCTAATAAGTAGTTTTAGTTGCGGGATGGCCACTATCGCTGCTTTTAAAAATAAAAAAAGTATGACCATTATTTTCTTTGGTATAACTATTTTACTAGGTCTAACTTTTTTAATTATGGAACTTAGCGAATTTCATCACTTAGCTTTGATTGGAGATAGTTGGACTAGAAGCGCTTTTTTGTCTGCTTATTTTACTTTAGTAGGAACTCATGGATTACACATTAGCATCGGCATAATATGGATGATAATTATAATTGGATTAATTCTGAAAAAAGGATTAGGGCCTCACAATTTAAGAAAAATTACCATGGTTTCTATTTTTTGGCATTTTTTAGATGTTGTCTGGATCTTTATATTTAGTATTGTTTATTTAATGGGAGTTATTAAATGAGTAAAGAAATTGTACCCGGTTACGATAATCTTCGCCTGTCTTCCTATTTAAAAGGGTTTTTTTGCGCTTTAACTTTTACAATTTTAGCTTTTCTTACGGCAACTGATCATAGTATCGATGGATTTAGTAGGATGTTTATTATTATTGTTTTAGCAATAGTTCAATTTATCCTTCAACTGGTTTTCTTTCTTCATTTAGGTGAAGATCGAAAACCGAAGTGGAAAACTGGAGTAATGTTGATGATGATCTTAATTGTTTTAATATTAGTTTTAGGTAGTCTTTGGATTATGAAGAGTTTGGATTATAGGATGCTTCCGAGTACCAAACAAATTGACAATTACTTAAATAGCCAAAGCGGTGGATTATAAAAGTTATTAATGAAAGAATTAATTCTTAAATATTATTATTTAACTAAACCCGGAATCATCTATGGAAATGTTTTAACCGTACTAGCTGGTTATTTTTTTGGCTCAAATTGGAATATTCAACTGAGTAAATTTATATTAGTTATTCTGGGTTCTTCTTTAGTAATTGGCTCTGCGGGAGTTTTCAATAATTTAGTCGATCGATCAATTGATAAAAATATGCAAAGGACTAAAAACCGAGCCTCCGTACTTGGAACGATCTCAATTTTTAATGGAATCTTTTATGGCATAATACTTGGTCTGGTTGGCTTTTTACTTTTAGCTTTTTTAAGTAGATTAGTCTTTATTTTAGGATTAATTGGTTTTTTGGATTACATTGTGCTTTATGGATACTTTAAGAGAAAATCTATTTACGGAACTTTAGTTGGTAGCATTTCTGGGTCTATTCCATTGGTGTCTGGTTATGTTGCATATACCAATAGTCTTAATTTTAGTTTTTGGATTCTTTTTTTAATTATGACAACTTGGCAAATGGCCCACTTTTTTGGGATTGGAATTTATAGATTAAGTGATTATAAGAAAGCTAATATTCCCCTACTTCCGGTTGTAAAAGGTATTTATCGAACGAAAGTTGAGATAAATGTTTATATAGTCTTGTTTTTAATTTTAAATATAATTTTATTTATATCTCAAAAACTGTCTATATTTTATTTAATAGTCGTGCTTATTTTTAGTATTATTTGGTTAATTAAAGCACTTGGAGGATTTAATGCTAAGAATAATAAAAGTTGGGGTAGATTAATTTTTAAACAATCTTTAATTGTTATAATGGTTTTTTCGATAATGCTCTCAATTGCTAAATTAATTTAGTTGGTGTTATAATTTTTAATATGCTTTTGGTTACACTTATTACACATGTTCTGGTTGCGCTTTTAAGTATACTGTTTAGTACTTTGTTACTATTTAGAGCATCAAGAAAGAAATTTTATATTAGTTATTTCTTAATTTTCGGGACACTTCTAAGTGGAACTATTTTGGTAGTCATTACTCATTCTAGTTTGTTATCTTCGTGTGTTGCAGGGTTATCTTATCTATTTGTTGTATCGATCCTTAACTATGTTTCGTATCAGAGATGGAATAAAAAGTTAGTTAAAGAACGTATTAGTCTTAAGTAAGTTATTTTTTTATAAGTGTTTACTTGCTAGTAATTTATTATGTTTAGAGATTATTAAATAGTTGGAACACCAATAGCTATATAATTTTGATTAACTAAAGTGCCTTCTTTATTAATATTAACGGTAGATGTTCCTAATTGTTCAACATTTTCTTGGACTTTTAGTAATTTTAATTCTTTAGCTAAATCTCTATTGTTTACATTTATCCCAGATTTGTTATTCGTATAGATAGCATAGGTAGCAATTACTGAACCTTCTTTATCATTATATACGGTATATAAAATAGGTTTAATTTTGCCATTTCCAGTATAAATTAACGATTCATTAGGGTACGATATTATTTTAGGATCTAATGCACTTTCGGTTTTATATGATTCTTTAACGATATTTATAAAATCTTCAATTATTGGATTAGGCTTATTTTCATGCTTCCCTAAAGTCGATTTTTCATTAGTGCTAGAATAAGTAGTTTGCGCATGTAGTTCTTTTATTACTAATGCGGATAATCCTGCAAATACTCCTACTATACCTAGTCGAAGTGCGTCTCTTCTAGAAATTTTGTTAGCTCGATCTTTTTCTAACGATCTTTCATTATTTTTCATAAGTGCATATTATACAACTAAACAAATAAAAATACAAGTAATTTTTTAATAATTGGTTTTAAACAAAAGATTATGTAAATTATTTCCGAAATTAAATAACTTTTCTTCGTTATTTTCAGCAATGGCTCTAATTATTTCTGCTGTTGGGTGTTGATGTTTTTTATACCCTAAACGACTATTGTGATTTCCTACAATTAATGATGGTGTAACAATCTTTATTTTTCGTTCATACCTAGACCAATTTTTTGAATTTGGTGAAGATTTTACTTGAATGTAATGAGTCCCTTTATCTTTTTTCCTGTTCTTGCTAGAATATCGAAGCCATTTTTATTTATCTTTCTTTTGTTACCCATATCTCTTTTCTTATCGGTAAAGAAGGCATAACTATCTTCAGCAAAAGTATTATGAAGTATAGAACCCCAGAAAACCCCAAGAGCACCAAACTGTGACAAGAATCCTAAAATATTATCTTTTGGTTTTTCTATTATTTTAGAATCACACAATTCATTTGCAATAATTCCTAGATTATCATAAACATTCTTGGCAGTTTTAAAGTCCTGTCTTTTACCATAAGCAATTGTTTCAAAACTTTTCTGACAGGCTAAATTTACTAAATTATTTAAGTAATATACGTTATGTATTACTTTATTAAAATTATTAAGACCATCTATAGCAATTTTTGCCATTGCATTAAAATTCTCGTCTATTTTTTCTTTTCTTTGGGAAACAGAACAATTTTTAAGTTCTTCTAAAACAAGAGGTAGGGGTTCGATAAAGGGTACTTTATTGCCTTCCCAGATTTTTGACATTATGTAAAAATAACATAACGTATATAAAAGCAATCATTAAAGATACAGTTTAAGTGTAAAAGATTAAAGCCTTATTTTTTAAAAAGTTCAATAGAAAACTTTGTGATCTCTGGATTACAACTTTTGTTTTGAGAACACCACTTTTTACATAATTGCATTGTTTTAAAATCTGCATAATGAAAACCACATTCTGGACATTTGTATATTTTCTTATTTGACATAGTTTAATTATACAACTTATTTATTTTCTTTTAGAAATTCTAAAAGTACGATAGCATGATTAATGTTTGGATCTTTTGCTCCATATAATAATGTAACCTTTTGATTTTGATTGATAAGTTTTTTAAGTTTATTAATTGCTGGATTAGTTTTTAGTTCCTGAGTGTAGATTATTTTAAATTGATTAAATTTATCGGGATCATGATTAAAATATTTTCTGAGTTCTGTTGATGGTGCAATGTCTTTAAACCATAAATCAATTAGAGCCTTTTCTTTGCTGATTCCTCGAGGCCATAGTCTATCTATCAGTATCCTATATCCATCATCCTTGTTTGGAATATCGTAGATTCTTTTAATTTTGAGCATATTTATAATAATACTCTATTTTGTAATGGTCTCTTCTATTAATGTATTAGAGTTACGATATTAAATGGGTCATTCTCATGTGCTCCACCGCTCTGATTATTGGGTAGATAATCACATGGGTTACTGTCTCTATATGATTTTGAAATAATAATATTGCTTGGAGTTACACCAACAGCTTGAAATTGGGACAGGACAGGTGGTGTCATGTGATTAAAAATTGAATCAAAGATTGAAGCTCTTGGAGTTTGACCATTATTTCCTCCGTTAGGTCCAAGCATGCTTATCAAAATATCAAAATTACTAAAGTTCAAGGGTTACACCACTGACAATTTGCTGGATCGCACGCCTTAATGCCATACGGATACATTTCATCACTGACTGTGTGACAGCTTTGGCACTCATATGTAATAGAGAGTGTATTATCTGTTTTTAATCCGCATAGCGAGCATGGTAATCCGGGATTACTTTTAATATATTTCATACCGGGTGTACCACATTCCATGCATCTTCGCTTGATGGTTTGGACTAAATCTAGCGTAGCTGCTTGTATGACTTCCATTCGAGTCGGATTTAGATGTGCGCGCATGTCAGTTTCTATGAGTACCTTATTATTTAAAGGTAGCTTGAGTATTTTCTCAACAGCCTCTTTCAACTTAATCTTACTAGTAATCCCTTTTTGCATATATTTGGTGTCACTTTTATTCTTCCGAACGACTAGTCCGTGCTCTGGGAATCCTACTTGCCTAGCGAATATTAGTGCTTCTTCAACGCTACTAGCGTTGGTTTCTGCTATGTTAGTTTGCAGTGATTTATTGCCTCCAACAAATTCCCAGTTATTTTTGAGATCAATCAATATCACAATCTCAGTATTGGCATTAGTGAAACCGTAAGGCGCAAAGGTACCTTCACTGGCTATTCCAATATCTAGGCCTGTGAGTCTTATCCCTTCTTGGGCTTTATTTCTAGCTGCATCAAGCTGGCTACCTTTTCGGGGGATATCTAACGTAAAGGTACCAAACTGGTCGGTATCAATTTCTTTGGGGACGATAATCTTTAGCCCTAAAGCTTCCTCAAGAATAGGGGCCATCACTCGTTCTTTGCTATGTTTATTGGCAATAACAGCAGATCTGTCCTTAAAGTACGATGTGATTGATGGAAAATTATCGTTCATGAGTATCAATTATATGAGTAAATAGCATTTACACACAACTGTCAACATACCTTTTCTGCGAACACTGATTCTCGTTTAATTAATTGTTTAGCAATTTAGTAAGATGGACAGAACTGGATAGACGAAAATACCAGATAAATAATATAATTGCAGGTATGAGTAATACGGCTACTAGTGAAGATATTGATGAAGTCATAGACCTGTTGAAAATATTCATGAAGCAGGTTGATAGTCATTTTAATGAGATGGAAATTAAATACAACCGTCTAATCGATATGATTGATGGTTTTAATTTGGCTTATTGATAAATATGAGACTGAGTTAGCTGCAAGAGATGCTCAATTTGATCGACTTGTTGAATGGGCTCGCAAAGTATCTGCTAAGACAGGTATATCACTCAAGGATCTGTAATATGTCTTTGGCTTCTACTATCCGCTACCTCGCTGATTGACATACCCTTATTCCTAACCTTATCTAAAACTTCTGTTTTAACACTAGCGTCAATAACCATAAAGTTAGACATATATTGTCCTCCATTAATTTAATTAATTATACCTGGTTAGCTAAGCACAGTGTGTCTATTTTAATGGGTCCATGACACGGGATCATTTGGGAAGGAAGGATGAGCATTTCGGTAGAGCATTAAATACTTGTCATCCTTATCAACTAGGATTAATTTAACGACACGTTTCATATTTCGGATTATAGCAATGATCCAGTAACATTAATACCCGCTGGATAGACCGTAGAATCTATGCTCTTTACTCGGCACATAGTTCACGGACCATCATCAGCTAACGGGCAAGTTTTTGAGCAAAGTCACTGAAGACATGGAATTCTAAATAATCGTGCGTGTCACCCGCTATTTCGTGAACGCTTATATTGTCGTGATTAATGGCTTTAATATATTGTTCAACATCTCTGAACGAGCCAAGTGGATCGGACGTGTGCTGAAGGATAGATATTGGGAAATTGGCAGTTTCTAGCCAATCTCTAGCTGGTAAGTTTTGGTTGTTAACCATCGCCAGCGGGAAACCTACGAATAAACAAGCTCTGGGTCGCAGTACGCTCATTGCGGTGCCTTTGCTTGTTAGTATCGTACCAGCCGATTTCGCAAATATCATGTATTGCGGTATCGTTTTTACCAATTCTGTGAGCTTTTTCAACTCTAGATTGAGGTCAATTTCAGGCTCGTCTTTTTCCCAATGGGCATAATCGTGGCGATATGTTTTATCGAATTGAGGAGCAAGGTATCTATCAGCCTGCTCAAGCCAGTCTTTGCTTCGCTTACTATTTCCAGGTAGTAGTAATAAAT
>JAJZMH010000010.1 GCA_021850365.1 bacterium
AGTATTCAAAACTTACCTCCAGTTTTTTAGATATTTATTTATTATGATACTTATCAAAAACTGACTTAAGATGAGGATCTGTTATATGGGTATATATTTGGGTTGTTGCAATATTACTGTGTCCTAGCATAGCCTGAACACTCCTAATATCGGCTCCATTCATTAATAAGTCGGTTGCAAATGAATGTCTTAAGGTGTGTGGACTAACATGTTTAGTTATTCCTCCCAGAAGGGCATATTTACTAACTAGTCTTTGTATACTTCTTGGAGTTAATCTTTTAAAATTTCCAGATTGATCAATTTTAGAATTAGATTTATTAATACTAATAAATAAGGGTTTTAAATTATCTGACCGAGAGTTCAGGTATTTAGATATCCAGAGTACAGCACGATCACTAATGAATATAGGACGATCCTTTTGACCTTTACCTCTAACCATAAACTCTTGTCTTTTAAGATTAACCTGTTCTGTGTTTAAATTAACTAATTCACTAACTCGTAGTCCTGAACTATAAAGTAACTCAAGAATTGCTCGATCTCTTAGTCCAATAAAATTATTTGTGTTCGGTTGATTAAGAATTCTATCAATTTCTTCTTCATTTAAAAAAGTTACTTGCGGTCTTTTTGTTCTGGCTAGCTCTATTTTTTCTGGACTCAAAGCTTGAATATTTCGTTTAGCACAAAACTTCAAAAAACTCCTAAGAGCTATTAAGTGATAATTCTGTGTCGTTTTACTTAGTTCATCGCTAGTATTAGTTCCTAATCTATTTAACCATAATCTCCATTTTCTAATCATTTCATTATCTATATCTGTAACTTTTATTTCACCACCAAAGTCTTCTAGTCTAGTCAAATAATGATCATAATTTGCAATAGTCTTCTGAGACCTATTTTGTTCTATTTCGAGATATTCCAGGAAATCTGTTTTTGCTTTTGAAAATAACATAACTTTTTTATATTTTACGACTCTTTTTTATTATATATCCTATAACTATATTTTGATATAATAGTTTTAATTAAATAAATAAGGAGTGAAGATAAATGGAGAGAACTCTAGTCGTTTTAAAACCAGATTCTGTACAAAGGCAAATCGTTGGAGAAATAATTACAAGGTTTGAAAGGACAGGGTTAAAGATTGTTGGACTTAAAATGCTAGTCCCAGATCTAGAATTACTAAAAATTCATTATCCAGATGAATTAATTCCTATTGTTGGAAATAAGACAATTACAGATTGGGATAAATTTGGTGTTAAGTATAATCAAAGCGCTGAAGAAATTGGTAAAAAAATTGTTGATGCAACCAGAGATTTTTTAGGTAGTGGTCCAGTAATCGCTTTTGTGCTCGAAGGAGGCCATGCAGTTGAAATCGTCCGTAAACTTATTGGTAGTACTGGTCCAAAAGATTCGATGCCTGGTACTATCAGAGGAGATTATGCTCATTTAAGCTTAGGAAGGGCATCTGAAAAAGGAAAGGGTGCATATAATTTAGTTCATGCATCTGGAACACCAAAAGAAGCTAAATCGGAGATAAAGCTATGGTTTAAAGATAATGAACTCTTTGAATATAAGACAGTTCATGAAATTTATACCCATGTATAAATTATTGCCCCTATAGTTTAAGGGATAAAACAATTCCGTCCTAAGGAAAAACTGGAGGTTCGAATCCTTCTAGGGGCACCAATTAGAATAATCTGTTACAATACACTTATGGTTAATACGAGTAATCAAAAAAAGAAGTATTTTGAAGATCAATTTGATGATGAAGATGTTCTTTTGGTTTTTCATAAACATCCAATAATTATGCGAAGAGGTCTTGTTCTTGGGTTATTCGGTCCTTTAATTGGAGTTTTACCTGTTGCCATTAATCCTGGTCTAGGGTTTGGATATTTTTTTGGAGGTTTAGGTTTAGGGACATTACTTGGTCTAATCTTGTTTTTTCCATCTTGGGTAAGTTGGCATTTTAGTATTTTTATAATAACAACTCAAAGATTTATTCAAATTGTTCAGAAAGGTTTTTTTCATAGATCAGTAGCAGATATAGGGTTAAATCAAATTCAATCTATAAATTACGATATTTCTGGAATACAAGAAACTTTGCTTGGATTTGGTACAATTAAACTACAAACTTATGTAGGTGATGTTAATATTAAAGACGTACATAAACCCGAAAGGCTTCAAAAAGAATTCATTAGAATATTAAGAGATCAAGGAATTGAAGCCAAAAATTATCCAGGAGGAAAGATTGAAAAAGAACCAATTGAAGAATAAATCTAAATCTGGTATTAAAGATAGGTTTAATATTTTTAAATTTTTTAAGTCTAAATCATCTGAAGAAATATTTAAAGAGGCTTTAGAAGAAGTAAAGGACATAAATGATAAGAATGTTCATGATCACAGAGAAGACTTACTGAAGGGTGCCAGGAAATTTATATATCCATTAGGTCATTCTAAACATCGTCTGGTTAGACTTTCTATTTATATTTTTATCCTTGCCATTATAGCTTTTTCAGTTTTTTGTTCAGTTGAACTTTATGTCTTTCAGTCCACATCAGGATTTATGTATACCGTTAGTGAAGTTATTCCTTTTCCAGTAGCTACCGTAGGGAATGATTGGGTTTATTATAAAAACTATCTTTTCGAGCTTAGAAGAAATATGCATTATTATGAATCTCAACAAGATATAAATTTTAATACTCCAAGTGAAAAGGCTCAATTAATAAACTTGAAACAACAGGCAATGAATAGAGTAATTGAGGACCAATTCGTATCTATTTTAGCTTCTAAAAACAATGTTAAAGTAAGTTCAAGTCAAGTAAATAATGAAATTAAATTACTTCAAGAACAAAATAAACTAGGATCAAGTACAAAAGTTCTATCCTCTGTCCTAAGTGATTATTGGGGCTGGAATATCAATGATTTTAAAAGAGAATTATCTCTTGAATTACTTCAACAAGCAGTTGTAAGTAAATTGGATACTAAAACTAATAACCTAGCTAGTAGTGTCTATAAACAACTTATTAATGGTGGTAATTTTGCTAGTCTAGCAACACAATATAGCAATGATTTGTCTACGAAGAATAATGGGGGACAATACCCCAATCCAATTTCTATAAATGATACGTCTATTGATCCACAAGTAATTAATGAATTAACCCAAATGAAGGTAGGACAAATATCACCACCAATAAATACTGGATATAGCTTAGAGATATTAAAACTTAATGCAGTTACAGATGGACAGTACGATGCATCACATATTCAATTTAATTTTGAACCAATATCAAATTTTATAAATCCTCTTAAAAAAGATTTTCTAGTTAAAAAATATATAAATTTTTAGAATTGCTTTAAATAATTTAAATTGCTATTATTACACCTGTAACTTTTATAAAAATGGGCTCGTAGTGAAGAGGCCTATCACGTCTCCCTGTCACGGAGAAGATCGCCGGTTCGAATCCGGTCGGGCCCGCCAAGCGTGCGCTAACTCTGTTCGAAATTTGCCTTAAACCGCCCAATACTCCAATTCGAAAAAAACTACGATTTTAAATATGATCATAGTGAGTCAATCGCTAAGTTTCACTCAAACAAAAATACCGACAAATGGTGTCGTGGTAAGGTTGGTATCAAACATGAAGTTATATGCCGAGTTAAGAAAGGCTTCATCGGCCATAAGTATAAGACTGGCAAATGCTTGTAGTGTGCTAGGGTTATGTTCAGCAGAGTGCAATATGTTATGGAATGATACAAACTATTGACGCAGAATATACTAAAAGGTATACTTAGGTATATGAACACAATTAACGATACAACTATATTAAGCCTTAAGACTAAGAAGCAAGTCAAGGAGTTAGCTCAAATGAGAGCTAAACAGCTTGGTATACCTCTAGGTACTCTAGTAAATGCTTTTCTACGCAATCTTGGCCAAACTGGCGAAATTCACTTTACTATCTCAGAACCTATTACCCCTAAAATGGCTAAGATTATAGAAGAAATGCGAGCAGAGGTAGCTAAAGGCGATACCTATGGACCATACACAATAGATGAAGCAGAAGATTTCCTAAATAATATTCCTTATGAACCAGAACATAAAAATTGAATATACAAAGAAGTTTAGAAAGCAGTACTCTAAATTAAGTCCGAAGATTAGAGAACAGTTTAAAAAACGTCAACGTCTCTGGCTTCATGACCCGTACAACCCACAACTTCATCTCCATATGCTTACAGCTGAATATGCGGGCTTGTACAGTATTAACATTACGGGTGATATGAGGGCTCTTTACGAAAAAATTGACGATGCCTATGTGATATTTGGGTTTATAGGTACACATAGTCAACTTTATGGCTAGTTGTAGTCTCCACTGAAGAAAAGTAGTTCCAGATATCTTGCACTACGGCCTGCCAATCCGATTAGTGGTATATTTAGACAAATAAATACTAGCATTTGCTACTAAAAGGAGCATCTGATTATCTAGAATCATTATGAACGTAATTTACCATAAAGAATCAAATAATTGTTTAAAAAACTACTCAACAAAATTAAAGGAAAAGGTAAGAAGGCATATTGAACTATTTGTAAAAGATTCTTTAAATATACGTACTAATTAAATAAATGTCCCTTATAAAATAATTTACAATATTGATATACTCGCAATTATCTTGCTATTTAAAATAGTCGATAAAATAAACACTTTCTGTCTAAATAGGGATCTATAGACAGCTTTATCGTTAATTAATAAAGTGATTTGATAAACAATTTATCCATAAAACCAATTAAATTAATTTATTAACAAATTAATTATTCAGTAACTTTTTTGGATAATAACTTGATAAAACGTAAAAAACATTTCAAAACATTGATGTTGTAAAAAAGTATATTCTATATTTTTACAAAATGTTATATATTTTGCCACAAAAATATCTATCTAGTACTCTTTAGATCTTTTAGATGATTTATATTTTTTGTATTTTTAAGACCCTAAATATTAGATAGTTTAATTTATTATGTTAATTTTTAATTATAAGGGGATAGAATATAATAATATTTATTAAGAGTCGCAGATCTTAATATTATTTTAATTAAATATTTGCCACCTTAGCTCAGTCGGCTAGAGCATCACTTTCGTAAAGTGGGGGTCATCGGTTCAAATCCGATAGGTGGCTCCAGGATTGCGGGTATAGTATAGCGGTATTATGTAGCCTTCCCAAGGCTAAGATATGGGTTCGACTCCCATTATCCGCACCAATATTTTTAAAAATACAGTATAATTTATATCAATGGCCAAAATTAAAAGTTTTTATAGAGATCATTATGTGCTATTACTTTGTAGTTTAAATATTTTTTTAACTATTATTTTAACAGTTTTTATATCTATTAGATTAATTAGTACTAATAGCCCTAGTTATATAGTTCAGTGTCGAAACTGTACTGATCCTACTGCTTTAAATAAATATACTAGTGGTAGCTATATAACTTTTATAAGTTTTATAGTATTTGGTGTATTTATATTAATTTTTAATCTTTTTTTAAGCTATAAGACATATAATTTAAGGAAAGGATTATCTATAACAATTTTATATCTTGGAATATTATTAGAAATATTAAGTCTTATTATAAGTAATGCTTTGTTTATTCTTAAGTAAATCATTATTATGACAGATATAGAAATACCCTATGAAAAAGATAGAAAAGTACATTACCGTATATTTGAGATATTACCGGGACTATTGTCTTGGATCTTGCTATTTTTACCTATAATTTTAAGTCTTATAAATATAACTATTGCTGTTGTATTTATCTTAACTTACTTACTTATTTATCTTGTAAGAACTTTTGGGTTTGATTTTAGAGCGGTTGGGGGGTATTTGACCATGAAACAACACCTAAAACTTGATTGGAATACACTAAATGATGATTTAAACAGGGGTAAGATAGATAATAGTGATCATATTTATAGACCAAAATGGCATATTCAAAATTTAAATAGAATAAGTACATATGAAATTGTATATAAACCTAAAGATATTTACCATGCTGTAATTATAGCTACAGTAAATGAAAGTATTGAGGTTTTGGAACCTACCATTAAATCAATAATTGATTCCGAATTTGATAAGAAAAAAATTATTTTAGTTTTCGCTTATGAAGGTCGAGCTGGACAACCTACCAAAGATAGAGTGGATTATCTTCTAGATAAGTATGGTGAATATTTTTATGCTAGTTTTGGGTGTTGCCATCCACCCAACATCAAGGGTGAAATTATAGGTAAAGGTGGTAATATAACTTTTGCTGGCAAAAAATTACATGAATATTTAAATACTCAAAAAATATCTTTAGAACATGTTTTAGTTACAACACTAGATTCAGATAATAGACCAAATAAATTATATTTTAGTTCTTTAACTTATACTTTTTGTGTAGTGCCAAAACCTTTAAAAGCTTCATTTCAACCAGTTCCAATGTTTACGAATAATATATGGGATGCACCAACTTTGATGAGAGTAATTGCTACCGGAAATAACCTATTTTATATTGTTTTAACAAAGAGACCTCATCTAGAGAGAAATTTCTCTGCACATGCTCAATCCATGAAAGCTTTGGTTGACATGAATTTTTGGAGTGTTAGAACGATTGTTGAAGATGGACATCAATTTTGGAGAAGTTATTTTCATTTTGATGGGGATTACAGAGTTTATCCTTTAAGTATTCCTATTTATCAGGATGCAGTTTTAGCAGAAACATATCTTAAAACTATTAAAGCTCAGTATATTCAATTAAGAAGATGGACATATGGTGCTTCTGATATAGCCTATATAGCAGATAAAGGTTTTTTTAACAAGGAAAGTAAAACACCCAAACTCGATGTACTTTCTAAATTATTAAGAACTTTAGAAGGTCATGTAACTTGGGCAACGGGTACTATATTAATTTTTGGAGCGGCTTTTATTCCGTCTTTTTTCCATCCAACTAGTTTTGCTGCCTACGAATTACCCTTAATCGTAAGTAGAATTCAACAGATAGGATTAACCGGATTATTGATCAGTGTATATGTTATTCTAATAACTCTACCTCCAAGACCTTCTAGATACAAAAGGCATAGATCCTTAATTATGGGAATACAATGGATATTTACACCTATTTCTAGTTTATTATTTGGAACATTTGCTGCATTTAATTCACAGACTAGATTAATGTTTAAGAAATATCTAACTAAGTTTGATATTACCGAAAAAGCAGTAGTTACATCAAAAGGGATAATTTCCACAAAAAGCGATCCAAGCGCAAAATAATTATTGATTCATAAAGTAAGCCTTATAGTGTACAGATGCAATATTATTGAATCGTTTAAGAGTTTTAAATATTATTTCTTGATATCTACGTAAATCAATTTGACCATTATCTAAGGCCTTATTTATTTTCGAAAGTACAATATCTGTAAGATAAGTAGCTATCACTACTTTATCTCTATTCAAATGCCCAATTGAGGAATATATATCTAAAAATAATTGTTCTTTAGATAATTCAATTAATTTTTTAGGAGTAGATATTAAAATATATTTGTTATATAGAACCTCTTCGATCGATGTAAAACAGGCTTTACAGGTAAGACATTTTCGTCTTCTCCAGACTTGATTATTATTTTTATTTCTAGAATTTGTTACAAAAGTATTATTTTTACAATATATACAAACCATAGCTATATATTGTCATTATACTATTACATTGTCTAGTGGATAATCTATATTATTTTGTGTAAAACTAAAAAACTTCGGTTTTCACCGAAGTTATTTTGTTACTTAGTTGTCAAATTTGACCTAAGTCGTCGAACACGATTGATTGGTTTAGTTGGAAGTAATTCCTCGTAAAACAATTGAAAAGTGTCTAAAACACTGACTTTTGTAATACTCACACAGTCCCTTTGTTTAACCCGAATATTTTATCAAAATAAGATGTATGTGTCAATAATCAATAGCAATATTTAATATAAATTAATTAATGGTGGGTAATAGAGGATTTGAACCTCTCACCTCTTCCACGTCAAGGAAGCGCTCTAGCCAAATGAGCTAATTACCCAAAGAGCACACATATATTTTATATTCTTTATTAGAATAAACAAATATATAAAACTAAACCATATTTGGTATAAATAGTTAAACTGTTCTTGCTAAGTTAGGATGTAATAATTACGACAATAAAATACTAGCTTTATAATACTATTAATGATAAATTAAATCATGTTAGGTGAAGTTTTGAAGAGATTGTTTTGAGCTCCTTTTGGAGTAGTTTTTGAGCGATTGTATAAAATACGAGATTATACAATCGTTTTTTATTTTATTTAATGGTATTATTGAACTTAATTCGTTAATGTATTTTATTATGAGGTTACTTTTGTGAAAAATGATGATTTATATGCAATGAGGCACTCTTTAGCTCATATTCTTGCTTCAGCTTTGCAAAGAATTTATCCTGAAATTCAATTCGGAATAGGTCCAGTAATTGATAATGGTTTTTATTATGATATTGATCTAGGCCAAAAAACTATATCTGACTTAGATTTTCCTAAAATTGAAAGTGCAATGGCTGATATCATAGCCGAGGATCAAGAATTTATTAATTATTCACTCCCACTTGAGGATGCGATTGAATGGGCTAAAAATAATAATCAAAAGTATAAACTAGAACTTTTAAATGATCTTAAAAAATATGGGACAACCGTATATAACGATATTAACCCTTTAAAGGCAGGTAAAAGCCATATTCAGGAAGTCAGTTATTATAAAAATGGAGATTTTATAGATTTATGTCGTGGTCCCCATCTTTCATCAACGGGCAAGGTGGGAGCTTTTAAGTTAACTAAGATTAGTGGAGCTTATTGGCGAGGTGATTCAAAAAATAAACAGATGCAACGAATATACGGAGTAGCTTTTAAGACCAATAAAGAACTTTTAGATTATTTGAATAAACAAGAACTATCTAAGCTCAATGATCATCGAAAGCTGGGACAAGAACTAGATTTGTTTGTATTTTCTAATTTAGTTGGATCAGGTCTTCCTCTGTTTACTCCAAGAGGAACAATAATAAGGGAAGAGTTATTAAATTATTCGAATCAATTAAGATTAAATAATGGTTATCAAAAAGTCTTTATTCCACATATAACTAAATCTGAACTATATGAAGTATCTGGACATATGGATAAATTTGGAGATGAATTGTTTTTGGTTAAAAGCCAAGAAACAAATGACAAGTTAATTTTAAAACCAATGAATTGCCCTCATCATAGTCAAATTTATGCAGCAAAACAAAGATCATATAAAGAACTACCTATTCGTTACCTAGAAACAACTACGGTTTATAGAGACGAAAAAAGTGGGGAATTGGGAGGATTGAATCGAGTTAGAGCTATAACTCAAGATGATAGTCATATATTTTGTACTGAAGATCAAATGGAAGAAGAAATTAATCGAATATTTGAAATGATTAAAGAGTTATATGATAAATTTGATATTCAATTAAAAGTTAGATTAAGTTTAAAAAATAATGAAAAAAAGTATCTTGGATCAGAAGATATATGGGTTAAAGCACAGAAAGTATTAGAAGAGATTATTAAAATTAATCATATGGAATATTTTGTTGCAGAAGGTGAAGCAGCATTTTATGGACCAAAAATAGATTTTATAGGGCTTGATTCTATGGATAGAGAACATCAAATAGCAACAATACAACTAGATTTTATCCAACCAGTTAGGTTTGGTCTTGAATATGATGATGCTAATGGCTCAAAAAAGAATCCAATTATGATCCATAGCGCTTTGCTTGGTTCTGTCGAAAGATTTATGTCTATATATTTAGAACATGTCGGAGGTAAATTACCTGTTTGGATTTCTCCAGAACAAATACGATTTATAGCCTTAAATCAATCATTGGAAATTCAAAAATATTTATCTGAAATTGAAGAAAAAGCCCATAAACTTGGTTTAAGAATTAAAATAGATAATGAAAATGATTCTGTATCTAAAAAAGTTAGAAATGCTGAATTAATGAAAATTCCTTATATTGTTGTTATCGGGATGAACGAAATTAAGAACAATACCGTATTACCTAGGATTAGAAATGATTTAATTACAAATTTAGAAAAAAATAACAAACCTCTTAAAATTGATGATTTTTTGGGAATAGTTAAAGAAGAATATTCTAAAAGACTAAATCATTCAATAATCTAACTTAAGTGAAAAATATTCCTTTGATTGTTATTCTTGGTGAAACTGCTACCGGTAAGACTGAATTAGCTATTGAAATAGCAAAACGACTAAATGGTGAAATAATAAATGCGGATTCATGGATAATTCGAAAAGAAGCTAATATTGGGACCGCAAAACCTAGTTTATCCCAACAAAGACAAATCAAACATTATTTGATAGATTGTGTCTCGCCAGATCAGGAATTTACTGTTGCTGGGTATAAAAAAATGGCTTTAGATGCAATAGATCAAATTTATCAAAGGAATAAGATCCCAATAATTGTCGGAGGATCGGGGTTATATATTAATAGTATTATATTTAATTATAGTTTTCGTAAAGACGCTACGGATGATGAAAGAAAACGTAGTGAACTCAATGCATTAAGTCTTGATCAATTAAAAAATATTGCTCTTAATAAAAAATTGGATTTAGAATCTATTGACTCAAATAATAAGAGAAGATTAATACGACTTATCGAAACAAATGGGGCACAAAATCACGACAATAAATTACGAGATAATACTATATTAATTGGCATTAAAATGGATCGAAGCGAACATCGAAACGTAGTTATTAATAGGGTAGAAAAAATGATCAATAATGGATTGAAAGAAGAAGTTAAATATCTATCTCAGAAATATGGATGGGATTCTGAAATTTGCAAAGGTGTTGGATATCGACAATGGAAAGAGTATTTTGATAATCAACAAGATTTAGAACAAACAAAGTTAAAAATTGTTCAGGCAACAATTAATTTAGCCAAAAAACAAAGAACATGGTTTAAAAAAAATAATTACATAAAATGGTTTAACTATCCCTTAAACATAGATGAAATTATTGAGTATATTACAACACATATAGTTATATAACTTTATTTTGATTCAATAATTTGGTATCATTGATGCATGATTGAACAATTATTTGGTTCCAAGACACGTGTAAAATTACTGAAATTATTCTATGGTAGCCCAAACAGACAATTCTATGTAAGAGAAATTACTAGGAGAATTGATGAGCAAATAAATTCTGTTCGTAGAGAATTAAGTAATTTATTGAATATTGGTATTATCCTTTCGGATAGTAATAACAATAAGTTATATTATGAGGTAAACCAGAAATATAAATTTTATGGACCTCTTTCTGATATTTTTGGCAAAATCCATAAAGATATATCAGAACCATCTTCAACATCGACCGATTCAGAGAAAGTTCAAGATTTTTCTGAGCTTAGTGCAATCGGGAGAGTTGAGTTAGCTGTTTTAACTGGCCAATTTACTAGAGATGAGACGTCAGGGGTAGATTTATTAATAATTGGAGAGATTAATCCTAATGCTGCTGCTAAATATGTAACTTCTTTAGAATCTCAAGAGAACAAATCAATAAGATATTCTATTATGAATATGGATGATTTTAGATATCGACTAGATATTAGAGATAGATTTGCTAATTCAATTTTAAATTCTAAAAAACAAGTTTTAGTCGATGTTTATAATATTTTAGCGGATAATAATATTGGAGAAAATGAGTAATGGAAATTCAGTATTACGGGGGTAATTGTTTAACGATTTCATATAAATCAACTAGGTTAGTTATAGATGATTATCTATCGGATTTTGGTGCAAAAAGTATATTAAAAGAAACAGATGTGGCTATCTTTACTGAAGATCCTAATACTTTAACTAAAAGTTATCGATTAGTCCTTAATGGACCTGGTGAATATGAAATAGGAGAGATCTCAATTATCGGGATAGCAACTAAGTCATTTATTGATCAAGATAAAGAAGTAACTATGTATAAATTTACAACACCTGAGGCCAGTGTTCTGGTTACTGGAAGAGTTTTAGGTGATTTCAACGATCAACAAATCGAAAAAATTGGGATTATAGACTCTCTTATCGTTCCTCTTGGGAATAATGGTTATTGTATGGACCCAATCGGAGGATTGAAGCTATTAAAAGAGATTGATCCTAGTATATTTATACCTACATTTTATAAATCGAAAACCTTGAAATACCCAGTAGAAACTATTGCATTAGAAGAAATAGTTAGTGAATTAGGTATGGAAATTAAAGAAAAGACAAATAAACTAAAACTAAAAAAGAATGAGATGTCTGATATAACTTCATTGGTTGTTTTAGAACAATTTTAGATTATGATTGTTGATCTAAATTGGTCTTTAATAAATTTTTTCTTTTCAGTGTTCTAATAGTTTGAGTACTTAATTTTAGAGTTACCTTTTTGCCATTTACTATTACAGTTTTTGATTGCAAATTGGGTTTCCAGATCTTTTTAGTGTGTCTCTGACTAAAGCTAATCTTATTACCAAATTGCTTTCCTTTTCCTGAAATATCACATATTTGCATTGTTATACTCAATTCTTATTATTGATTAAATAAATATAGTCTTAAATTATATTGTTTATTGAGCATAAAGTCAATAAAGTGATCGATTTTATAAGTGTTAATATTTTATATCGTTAAACAAAGATATCAATATTTTTTTCGGTCTTGTATACTTGTATTGTTATGTTTGGAAATATGTCGGTTTCAGATATTCTGATTTTTTTTGTTTCAGTTTTAATTAGTATGACTATACATGAAGCTACACATGGATATGTTGCTCATTTATTAGGAGATCATACAGCAAAAGATGAAGGTAGATTAACCCTAAATCCTCTTAAGAGTATTGATTTAATCACTACTATATTATTGCCATTGGTATTAGTAGTTTTTGGCTTAATGCCTTTTTTTGCCGCAAAACCCGTAAGAATCGACTCTAGAAATTTAAAATATGATGAATTTGGTCTAGCCTTGGTTGGTCTAGCAGGACCAATATCTAATTTCTTATTAGCAATTATTGCGGCATTAATATTTAGATTAGAAATTAACAATTTAAATCATCTAGAGGCACAGTTTTTACTATTATTTTCTGAAATCAATATATCGCTATTTATTTTTAATTTAATTCCTTTCCCTCCCTTAGATGGATCACGGCTACTTTATGCGTTGGCTCCTGAAAATATAAAAGAGTTTATGAATAAAATAGAATCTTTTGGATTTATCTCAATTCTTATTTTTATGTTATTGATATTTCAATTTATTGCTACCCCTATATTTAATATTGAAATGCATTTGTTAAATTTTTTGCTGTAATTTTTAATTTGATAAAATAAAGTACAAAATATTATACTTGTGGAGTGGTCGGGAAAATCAAACGTATGATTATCTGATTACATACGAATAAGGTAGTCCAATATTTAATATAACCGTGGTTGTATTTTGAGGATAACCACCTAGTCTTTTTGACAGGTTATCTACTTGATACCCGACCTTAAGGTAATTATCAGGATTATTAGGTAGTCTTATTTCAAATAAAATTATTTAATTAGCAAGGAATTAATGAATAGTATACATAAACCAGGTAATAATCTTTTAAATAAATCATTGCCAAATTATAGATCCGCTCAGGGATTCAATAATCAATTTAAAAAAAATTTATCTAAACCTAAAAAATCTAAGAAAAAGAAGATACTTATTACAATCTTAATAATTATTATCTTAATTATTGGTGTTGGTGGATATTTTGGAGCTAGAATTATAGGGAGTATTGATAAGGTTTTTCATGGTAATTTATTTAGTGATATTAGTGGACTATTTTCTAACGTAACATTAAAGGGCCAAAATCAGGGAAGAATCAACATCTTATTAGCAGGATATCAGGGTACATCAAGTGATGAAGGTCCATTAACAGATTCAATAATGGTTGTTAGTTTAGATATTAAAAATAATACTGCTTTTACATATAGTATTCCCCGAGATATATGGTTGAATATTCCCGGAATGGGACATAATAAAATAAATGCCGCAAATACAAACTCCAATTTTAATCAGAGTGGATATTTTAAAGGTGGAATGGGGCAACTTCAACAACTCTTAGAAGAAGATTTTGGTATTCCCATAGATTATTATGCCTTAATAGATTATACGGCGTTTGAGGATGCGGTTAATGCAGTAGGTGGGATAACTGTTGATATTCAAAGCCCCGATCCTAGGGGACTTTATGATCCAAATGTCGATAAAGCACATGGAGGTCCCTTAAAGCTTCCTAATGGTGAAGTCCATTTAGATGGATTACAGGCACTAGCGTTAGCTTTAGCTCGAGGTGATTCATATTATGCTTATGGTTTTCCTTTAAGTGATATAAATCGTACACAACACCAGAGACAGATGCTAATTGCACTTGAACAAAAAGCTTTAAGCGTTGGAGTATTATCGAATCCAATAAAAATTACTAATTTATTTTCTGCTTTAGGAACAAACGTACAAACTGATTTATCTCTTCAGGATGCCATAAAACTTGCTTCATATGCTAAAAAAGTTAATTTAAATAACATTGGTTCATATGGGTTAACTTATTCTGGATCTAATGCCCTATTAACTACTTACGTGACATCCAATGGTCAAGATGCATTAATCCCTGTAGCGGGTTTTGATAACTTTGGGCAAATTCAACACTATTATCAACAAATTACATCCTCAAATCCAGTTGTCCAAGAGGGAGCAAGTGTTACTGTTCTAAATGCCAGCAATATATCTAACATTGCAAAATTAGAAGCTACTAAATTAAGTAATGCAGGATTTAATGTTACATATATAGGTAATGCAGGAACTTATTATAATCAGAACGCTATTCTAGATAATGTTCCGAATAAAGACACTTATTCAAATAGTTATTTAGAAAAATTATTTAATGTTAATTCTAGTTCCACATCTTCTTCTCCTGAATTATCTAGTGCTTCTGGATATAGTTCAAACTTTGTTGTGATTATTGGGCAAAATTGGGCTAACACAAATTAATCAAGATAAATTATGGTCGGAGTGACAGGACTTGAACCTGCGACCTCACGGCCCCCAGCCGTACGCGCTAGCCAACTGCGCCACACTCCGTAAAATAAATCTTATTCCAAAATATATTTTAATTTATTTTAGTCAATTGGACCATATATCTATAAGTTTGTGTTAAGATTATATGTATGTGGCAGGATACTAAACATGGCCTTTTTAAGCAGTATGTTTTTGATAATTTTGATGAAACTAGAGGTTTTATTAATGAATGTCTAAAAATAGCTGAAAAATATAATTTTTATTTCAGAGTTGAAATAGAATATAAAGTCGTGCAGATTTGGATGACAAACAACGGTAAAATAGATAATAGCTTGTTAACTAAAAATATAGTGGAAGAACTTGACAGTATATCAAACACAAGCTTGTCTAATGAGAATAACAATAACTTAATTAATCCAAACAGCAAAATAGATTTTAAGGTTAAATATTTAAAATTATATGCTGACGGCGGATCAAGGGGTAATCCTGGACCTTCGTCAAGTGGGTTTGTTATATTTGACGAGGAAGATAATATAATCGAACAGAAGGGTGTTTATTTAGGGGTTACGACAAATAATCAAGCTGAATATACAGCACTAAAACTTGGACTTGAAAGCTGTTTAAGATTAGGAGCTATAAATATAGATGTGTATATGGATAGTTTACTTGTTATTAATCAGATGAAGGGGATTTTTAAGATTAGAAATAAAGATTTGTGGCCAATTCACGATAACATCAAAAAAATAGTCTCTAAATTTAAAAAAGTTAAATTTCAGCATATCCCCAGAGAAATGAATAAATTAGCTGACGCAGAAGTTAATAAAGCTCTTGATAATGAACTATCTAATAGTTAGTTTTTATGATAGAATATTGTTCTAACAGAATACCGATTGGTCGTATATTAAAATATAAGGAAAGTCCGGGCAACACAGGGAAGGATAGTCGTTAACGACGACCAGGTGTGAACCTAGGGAAAGTGCCACAGAAACTATACCGCCATTAATTGGTAAGGGTGAAAAGAGTGGTTTAAGAGACTACAGCTACTTATGGTGACATTTGTAGGAGGTAAACCCTATCCGTTGCAAGGAAGATGAATTTTTATTTATAAAAGAAGTTTCCCGCTTTATTATTCATCGTTTAATCCGCTTGAGTTTGTAAGCAATTACAGACCTAGATAGATGACCAATGTCCTTATCTGTAAAAAGATTAGGATACAGAACCCGGCTTATAGGTATTCTGTTATTTTTTGACTATTTTTTTAACAACTGCAGAAAAAACTTTTGGTTCGTTTGTAGCAAGTTCAGATAATATTTTTCTATCCAAGATTATATTATTTTGCTTCAAGCTATTTATTAATTGGCTATATTTAATGCCATTAATGCGACTGGCAATATTTATTCTTGTGTTCCATAATTGCCTTAAGGTTCTTTTCTTGTTTTTTCTATCTCGGGTAGAATATTGAAGCGCCTTAACGACAGTCTGTTTCCCTCTTTTAATGCTCACTCTATTAGGATGGCTATAACCCTTGGTTAATTTCCTAATTTTTTTATGTTTTTGATGACTAACAACACCTCTTTTAATTCTCATTTATTTCTCCTATAATCCTATTTTCCTAAATTTAACTTAATGTTTTTTGCAGTTCTACCATGCCTAGTAATGAGTCCACGGAGACTTCTTTTCCTAGATTTAGTTTTTTTAGATAAAAAGTGACTCATATTTGGTCTAAGAGTTCTAATTTTACCATTTTTAGAAATCTTAACTCGATCTTTAGTTCCACTATGAGTTTTTAACTTTGGCATATTAATTTCCTTTCCTTATAACAAAACTCAATTGTCTTCCTGCTAGGATTGGTTTCTGATCTATTGCAATCTTATCTCCAAATATTTCGATAATTTTTTCTGCGAGCTTGAAGCCCATTTCTTTGTGTGCCTGCTCACGTCCTTTATAAATTATTATAAATTTAACTTTATGATTATTTTCAATAAATTTAATTACTTTATTTATCTTAATTTGTAAATCATGATCCCCAATTTTTAATCCTAACCTTATCTGCTTTAATTCAGTGTTTTTGGAATTTTTACGATTCTTTTTAAGTTGTTTTATCTTCTGGTAATTATATTTCCCCCAATCGTTAATTTTTACTATTGGAGGGTTTACGTTCGATGAAACTTCTATTAAGTCTAAATTCTTGTCTTCCGCAGTTTTTAGCGCATCTGCTAATGACATTATTCCCAATTGAATACCATTTTCATCAATAACTCTAACGGTTTCAGACTTAATTTCACTGTTTAAGCGAGTGGGTGTAGTTATAAGTTAATTCTCCTTATATTATTTATTATTACTAGGAATAATATTAACAGATATACTGAAAAAATCAACAATTCATTTGGTGGTAATAAAAAACTGCTCCGATCGAACATTTCGGAGCAGTTAAGTTTTTGGCTTTTGTTTATATTTTAGTCTTGGATTTTTATTTGAAACAACGGCCTACGAGAAGCCGTTGTTTTCCTAAGACTTTTTGTTTTTGAGCACTTTTTTTATTCAGTGCTGTTTTAATCATAAATTAAAGACAAAATAACGTCAATAACTTTAATGCTTAAATAATTAAAATTGTGTATAACTTTGAACTAAATAATTACAATTAATTTTTGAAAACCTATAAAAGCAGAGGATCGTATTATCAAATTTTTAACATAAGCATTGACAATTAATAATAAATTTGATAGAATATTTCCTAGGTAGTCAAAAAATAAAAAAATAAATTACCGGACAATTTCACTTGATTAGCCCTAAAGGATAATCGAGTGGTCAGTTAATGTCGAAGTAGCTAAGCGCTAACATAGTTTTTTAAATGAGCGGATTTAACACTTCGACTCCAAGAATCTTAAGAACTGTCCTATACTAAATGTAGGACAGTTTTTATTTTAAATGCTATGAAAATAATAAATATAAAACCTATTTTTAAAATTTTATTGCTAATCATTTGTATTGGAATTGACTATTCCTTTTTGATTTATCTAAATCCTAATAAGATTAATCAATTATTGATACTAGTATTTTATCTATTGATATTTACTACATTTTATTTAGTGATCTATCTAGGACTATATTATCTAAAACATTTAAAATATATTCATTTGGATATGGTAAAAGAGAGATTTATAGCAACATTTGTATCGGTATTAATTATAGTGTTTTTGGCATTAAATTCGGTGGGACAGTTGACTTGGATTAACTTCTTGCTATTAATATTGTTCGGTGTTTTTTTGCTAGTGTATGTATCTATAAATAGAACTAAACAGTAATTGTTTAAAATATCTAAAAAGATATATAATATATTCCATGAATCCTCAAGGCAATAATTCATCATCAGGACAAGATTCTAACAACAATACAGATATACAAAATATATCTACATCCGGTTCATCTCAAAATTCTCTTCCGGAAATAAACATAAAGTCTATAGATACATTATCAGGAGAAAGCATTAATCATACTACTGATAATTCTAGTATCCCATCTAGTGGTACTTTAAATAATAATGATCTTTTAGCAAATGATTCGGATCTTATAGAAAAAGAATGGGTAGAAAAAGCCAAAGAAATTATCAATAAAACAGAAGGAGATCCATATATTCAAACCAAAAAGTTAAATGAACTCAAGTCAGTTTATTTAAAGAAAAGATATAATAAAGATTTAAAATATGATAATTAATGTATTATGAGCGGAATTTTTGAGTTTTTAATAGTAGGCGTATTAATTATTTTGTTAATTATACCTATGATTTATTTTCATGTTAAGAAAATATTTAGAGCACAGAAAGATTACGAAAGAGGACTTAAAATTATTCCATTATTAATTCATTTACCTCCACAAAGTGATGATATTGAAAATAAAAACGGAAGAGATGTAAGAGATGTAAACGAAGAATCAATAAGTCGTGCACAATTAATATATAACATACTTTCAAGTACTATAGAAAAAGGGTTTAACAAAAAGTTTTATGGTCAAAAACACATCAGCTTAGAAATTATAGCTGTTGACGGATTTATTTATTACTATACTGCTGTTCCAATTAGTTTAATTGATGTTGTAAAACAAGCACTAATAACTTCGTACCCAACAGCGGTTATCGAAGAGACAGCTGAACACAATATTTTCAACAAAGATAGTAAAATATCTGGAATTCTAGGAGGTGAATTTGTTTTAAAAGAATTTTATGGGAAGCCAATTGCTACGTATCAAGAATTAAAAAGAGATGCTATGCAATCTATATTAAATTCGTTTACCACATTATCAAAAGAAGATGGAGCAGCTATTCAGATATTGTTACGTCCAGCTGATCCTAAGTGGATAAAAGAAGCTATAGCTTATTCTTCCAAAAAACGTAAAGGTCAGAAAAGCCACAAAGGTGTCGAAGCAGTGTTATATTATTTGAAAAGCTTTGGGGTAGCTATTTTTCATCCCCCTGAGCATGATAAGAACGATAATCCTCCAAAACCGACTGAATTATCTAATTTAGAGAATTCTAATTTAGATTCTATTGACGAAAAAACGCGTTATGCAGCTTTTGACGTTGTAATACGTCTTATTGTATCTGGAGCAAATATTCAGAAAGCACAATCAATTTTAAATCAGGTAGTTGCTAGCTTTTCTTTATTTGATTCCCCAGGGAAAAATGGTTTTAAGTTTATTCCGGCAAAAGATATAGAAAAATTTACAACATCGTATATTTTAAGATTTTTTCCTCAATATAATAAGACAATGATTTTAAATTCTATAGAATTATCAAGTATATTTCATTTTCCAGATCAGAGTAATATTCCAACTACTCAGGTAGTTAAACAAGCATCAAAACAGGTTGATGGGCCTAGAAATATACCGGAAAATGGTTTATTGCTTGGATATAATATCTTTAGAGGCAATAAAAAACCCATTAGATTAGCATTAAATGATCGTAGACGACATATATATGCGGTTGGACAAACTGGTACAGGTAAGTCTATATTTCTTGAAAATTTAGCATTACAAGATATGATCAATGGACATGGATTCGCTTTTGTAGATCCTCACGGAGATACAGTGGAAGATTTATTGGCTATGGTCCCGAAAGAACGTTCCGAAGATTTAATTTATTTTTGCCCTTCAGATTTAGAATACCCAATCGGGTTAAATTTTTTTGAATTTACCAATCCTGATCAGAAGGATTTTATTATTCAAGAGTCATTGAATATGCTTTATAAGCTATATGATCCAGAGCATCAAGGAATTATAGGACCGAGATATGAACATCTGTTCAGAATGGCCGCATTAACAATAATGGCAGATCCTGAAGGAGGTACTTTCATTGATATACCTAAATTATTTAGAGATCCAGTTTTTGTTGAACAAAAACTTAGATATGTCCAAGATCCAGCGGTTCTTGATTTTTGGAGGAAGGAAATGCCCCAAAGTCAAAGATCTAATGATTTCGGAGAAGTTGTAAGTTGGTTTGTAAGTAAATTTGGAGCCTTTCAGAGCAATGATATGATGAGGAACGTCATCGGGCAAGTGAAAAGTGCCTTCAATTTGAGAGACGTTATGGATAATAAGAAGATTTTACTTGTTAATTTAAGTAAAGGTGGGGTAGGTGAATTAAATTCGAAATTACTAGGTATGATATTTGTCATGAAGTTTCAGGCTGCAGCTATGAGTAGAGTGAATGTTCCAGAAGATCAAAGACAAGATTTTGCTTTATATGTTGATGAGTTCCAGAATTTTTCAACAGACAGTTTAGCAACAATTATGTCTGAAGCTCGAAAATTTAGGTTAAATCTAATAGTTGCTAATCAATTTACCACTCAGTTATCAAGTGAAATAAGAGATGCTGTTTTTGGGAACATAGGAACAATAGTATCATTTAGAATTGGTCAGACAGATGTTGAAACTATAGGCAAATATTTTTCCCCGATATTTGAAGCAGAGGATTTGTTACGAATTCCAAACTACAATACTATAGTAAGAACCTTAATTGGAGGAGTACCTACACAGCCTTTTTCTATGGCTACATTGCCACAATTAGGAAGCCCGAATAAAAAATTGGCAGATGCACTGAAGCAATTATCTGCTGCAAAATTTGGAAGACCTAGAAATGTTGTGGAAAAAGAGATATTTGATAGATTAACAACTAAACCAACCATGCCACCAGATCTAAATAATAGTAGAGTTAATGATCTATTTGATTCTCAATCAAGAACTAAACCTCTACAAAGTAATACACCACCTCCAAAAAAGCTTGATTCTCAGGATACTGATAGTTTTATAGATAGTTTTTTAAAAGATAGGGAGAAGAAGAAAGCAATTATTGGTGACAAATCTAATTTAACGGCTCCAGTATCTTTGAATTCAACTAGAGACACTCAACAAAATATTCACACAACTCCACCCACTGATGAAACAGTTAATGGAGCTGAAATGAGTATTAAAAATGAGGATAAAAATAATTCAGAATCTAATAATAAAACAGTGGTTTCCAATAACTCAAGTGGTCATATCCAAGAAGGCCATACAATTCAAATAAGCCGTAACTAAATACATCTATGTTATCGGTGAAGAAAGTAAACTTAAGATGTTTTTCGTATTAATTTAGCTATTATATCGATTAAGATGCCAGATAAAAACCCAACAACAAAAAATAGGAGATAGACGATAAAATTATATTCTACTCCAAAATATTTAGTAAAAATATAATACAAAATAGTCCCCACAAAACCTAGTACCCCAGATAAAAGTAGAGGTATTGGTCTAGCAACCGTTCTTGCGATAGGTTCACTTATTTTTTGAACTATATCATTGTGAATTACTTTACTACCTGTTTTATCGATGGTGTTAAGTTTTGATCTAACATGTTTTAACTCTTTATTTAATCCAATCTTTCTTGTATCTTTTGAGATAGTAAAATTTAATCCTTTTTGATTATCAGTTGAATTATCTTTTTCAAGTTTCGAAATTTTATTTAAAGTTTCGTTCTTTTCTATGGTATTCTTTTCAATTTCCGATTTAGCGTTTTTAAATAGCTCCTCCTTAGTAGACTCTATTTCAGTAGTATCAATTTCTTGCTGTAGTCGATGATGTTTCTCTTCTCCCAGGAGAGATTCATTAGCAAATTCTTTATTTTCATAATTATCTTGAGGTTTATTTAGTTTTTCTGACATAATTATATTCCTGTAGTTTCTTTAATAATAATCTCAGATTCTTTAACCAGTAATCTATTTCTATAAAAGAAGAATCCGGCAATAATTACAAATATACTTGATATAAATATGTCTGTTCCTGGACCTGTATTTGGTAAAGCTGTTGGGGCAGTAACGTTTTCAATTATTTTTTGAGGACTAGCAGGCAGTTTGATTAAAATATTATTACCGAAAGTATTTTCCATCGTTAGATTATAATAATTCGGATCAGATGTTGAGGCGGGAGTTTGAGGAATAGGGTTGTCGATCTTTACGGAAAATGTTTCTTTATGGGTTTGGCCAGGATCAATATTAATTGCAGGCCACGAAATAGTGTTGTTTTGTGAATTTAATTGACCATTGTTAGAAATATTATTTATTGTGGAATAATCTAATACGTAACTTAAATTATCTGAAAAAACATAATTGGCGACCATTTGATTTCCGACGTTTTTTGCAGATAAAGTGTACTGAATAATATCCCCAGCTTGGGCTGTTGTATTGTTTGCATCTATATTGTCTTCCGTTAGATTAATTGCAGATTTAGTATTAACCAAACATGCATAGGGGTTTTCTGTACTAATCTGACTTTCGCAAGGTGCAGGAGTTATGCAATTCGGATAAGTTCCCGTTGTACCACTAGGGCATTGCGTTGTATTACAATTCGGATAAGTTCCCGTTGTACCACTAGGGCATTGCGTTGTATTACAATTCGGATAAGTTCCCGTTGTACCACTAGGGCATTGTGTTGTAGTTGGAGGTGGTGTTACTATTGCAACTGGTGGACCAATAGAAACTAGGTTACCACAGGCATAAAGCAGAAAATAAGTTTTGCTGCCTACATTAATTTCTAGTGCATGATAATATGATCCAGTAGTCACATTGGCTCCAGTATCCCATCCCCAAAGATATCTAATATAAAATGTAGTACCATTAATATTAATTGGTTCATTTCCTTGAATAGATGGATATGAAAGTCTACCCATTGACCATAATTGTTTATCGTAGGAATCTGAATTTAGATTTACAGTTGGAGCGTTGGCAACCATACTACAATTGATTCCATAGTTAGCAAGTATCACTTGATATCCTCCAACATTACTGTTACAGTCAGCTGCTGCTGAAGTTGCAGAATTGAAACCCCCATTCACTAAATCATTAGGAGAATCAGCTAAGGTAGGGGTTGGTGGTGAATAAATAATTAAAAATTGGATCAAAAAACCTAAAACTATAAATATAAATCCTATTTTACGTATACTTTTTTCAGATTTTATTCTTTTTGTATAAAATACCAGATTTTCTACTAAGCTTGGATTGTATGGTATATTCGATATTAATTTTTCAAACATTTTTATTTAGTATTATTTTTTATTTCTAATGCTTACTGTTTAAAATTATATAACTACGATTCGTAAAGTCAATAGTCGCGAGTGGTATTTTGTGCTTATGTCTTAAACTAATTGATTATCTTGGATTTATTGAGTATAATATATTGAAATGTGTGGGAAATAAATAATTGAGGGAATTGTTTTGAGTTTAAAAAAAGAAAATAACGAATATACCGCTAATCAGATTACAGTTTTAGAAGGATTAGAGCCTGTTAGAAAAAGACCGGGAATGTACATAGGCGGTACTGGACTTGAAGGCCTACATCATTTAGTGTGGGAGCTTATAGATAATAGTATCGATGAAGCATTAGCTGGTTATGCCAAACATATTGAAGTAAAGTTATTAGAAGATGGAGGAGTAAGTGTTAAAGATGATGGTCGAGGTATACCAACAGAAATTCATCCAAAAACGAAAATAAGTACCGTAGAAACGGTATTAACGGTACTGCATGCTGGAGGTAAATTTGGAGATAGTGGATATAAAGTTTCTGGAGGATTGCATGGTGTAGGGAGTAGCGTAGTTAATGCACTTAGTAATAAACTTGAAATTAAAGTTTATAGAGATGGAAATATTTATCAGCAATTTTATGAAAAAGGTGCTCCAAAAAGTGACTTAAAAATTATTGGAAAAACTGATCAAACCGGAACGGAGATAACATTTTATCCAGATGATACTATTTTTCAAAGCATTCAGTTTAATTATGAGTCTATTTTAGATAGACTACGCCATGCTGCTTATTTAACTAAAGGTATAAAAACGTCTATAGAAGATTATAAAAATAAAAAAAGTTATAGTTTTTATTTTGATGGAGGTATAAAGAGTTACGTAAAGCATTTAAATTTGGGTAAAGAAGTCGTTGATGAAGATATATTCTACGTCGATAAGGTAGTATCCGAAAGTCAAATAGAAATTGCAATACAATATACAGATTCATATAATGAAACCCTAAAAGTGTTTGCTAATAATGTTTTGAATCCAGACGGAGGAACACATTTAACTGGGTTTAGGGCCTCTTTAACTCGTGTTATAAATGATTACGCTAGAAAACAAGGTTTATTAAAAGAAAAAGAAGAAAATTTATCTGGAGAAGACACAAGAGAAGGACTTACGGCAATAATTTTAGTTAAATTACCAGATCCGCAATTTGAAGGTCAAACAAAGAATAAATTAGGTAATCCAGAGGTCAGAGGATATGTTGAGCAAGTAATGGGTGAATATTTTAATTATTACCTTGAAGAACATCCTTCGGTAGCTAAGAAAATTGTTGGTAAGGCTCTTTTGGCTGCAAGAGCAAGAAAAGCAGCTAGAGCTGCTAGGGATAATATTTTAAGAAAAGGTATACTTGATGGTGCTTCGATGCCAGGTAAATTAGCTGATTGTTCCAATAAAGACCCTAAAGATTCCGAGATATTTTTAGTAGAGGGTGATTCTGCAGGTGGTTCTGCAAAAACAGGAAGGGATAGCAAAAGCCAAGCTATTTTACCATTGAGGGGTAAAGTATTGAACGTAGAAAGAGCTAGACTTGATAAAATGTTAGCGAATAATGAAATTGTTAGTTTGATTAAAGCTTTGGGTGTTGGTATACAAGAATCTTTTGATATTAAAGCACTTAGATATCACAAAATTATTATAATGACCGATGCTGATGTTGATGGAAGCCACATAGCTACTTTATTAATGACCTTCTTTTTTAGATATATGCCAGAAGTTATTCAAAATGGACATTTATATATAGCTAAACCACCTCTTTTCGAATTAGTTCGGCAAGGTAAAAAAGAGAGTATTTTTGTATATAACGAAGAAGATCTTGAGAAAATTATTAATGAATTTATAAAAAGTCGTAAACAAAATGAGTTAATAACAACAGTGAATGAAGAAAGATATAAAAGCGCAGGTTTTATTGAGCAGAAAAGATATAAGGGACTTGGAGAAATGGATGGAGAACAGTTATATGATACTACCATGAATCCAAGCAAAAGAGTCTTAATTAAAGTTAATATTGAGGATGCCGAAAAAGCAGACGCAGTATTCAATAAATTAATGGGTGTTGAAGTAGAACTAAGGAAAAGCTTTATTCAAACTCACGCAAGATTTGTAAAGGACTTGGATATTTAATATGAAGGATGATAGTCAGCTACCTATGGAAGATGAAATGTTAGTTCAGAATTCCTCTGAAGATTATATGGATAAGTTAGAAATTCGACCGATTGAAAACATCATGGAAGATAATTATTTGAGATATTCAATGAGTGTGATTATTTCCCGTGCTTTACCAGATGTTAGAGACGGACTTAAGCCGGTTCACCGAAGAATACTATTTGCTATGAATCAAGAGGGTCTTAGGTCAACTGCAAGACATCGTAAAAGTGCTAACGTTGTTGGTTCAGTTATGGGTAATTATCATCCACACGGAGATGCGGCTATATATGATGCAATGGTTAGAATGGCTCAACCTTGGAACATGAGATATCCATTAATTAATGGGCAAGGTAATTTTGGTTCTATGGACGGTGATCCTCCGGCTGCTATGCGATATACGGAAGCAAAAATGCAAAAAGTTGCTGAAGAATTACTTATTGATATAGATAAAGAGACTGTTGATTTCAAAGATAATTATGATGGTAGATCAAAAGAGCCCGAAGTGCTACCCGCAAAGCTTCCTAATTTGTTATTGAATGGACAATTAGGCATTGCGGTAGGTATGGCCACCAATATACCTCCCCATAATCTTTCTGAATTAGTCGATGCAACAATTTACCAAATTGATAACCCAGATGCGTCTTTAGATGATTTATTAAATTTCGTTAAAGGTCCAGATTTTCCGACTGGTGGAATAATATATGGCAAGGAATCTATTAGAATTGCCTATGCGACCGGTAGGGGCGGAATAGTAAATCGTGGAATTGCTGAAATTCACGAAAAAGATAATGGTAAGAAAAGGATTATTATTAGCGAAATTCCATTCTCGGTAAACAAAGAAACCCTTATCATTAAAATTGCTGATCTAGTTAAAGATAAAAAAATAGTTGGAATTAAAGATATTCGTGATGAAAGTTCCAGGGGTGAAGTTAAGATTGTTATTGATCTAAAAAAAGATGCTTATCCAAATAAATTATTAAATCAACTTTATAAATTAACGCCATTACAAACTACATTTCATTTTAATATGCTAGCACTAATAGATGGTATACAACCCAAAGTATTGGGACTACAAGATATTATAAAAGAACATATAAAACATCGACAGAGTGTAGTTCGTAGGAGAACTGAATTTGAACTTAAAAAAGCACAAAATAGAGCACATATTCTAGAGGGTCTTAAGATTGCGTTGGATAATATCGATGAAGTAATTACAACGATTAAAAAATCGCCTGATTATGATACGGCATTAAGTAATTTAATTAAAAAATTTAAACTGACTGATATTCAAGGACGTGCTATTTTAGCTATGCAGCTTCGAAGGCTGACAGGACTCGATAGAAAAGAAATTGAAGATGAATTAAGTCAATTATTAAAACTTATAAAAGAATTGGAAGCTATACTTGCTGATGAGAAGGAAATATTGAAAATTATTAAGGAAGAAATGGTTGAGTTAAAAAGCAATTTTGGTGATGATCGTAAAACAAAAATTATCAACTCTGAACTTAATAAACTTAGCGATGAAGATCTTATAGCAGATGAACAAGTTGTTATAACATTAACCACCGCTAATTATATTAAAAGAAGTTCTATATCTGAATACAGAAAACAAGGTAGGGGTGGTAAGGGTAAAAGAGGAATGATTACTCGAGATGAAGATGTTATTGAAAACGTTCTTAATGCTTCTACACACGATTATTTATTGTTCTTTACGAATAAAGGTAGAGTTTTTAGAATAAAGGCATATGAAATACCCTCAACTTCACTTAGTGCCAAAGGAATAGCTTTGGTTAATTTATTACAACTTCAGCCAGAAGAAGTAGTAAGTTCCGTAATTAATATTAATAAAAAAGATGATGAATCAAATAACCTGATAATGTGTACTATTAGAGGAGTTATTAAAAAAACCCCGTTTGAGCAATATAAAAATGTTAGAAATTCTGGATTAAACGCTATTAATTTAGATGCTGGAGATGAATTGAAATGGATTAGGCAAACAAATGGTAAAAATGAAATACTAATTTCAACCTCTAAAGGACAAGCCATTAGATTCCATGAGTCCAACGTTCGACCAATGGGTCGTGTTAGTCGTGGAGTAAGAGGTATTAGGTTACGGGCTGATGATCGCGTAATTGGTATGGATGTGGTAAAAGAGGATTCATCAATATTCGTAATAAGCAAACATGGTTATGGCAAACGAACTAAAATAAATCAATTTATTGCTCACGCAAGAGGTGGAGTTGGTATTAGATCTGCGATAGTTAATAATAAAACCGGAGATTTAATTGGTGTAAAAACATTGGGTGAATATAATACTCAAGAGGTAATTATTATTAGTAAGTTGGGTCAAACAATTAGACTTGGAATAAAAGATATACCCTCCTTAAGTAGGGCAACTCAAGGTGTAAGAATTATGAGACTTAATGATAATGACGAAGTGGTATCTTTAGCTTTGGTTGATAAAATAGTAGAAGAAGAATCAACTCAACAACAAAATTAATTTTTAAAATTTATTAATCTGTATTGACAGCTTATTATAGTTTAGGATAGAATACATAGGTCTTTAGAGGTCGAATAGTGTCCTATTGAGGATGTAATTTAATAGTCTGTGTAGTGCAAATCAACGTCAGTTCATTTTGAATTGTTTAGACAAATTTTTTTGAGAGTTTGATCCTGGCTCAGGATGAACGCTGGCGGCGTGCCTAATACATGCAAGTCGAGCGGTAAGGCCTCTTTTGAGGTACACGAGCGGCGGACGGCTGAGTAAGGCATAGGAATCTAC
>JAJZMH010000004.1 GCA_021850365.1 bacterium
TCTTAATTTAAGTGAACAAAAATATCAAGATAACGTTAAGGAATTAGCAACTAAAAGAATTAAAAGTGGTTTAGCTTTAAGTGAAATTGCCAAAAATGAGAATATAAGCTTAGATGAAAATGAAATAAAGCAAAGAGTTGAATTTTATAAAAACAGATATAAAGATCCGCAAAGTCAAGAACAAATGGATTCCCAACAATTTAAAAGAGACGTAGAAATACAACTATTAACTGAAAAAACTTTATCCTTAATTAAATCAAAAATATCCCAGTAGTTATAAATTAAATTGACCTTTTTATATAAAGTAGTTATTCTTGTATAAAAGGGAGATAAAAATGGAAAAATTAGAAAATTTTGAAATAGATCAATTGCCTGGTTTTGCTGTTAAAGGTATTATTAAAGACTGCATAGAAACTGATTTTGAAGATGAAGGTAATGAAAAAAACCAGGATATTTTACCTTCAGATAATGATTATGACATAAAGCAACCAAGCTTATTTTAATACTAACTAGACTAGCACTCTTGACATTAGAGTGCTAAGTATAGTACATTTACTTCTATGAGTATTAAAGATCAGATACTAGTACCGACTGTAGTAGAATCAGAAGGTCGTTTTGAGCGAGCCTATGATATTTATTCAAGACTTCTTAAAGATAGAATAATATTTCTAAGTACTATAGTAAATCAAGATAGTGCCAATATTATCATTGCGCAGTTGTTATTTTTAAATGCCGAAGATCCTAAAGAAGATATTAAGTTTTATATTAATAGCCCCGGCGGTAGCGTGTATGATGCTTTAGCAATCTATGACACTATGCAATATGTCTCAAATGATATTCAAACGGTTGGTATAGGAATTCAAGCATCTGGTGCAGCATTTTTGCTAAGCTCAGGTACTAAAGGTAAACGTTTAATATTACCCAATTCAACCGTCATGATCCATCAACCCTCATCAGGCTCTAATGGAAAAGTTACAGACCAAGAAATCGAACTAAAAGAACTTATCAGAATTAAAACACTTCTTGAGACTATTATGGCTAAAAATACATCTAATCCTGTTAAAAAAATCCATGAAGACATGGAAAGAGACAAGTGGCTTAGTGCAGTTGAGGCTAAAGAATACGGAATAGTAGATAAAATTATTCAAAATAAATAAAAACTATTGACTTTAATATATAAAAATAGCACACTATATTATCAAGAAGTAGTGTAAGTGCTCTTTGCTGTTAGTTAACTAAAAAGCGTTCTTAGTTTCTTCACTGAATTTATCAATTTAAAGGGTCAAAGCTATTATTAAAAATATAAGTCCGGCCGGATTATAATTTAAGCGCCATAAAAAGGGGTTAATTTAAATATGCCAAAAAGCAATTTAAAAGAAGAAAAAACACAAAAAAGAATATATTTTACAGAAAAAAATAAGATCATTAATTTACCTAACTTAGTCGATCATCAAAATAATTCATTTAAAAGGTTTGTTGATGAAGGATTAAAGGAAATTTTAGACGAGATTAATCCAATAGACGACTATACTGGATCTAAGTTGTCCCTTAATTTTAAAGATTATAAATTTGGTGAACCAAAATATGATGAAAATGAATCAAGAATAAATAATATAAGTTATGAAGTTCCTTTATTAGCTAATGTGGAGTTAATAAATAAGATAACTGGTGAAGTAAAAGAACAAGAAATTTATCTAGGTAATTATCCTTGGATGACTTCTAGGGGTACTTTTATTATTAACGGTGCCGAAAGGGTAGTTGTTAGCCAGCTTATCAGATCAGCTGGCGTTTTTTTTATTAGTGAACAAAGTAACGGAAAAAATTATTACGGAGCAAAAGTTATTCCTGGAAGAGGAGCTTGGTTAGAGTTTGAGACAGCATCAAATAACGCTATTTTCGTTAAAATTGATCGTAAAAGAAAGATGCCTGTAACAACATTATTTAAAGCCTTAGGTGTAACTGAAAGCCAGATAAAAGATCAATTAAAACATGTGAATAGTGGAACTATCGATTATGTTGAAGCAACTCTAGATAAAGATACTTCAAAAAGTCAAAGTGAAGCATTGATTGAAACATATAGAAGATTAAGACCCGGAGATTTAGCTACTGTAGATAATGCCAAAAATTTAGTTGAGAACTTATTTTTTAATTTTAAAAGGTTTGATTTATCCAGTGTTGGAAGATACAAAGTAAATAGAAGGCTTGATCTAACAATTCCAAATAACAAAGAAAATAGAATTTTAAAGATCAGTGATTTATTTGCTATTGTAGCTGAAATAATTAGATTAAATAACACTCAAGAACCTGCTGATGACATCGATAGCTTGGCTAATCGTAGAATTAAGATGGTCGGAGAATTAGTTCAAAGACAATTCAGAATAGGTCTATTACGAATGGAGAGAAATACTAAAGACCGAATGTCAATGTCGGATATAGAAAATGTTTCTCCAAATCAATTAATTAATGCCAGACCTATAGTAGCCTCAGTAAGAGAATTTTTTGCTAGCTCACAACTATCTCAGTTTATGGATCAAATGAATCCACTTAGTGAATTAGCTCATAAAAGAAGACTTAGTTCAATGGGTCCAGGTGGTTTAAGTAGAGATCGAGCCGGACTTGAAGTAAGAGATGCTCATCCAACTCATTACGGTAGGATTTGTTCTGTAGAAACTCCTGAAGGAGCCAACATTGGATTAGTTTTAAACCTTGCAAATTATGCCAGAATCAATCAATTTGGTTTTATTGAAACGCCTTACTTAAAAGTTATTAATAGCGTCACTGCTAAAAATGCATCAGGTCATATTGCTGCTAAAAATTATGAAGATAGCAAAGGAAAAGTTTTTCTTAAAAAAGATCAAAAAATTGGACAAGCAGATATTAAAAAGATGGAACAAGTTAAAGATCAGATAACTTGGCCAGTAAAAGCTAAAGTATCTAATGAAATAGTATATCTTGATGCTCATGAAGAAATATCTGCAATTATTGCAAACAGTACCGAGAAAATAGATAAAGATGGTTATTTCCTAAATGAAAGAGTAAGTGCAAGATATTATTTGCAGTCTGGAGAGGTAGATCCAAACGATGTTTCATATATGGACTCGGCTAAAAATCAGGCTATTGGTACGTCCGCCGGTCTTATTCCTTTTATGGAACATAACGATGTGTATAGAAGCTTAATGGGTAGCAATCAACAGAGACAAGCAGTACCATTAATTAACCCTAGCTCACCTATCGTTGGTACTGGAATTGAAGGCGATGTAGCCCTAAATAGTGGTCAATTAATTGTTGCAGAATCTGATGGTTTAGTTTTATCTGCATCCGCTCAAGAAGTAGTAGTTAAATATAAAAATGAAACTAAAAAATATTATCCACTTCGATTTGTTAGAAGTAATGCCGGAAGTTCAATTAATCAAAAAGTTGTAGTTGAAAAAGACCAAAAGGTAAAGAAAAATGATCCATTAATTGAAGGAATGTCGATTGATGGAGGAGAACTAGCACTTGGAAAAGATCTCTTAGTCGCATTTATGCCGTGGAAAGGTTATAACTTTGAAGATGCCATAATTATTAGCAGACGTTTAGTTGAAGACGATACTCTAACTTCTATTCACATTGTAGATTACATGACTGAAGTTAGAGAAACAAAACTTGGTCCTGAGATTGTAACCAATGATATTCCTAATGTCTCAGAAGAAAGCCTTAGGCATCTAGATGAAAATGGAATTGTTAGAATTGGTGCAGAAGTTCACCCAGGAGATATTTTAATTGGTAAAATTACTCCAAAAGGAGAACAAGAATTATCTTCTGAAGAAAGGCTATTAAGAGCTATTTTTGGTGAAAAAGCTAAAGATGTTCGAGATACTTCAGAAAGAATGACTAATGGAAAGCATGGTAAAGTTGTTGGAATTAAAATCTTTAATCGTGCTGATGGTCACGAACTAAAAGCCGGTGTAATACAACAAATACAAGTTTTTGTTGCTCAAATGCGTAAAATTTCTGTTGGAGATAAGCTCGGTGGAAGACACGGTAACAAGGGTGTTATTGCTAAAATATTGGCAGAAGAAGATATGCCATTTATGGAGGACGGTACACCTGTTGATATAATCCTAAATCCTCTAGGTGTTCCTTCGAGAATGAATATTGGCCAATTATTTGAGACACATCTTGGTATGGCAGCCAAAGCTTTAGGTATTAAAGTTGCAACACCAACTTTCGATGGCGTCTCAAGAGAAAAAATTGAAGAATTATTGGCACAATGTAATTTACCAAAAAACGGTAAAGTACAGCTCTATGATGGACGCACCGGAGATAAATTTAATGAATTAACTACCGTTGGCTCAATGTACTTTATTAAATTGAATCATATGGTAACAGATAAGATTCATGCTAGATCTACGGGTCCATACACTATGGTTACTCAACAACCATTGGGTGGAAAGGCTCAAAATGGTGGTCAAAGATTTGGAGAAATGGAGGTATGGGCACTTGAAGCATACGGAGCAGCCAGTACCTTACAAGAAATGCTTACTATTAAATCAGATGATGTCTACGGCCGTAGTAAGGCATATGAATCAATTATTAAACAAATTGAGATTATTGGTCCTAAAATACCGGAAAGTTTCAACGTTTTAGTAAAGGAACTTCAAGGATTGGGCTTTAAGGTAGAATTGGTCAAAACCGAAAAAAGCATTGATGCTGAAATTGTTCTAGAAAAGAATATAGCTTCAGAAGCTAAAAACGAGTCCAAGATAACTGTCCCAGAACCTGAAATATCGGAT
>JAJZMH010000018.1 GCA_021850365.1 bacterium
TTAGGATTAATAGAATTATTCTAGAAGACAGTCTTGAAATAATTAAGAAAGATCACCTTAAAGTTAAAGACTAATTACCACTTACTTTTTGGCAAAATTGTTCTCTTATCTACTCGAGAAACATATTTTTTAGCAATTTCGGTTACTTCGTCCAAAAGACCCTCATCTAGTGTAGTAGGATTTAGCCCAAGCTTTAAGAATTTCTTATTTTCTACAACCAATTCGTTTTCAGATGCTTCTTTTCTAGGATTTTTTAGATATTCAATTTTTGCGCCTGTCTTTTTAGATATAATTGCAGCTAACTCAGAAACTCTTCTAGTCTCTGTTACCTGGTTAAAAATAAGTGGTCTATCACCTTTTTTGGGTGGATTATTAATAGCTATATTTATACATTTAACCGTATCACTAATATGAATAAATGCTCTTGTTTGTCCCCCCGTACCGTAGATTGTTAATGGATGATTAATAGCTGCCTGCATTAAGAATCTATTTAAAACTGTTCCGTAATCCCCGTCATAATCGAATCTATTAATTAGATTCACGTCAAGTTTAGTTTCGGCGGTTTGTGTTCCCCAAACTACTCCTTGATGTAAGTCGGTAACTCGAATAAGATTGTTTTTTGCATAATAACCAAACATTAATTGATCTAGTGTTTTAGTCATATGGTAAATTGATCCTGGATTAACTGGATGAAGAATTTCTTTTTTGAGCTTTCCGTTTTTAGTATCAATCGTAACTTCCACATAGCCTTCTGGAATAGGATTATCATCCATCCATCCATAGCCATAAACTCCCATAGTGCCTAAATGAACTAAGTGAATATCTAATTTACTTTCTACTATCGCACACAAGATATTATTAGTTGCATTAATATTATTATCTACGGTATATCGTTTTGTTGTAGAATTCTTCATTGAATAAGGTGCTGCTCTTTGCTCTGCAAAATGGACCACTGCATCGGGTTTAAATTTTAAGAAGATATTTACTAATTTATCGTAATCTTTGGCAATGTTAATATTTTCAAATTCTATTTTATTTCCAGTAACTTTTTTCCAAGCTTCAATTCTAGTAGTCATGCTTTGAATTGGAGTTAATGAGTTTGTCCCTAAATCAATATCAATTTTTCGTCTACTTAGGTTATCTACTATTAAAATCTGATGGCCTGCTGAAGACAAATGCAGTGATGTTGGCCAGCCACAGAATCCATCACCTCCAAAGACAATAATTTTCATATGTTTTAAAGTATATCAAATTGATACTGAAAATAAACTAAAACTTTTTTTTATTGGATTTTAAATTTAATTCAATTTAGTTATACTTAGTAGCAGAAAATGAATGAAATTATAAAAATATCAGCCGAATATCTAATATATGTAGTTATCGCAATTGAAGTGTTGGCGTGGTGGATGGTTAAAAAAGAAGACCGAATTAAGATCGCTTTATTAATAATCATTGCCGGAATTATTGCCTTTACTTTAAGAACTATCGGTGGAGCTTTGTATTATGATCCTAGACCTTTTGTTGTTGAGCATATTAAGCCATTGATTCCTCATGCACCAGATAATGGTTTCCCTTCAGATCATGCTCTGCTTAGTGGAACACTAACTGCAGTTACTTTTATTTTTAATAAAAAGGTTGCCTATTTACTTGTTTTAATTAGCATTATTATTGGAGTTGCCAGAGTGCTAGCCAGGGTACATTCTCCACTTGATATAGGTGCAGGATGGCTATTTGGAATTATTGGCGCTATTTGTTCATATTATATTATTAATTTATATTTTAAAAAGAAAACATCCAATAAAAACGTACAGTAATTTTTAAGATGAAGAGATTTTTTATTTTAATTGCGGTGCTTATAGTTTTTTTTATTTATTCTATAGGCATTAGACATCAAAGGCCAAGATTGGCTAAACCAACAGCCTTAATAAAACAGTCATCTCCTTCAACTCCTACAAATTCAAGCACAGCTAATTCTTCAACAAGTGGTTCAAGTACCACTAATAGCGGATCTAATACTTCTGGAAATAGTGTCAGTAATGCCAGCTATAAAGATGGTGCTTATACCGGATCAGTAGCCGATGCATATTATGGTCAAGTTCAGGTACAAGCTGTTATAACTAATGGAAAGATATCTAATGTTAAGTTCCTTAGTTACCCTAATTCACATTCAACTTCAGTTTATATTAACCAACAAGCTATGCCCTACTTAAAACAAGAAGCAATTCAATCTCAAAATGCTAATGTTCAAATTATATCTGGGGCAACATTTACGGCTGAAGCATTCATTCAATCATTAACAAACGCATTATCTAAGGCTCATGCGTAAGACCAAAATAATGATGGGTATGCCAATTACAATTCAAATTGAGGATTGTGATGATACTCATCTATTTAATGATGTTTTTAATTATCTCAAAAATATTGACCGTGTTTTCTCAACATATAAAAAAAGTAGTGTTATCTCAAAAATTAATGATGGTCTTAAACAAAAGTATTGGCCAGCAGAAGTTCGCAAAATCTTTTCATTAGCAGAAAAAACAAAGAAAGAAACGAATGGGTTTTTTGACATAAAACATAACGGTTATATAGATCCTTCCGGAATAGTCAAAGGATATGCCATTTATCAAGGATCTAAATTAATTAAAAATGCTGGTTATAAAAATTATTTTGTTGATGGAAGTGGAGATATACAAGCTATGGGAGGAGCAAAACAAAATAAGTATAAGTATTGGCTAGTTGGTATCCGCAATCCATTTGAAATTAATTCAATTGTAAAAAACTTTAAACTTAGAAACAAAGGCATTGCTACTTCAGGATCATATATTAGAGGAGATCATATCTACAGCCCTAAAACTAATGACCTTATTCAAGAGATAGTTAGCCTAACAGTAATTGCTTCTAATGTTTATGAGGCAGATCGATTCGCAACTGCAGCTTTTGCTATGGGCAAAAACGGAATTAATTTTATTGAAAGTAAAAGAAGTTTAGAAGGGTATATGATAGATCAAAATAAGATATCAACGTTAACATCTGGACTTGGAAAATACGAGGTTAATCAATGATAACCAAAATTGATCAATTTATGGATAGATTTAGTATGTACCGATTATTAATTTATTACCTGCTATCACTTATCGGTCTTGCGGTAATTTTGGCTCTTTTTAGAGATATAAGCTACAATCCTTTATCCATTATACTAACAAGTTCGATTACAGTCTTTGCCTGTTGGTTTATTAATTTAATTTTAGCCTCTATTTTTGATCTGCCAACAGCTTTTGAATCATCTATTATAACTGGATTAATACTTTCTTTAATAATTTCACCTACTTTAGGACTATATAATATCTTATTCATGTTAGCTGCTTCAGGACTTGCAATGGCCTCTAAATATATATTGACCTATAAACACAAACATATCTTTAATCCAGCAGCCATTGCTGTAGTTCTAACTGCATTTGGGCCACATCAGACGGCTAGTTGGTGGATAGGCACAAGTTCAATGCTTCCACTTGTTATTATTGGTGGATATTTGCTTATTCGTAAGATTAAACGAAGCCAAATGTTTTTAACATATCTTGTCACGACTTCCTTATCTACTATCCTATTTGCTCTTATTTCTAAAATAAGTGTTTCAACAAGCATTTATGATATGGTTTTTGATTCGGCTGTTTTTTTCTTAGGATTTGTAATGCTAACGGAACCACTAACTTCTCCAGTTAACAAAAAACATCAACTCATATATGGAGGAATTGTTGGATTTTTGCTTCCTCCCCAAGTACATCTACTCAATTTTTATACAACTCCGGAAATTGCATTAGTTCTAGGAAATATTTACTCCTTTATAGTAAACCCAAAAGTTAACATACTCCCTCTCCTCAAAGAAAAAATTAGATTAAATAAAGATTCATTAGAATTTGTCTTTAATCCAACTAAAAACTTTAGTTATTTGCCGGGTCAATATATGGAATGGACAATTCCGCACTCTAATACTGATTCAAGGGGAAATAGAAGATATTTTACACTATCATCTTCACCTACCGAAAAAGATATTCGTATCGGGGTTAAATTTAATAACAATGGCAGTAGTTTTAAGGAAGCAATGATTAATTTAAACAAAAACTCATTATTACTCGCCAGTAATCTTGGTGGGGATTTTGTCTTGCCTAAGAATAAAGATACTAAATTAGTTTTTATAGCCGGAGGAATAGGAATTACACCATTTAGAAGTATGCTTAAATATTTAATCGATAAAGATCAAAAAAGAGATATTATTTTATTTTATTCGGTGAAAAAAGAAGATGAGATTTGTTATAAAGAAATATTAAGAGAAGCAACTCAACAATTAGGGATAAAAATATACTCTGTTATAACTGACTCAAACAGTAATTCGGGTAATCCGAACATAATCAATCAAAGATTAAGTGTAAATATTTTAAAAAAGACGGTTGAAGATTTAGATCAACGTTTAATATATATATCTGGACCTAATATCTTAGTCGAACAGCTCCGAAGAGAACTTAAATCAAACAATATACCTGCTAAAAATATAATTACTGATTTATTCTCAGGATACTCATAAAATAACACT
>JAJZMH010000017.1 GCA_021850365.1 bacterium
GATCTGAAACTGAAAATGTAGCCAATTTAAATAGTACTAATTTTGATTTAAACCTTAAACCTGCTATGGAGAGCGATTTAACTTCTCATTTATCTTCTGGATTTAAGATAGTATCAGCTTCTCAAACTTTATTCGATGGACAACTCGCTTATCTTGTTCAGGCATATAATCAAAGCAAGAATTTGTCTGTTAGTGAAGAGGCGATTCTTTATCAAAAAGGGATTCAGGGAAATAATCTATTTATTATTACACACAGTTCTGTTGGCAAGATAGATTCGATGAATATTTTGGCAAAATCTTGGAGCTGGAATTAACAAATAATAATGGTGTAATTTTAGTAAGTAGTTAAGTATAGCACAGTATATGTACGCTAAAATATTAAACAGTTATTTTCTATTCAGATTTTATTATTACCTTTACCGAATTTTTTTATTTTTGTGACATCTTAGACATTGGCTATAGTAAAAACATATTTTTGTAGATTAAATAGTTATCATAGTTATAGGAAAGTCAGCATACGCTTTGGCAAGCTTATCATCTATAGTGATGAACTTTTCGCAGCCCGTTCTAACAGCAACTGCTACTTGCAAAGCATCTTCAAAATCTTTTCTTTTTTCGTTTTTTAAAGCCCATTCATAATCTTCCGGCAAAAGAGTAAGTATTTCGTTTTCTCTGATAGTTCCTTCAAGAAATTTGTCTTCTGCTTTTTCTTTCCTACCAAAATACATTATCAGGTGAACACTTAGTATCGAAATAGCAGTAGGCTCATTCACTAAAGTTAGGTAATTTTCTACTTGATCTTTCTTAGCTCTATCTCGTAATATAATTTCTAATAGTATATTAGCATCAAGAAATACCATATTTTTTAGCCTTGTCTTCATAGTAGAGCTCTTTGTAGGTTTTAGTATTATTTAATGTTAGCTTTGCACTATTACGAGCAAGCTTAGCATATTGCAATAACTGTTTTGTACTTTTTAGTTGACTAGTATCTTTTTTATCTGCACTCATAACAGTTGCAAAAGGTTTAGAGTGATAAATAACTGTCATTTTTTTACCTTTATTAAGTTGGGTTAAAAAACCTAGTGGGTCTTTTCTTACTTCCTGTAGACTAATTGTGTTATCCTTATTCATAACTTTAATATTACTAAAAAGTGACTAATAAGTCAAGATTAGTTTGATACAAGCGTCCGAAAAATGTTTACATACCAAAATATCACCAATATACAGATTAATTACCAATGAAAATGAGTTAAACAATGCTCAAAAATCTCAGATGGTGCGGGTGGGGAGAATCGAACTCCCGTCACCAGTTTGGAAAACTGGGATAATAGCCGTTATACGACACCCGCTCAAGAGCATATTATACCAAAAAATTAAACTTCGTGAAGAACTGTAATTTTAGCACCTAAGTTATTTAATCTCTCGGCTAAATCTTCATATCCTCTGTTGATAGTATAAACGTTTCTTAAGATACTAATTCCATGAGCTGCTAACATACCAATAAGTAGTAATGAAGCAGGCCGAAGGGCAGGAGGACAAACCACGTCGGCTGGTTTAAAGGTCGAAGGCCCATTAATGTAAACTCGATGTGGATCGGCAAGTTCAATCTGAGCTCCAATTTTAGTTAGTTCTGTATAATAAATTGCTCTATTGTCATACATCCAGTCATGAATTAAGGTTCTTCCTTTTGCAATAACAGATATTGGAACGAAATAGGGAAGATTATCGGCATTTAATCCAGGATATGGTTGAGAATGAATGCTATCTTCTACTGCCTCTAGTCTATAATCATGTTTATATATTTTTAAATCAACCAAATCGGTAAATCCATTGTCTGCTTTATATCGTTCTGACATATTAAATTTTAGGCCCATTTTTTTAAGTTTTAGAAGTTCAATAGCAACAAAATCTATAGGTACTCTTCTAATAGTAATTGTCGAATTAGTACAGACTGCTGCTGTAATGAAGAACATAGCTTCTATTGGATCCTCGCTTGGAGAAAAGCTAATATTTTTTCTAATCGGTCCTTCAACGCCCTTAATCGTTAGAGTTGTTTGTCCAATTCCATCAATTTTAATACCTAATTTTTCTAAGTATAGACAAACGTCTTGAATCGCATAATTTGCCGAACCAAAATTAATTATGGTAGGCCCACGGAATCTAGCTAGAGCCATAATTATATTGGAAGTAACCGTATCACCTCTCTCATACAAAACTATTCTATCGGTACTTTTTTTCTTAACGGAAATAGCGTATGTTTCATTTTTAGTCTGAATATTAACACCCAATTCTTCTAAAGCAAATAAGTGAGGATTAACTGTTCTTCTACCTAGTTTACATCCACCAGCGTAAGGTAATTTAAACTCTTTAAACTCATGGATTAATGGTCCAAGAAGCATTAAAACACTTCTAGTTTTTTTGGCTGAAACTTTATTAATATTTTCAATATTTAACTTAGCCGGTCTTCTTATTTCAATATCGTTATTAGCAAACCACTTAACACTTACTCCTATACTTTCTAAAACTTCAATAATCCTATAAACCTCTTCAATTCGCGGAAAAGACTTAAATCTAGTTACCCCATAATTAAGTAAACTAGCACAGAGTAAACTAACTGCTGAATTTTTGGATGTCTTTAGGGTGATTTCACCTGACAATTGATTTCCACCTTCAATTCGTAAGTTTAATCCTCCTTGATTAATACTAATCAACTGCTTATTTAAAACATCACTTATTCTTCCCAAAGTTTCAAGACTTAAATTTTGCCCACCATGTTCGATTCGATTGATTGCGGATTGAGAAGTACCTACTTTTTTAGCAAATTCTGCTTGGGTTAAGTGTCTCTCTTGTCTTATTTGAGCTATAAGCTGACCTATTTTGAGATTTGTCTGATTCATTTACCCAAATATTTTATCAAATATGGTATATATCTTCAATGTTTTTGTTTTTGGAACTTATGGCATACAATAAGATTAAAGAGGAGAGATTGATGGTAGACAAATTAGTATATGATCTAATTAATAAAGAACAGGAAAGACAACGAAAAGGGCTTGAGTTAATACCTAGTGAAAATTATGTCTCTAGGGATGTTTTAAATGCCCTAGGAAGTGTTTTTACTAATAAATACTCCGAAGGGTATCCTGGAAAAAGGTACTATGGAGGTCAAGAAAATACAGATCAGGTCGAAAGTCTAGCCATTGAAAGAGCTAAGCAATTATTTAAAGCAGATCATGCCAATGTCCAACCTCATTCTGGAGCACCTGCTAATATAGCAGTTTATCAGGCATGGCTTGAGCCAGGTGATACGGTTATGGCTATGAGACTAGACCAAGGTGGTCATCTCACACATGGTCAACCAATTACATCTTCAGCAAAGTTATATAACTTCGTTCGTTACGGAATGAAAGACGTTGAGACGGGTGAAATAGATTATCAAGAGATGCGAAAAGTCGCCCTAGAAACAAAACCGAAAATTATTCTTGCAGGATTCAGTGGATATCCTAGAAAATTAGATTATCAAAAATTTGCCGAGATTGGTAATGAAGTCGGAGCATTGTTGATGGCAGACATGGCTCATATTGCAGGTTTAATTGCTGCTGGAGTATTTGAAAATCCTTTTGATTATGGATTTCATGTAATCACATCAACCACCCATAAAACTCTTCGTGGTCCACGAGGCGGACTAATTTTAACTAAGGGTACAGTTTCTAATCCATTAAAACCGGTAGAAAAAACAATCCAAAACATACCTACTTTAATTGATCGAGAAGTATTTCCAGGATTTCAGGGTGGACCGCACGAAAATACGATTGCAGCCAAAGCAGTGGCATTTTATGAAGCACTCCAACCATCATTTAAAGATTATGCTACCCAAATTCTTAAAAATGCTCAAAAACTAGCTGAGCAGTTAATGAATAATGGTTTTAAATTGATAACTAACGGAACAGATAATCACTTAATTCAAATAGACATGGTTTCAAGTTTTAAAATTGATGGTCGAGAAGCTCAAGAAATATTAGATAAAATAGATTTAAGTACTAATTGTAATGCTATTCCCTTTGATCAACTTCCTCCATATCGACCAAGCGGATTACGTCTTGGAACTCCAGCTATCACAACTAGGGGATTAAAAGAGGGCGATATGATTAAGATTGCAGATTGGATGAAAGAAGCAATCGTAAATAAAAACAATCCCTCAAAACTAACTAAATTACAAAAAGAAGTGAATAGTTTTGCCCTAACTTTTCCGCTACCCAGTGACTAAGCTAATATAATA
>JAJZMH010000023.1 GCA_021850365.1 bacterium
GTAGTTTTGATTTAAAATGTCAAAATGTTATTGCGGACGTGGCTCAGCTGGTAGAGCATCACCTTGCCAAGGTGAGGGTCGCGGGTTCGAATCCCGTCGTCCGCTCCAATAAAATACCTGCTTAGAAGGGCCATGGGGAGTTCAGCTAATAATCAAAAACAGTATTATGGCGCAAATATGGCGCATTTTATTAAAATTTAAGTCTGGATCTGTAATCATTTATTAAATTTATATCTGCTCGTAGGTGCTTTGGGGAGTTTAACTACCACTTTATCAAATAGTATTTTTTGATTTAAAGGACATAACCTTAGATTAATATCTAGCTTGCTATAATTGTAACTGTTAACTTGACGCATACTATATTTTATAACAATACTTTGAATCTATATGTTTAAAGAAGAGTGAGACAAAGTAGTGAATGAAGCTGTCAATTTAAAATACAATTGAAATAGTAAAAATGGCGATCAACAAATGACGAAACTTTTTGACACCCCACTTCTTCGAAGAAGAATCGCCAACTATGAATGGGATTCAGATAGATTAGATAAACAAAAAAGTTTAATAAGTCAATATGTTGAAGCACTCACAAGTGTCTCTTCCATTAAAGAAACATCGTTCCAGGGTGATTTTTTAACTTTAATTTTTGAAAATATACTTGGTTACAATTCTCTTGTAAGTAGTCCAAATGAATTTAATTTACTAAAGGAATATTCGATTTCTGGTGACACTAGCGACGGTGGATTGGGATTTTTTACTCCTAAAGATAAATCTGATTGTAGGGTAGTTATTGAATTAAAAAACGTACATACTCAATTAGACAAGAAACAGGAAAACCGAGATCGTAAAGAAACTGCAGTAGAGCAAGGCTATCGCTACGCAAATAAGTTGGATACATGCAGGTGGATAATTATCTCTAATTTTAAGATACTTAGACTTTACTCCAAACTACACTCTTTAGATTTTTATGAAGAATTTAACTTTGAAGATCTGAAAACTGAAGAGGAGCTAAAGAAATTTATATATTTACTTAAAAATGGGCATTTAATTTCGGTGGATGGTGAATCATTAACTGAAAAGGTGATGGTAGATTCAAAAAAGTTATCGGAACTGATAACAAATAAGTTTTATGCACACTATAAGGAGGTAAGAAGTAAGTTATTGGGTCATCTGATTGAGAATAATCCGGGAAAAGATAAAGTAGTTTTGTTGGAAAAAACCCAAAAACTACTTGATCGTCTGATATTTGTATTTTTCTGCGAAAATTCCTCGTCGGTACTCTTAGATAAAGGCTTATCTCAAAGAGTTTTTGATTCAGCTAAAAATATATTTTCTGATGACGATCAAAAACTTTGGAATCAGTTTAAGTTATTGTTTAATTCAATTGATAAAGGTAATGACACTGTTTCACCGAAGATTAACGCCTACGATGGAGGATTATTTTCTTATGATGATATTTTAAACAACCTCGTGATAAAAGATCCTATTTGGAAAGACGTAATATCGCTCAATGACTATGACTATCAAAGCCAACTGGATGTTAATGTTTTGGGTCATATTTTTGAAAATAGTGTTAGTGACCTAGAGCAAATGAAAGCTGAAATTAGTGGTCAAAATGCCGATAAGAAGAAGTCAAGGCGTAAGAAAGAGGGGATTTATTATACCCCTGAATACATTACCCGATATATTGTGGAAAATACAATTGGTCAGATTCTAGAAAAAGATCCTTTAGCAATCACAAATATTAAAATTGCTGACATATCTTGTGGTTCAGGTGCGTTTCTGAATCAAACGCATAGTTTTCTGTTTAATAAAAGCCACGAATTTTATGAGCAAGGACTTTTGAAAAGCGAAAATTTTGATATTGGAGGGTTGTTTGATTATAACCCAATAGAAGTTGAAAGATCGATTTTACTTAATAACTTGTATGGAGTTGATATTAATCAAGAAAGTGTCGAGATAACGAAACTTGCTTTATGGCTAAAAACTGCAAACAAAAATAAACCGCTTCAAAACTTAGATATGAATATTAAATGTGGGAATAGTCTAATTGACGATCCATCAGTAGCTGGTGAGAAGGCATTTAACTGGTACAAGGAGTTCCCTGAAATAATGCAAAACGGTGGTTTTGATGTAATCATAGGGAATCCTCCATATATTAAAGAATATACTAACCGGCATGCATTTGACGGATTGCGCAGTAGTCCATATTATCAAGGGAAAATGGATTTATGGACTATGTTCGCTTGTAAATCAATAGATTTATTGAAAGATGGTGGATACTTATCGTTTATTGCTCCCAATAATTGGACAACTAATGCTGGCGCAAGTATTTTTAGAAACAAAATACTCAGCGAAGGAGAAATTCTAAGTTTTATTGATTTTGGAGATTTTAAAGTATTTGAAGATGCGGGAATTCAAACTATGATATTTGTTTTTAGGAAGTGTATCCCACGTTTAGAATATTCGGTCAAATACCTGAAAGTTGTTGACAAAAAAATAGATCAATCGGTCCTCAATTTAAGTTTACAGAGTAACTTGAATGTTCTTTCAGAACAATATATTTCTTATGAAGCTGTTATCTCTCCTAAAAGATTGGTAAATAGCTACTTGGATTTTTCCAATCCAAAAATTAACTCTTTATGTAACAAAATTAGTAGGAGTAGGTCTTTCTTAGCTAAAAATGAGATTGCGCAAGGAATCGTATGTCCTCAAGATACCGTAGTGGGGAGCCATATCGACAAGTTTAAAAATACAAGGATTGGTGATGGAATTTTTGTATTGAATGAAGACGAGATGCAAAAGATAAAATTAGCGGCAAGTGACTTTGAACTAAGTCACATAAAGCCGTATTTTACTTCCGACCAGCTCGGACGATTTTATTCAAATCCAATCAATAAAAAGTGGATAATTTACACCAAATCCGATGTAAATGAGTATATAGACGATTTACCTAATATAAAAACTCATTTAGATAAATACTCGCCAATTATTACATCCGATAATAAACCTTATGGCCTGCACAGAGCTAGGGAGGAAGCGTTTTTTACGGGGGATAAAATAATGTCTCTACGAAAATGTAGCGAGCCAACTTTTAGCTTCACTAGTTTTAACTGCTATGTGTCACAATCATATTTTATCATTAAGACAGAAAGGTTTAATCTCAAATATTTAACTTTGTTGCTAAACTCAACTCTAATTAAATTCTGGCTTTTAAATAAGGGAAAACGCCAAGGCGATCTTTTTCAAATTGACAAAGAACCATTGCTAAACATTCCCTTAATAGATGCGGATAAGAAGACTCAATTAAGCTTGGCTCAACTACACGACCAAATCGCTGATTTATATGCACAGTATTACGACAAAAATATTAGATTTGGGAACTTTTTAAAGAATGAATATAGGCTCCCAAATATTAAAAAATTAAATGACATAAGTTTATTAAATTGGGAAGATTTAACAGGGATGCTTGAGAGACATAGCCACAATCTAGATCCATTGCACAAAGAGAGGTTAATGGTCTGGTTGTCAGAAAAACAAGAAGAACTTAAATTACTTAAATATGAAATTGCAAGGCTAGAAAATCAGATTGACCGATTTATCTATAATTTATATGACTTGGTCCAAGATGAAATCGAAATCATAGAATCAAGCTGTAGAACAACCTAATAGGCTATTAAATCTGATTGCTACGTTTGACGCATTCTTTAAATGTTAGCAAGATCATGAATAAACTCTAAGAATTGTTGAATTTGTAAGATTCATCTTCCAAGGAGTCTTGCACTTTTGGATCATTTTTTACCATAGCGTTAAGTTTGCTTGCAATTAGTAGATCTCTGTCCATTGTCGCATGTTGATACCTAAGTGCTGCCACAGAACTTGCATGTCCCATTCTGGCCATCAGTTCTTTAATGCTGGCTCCAGTCATAGCAGCTAAGGTATTGCCGGTGTGCCTTAGATCATGGAAATGTAGTTCGGGTAGCCCAACTTTATGTCTTGCTTCATTCCACGATCGCTGCAATACTTTTCGACGAACAGCATTTCCGTTTGAACTGGCAAATAGAAGAGTCGACGTACTCTCTGAGACAAATTGTTCAATATGAGTCTTAAGTTCATCAATCATGAATTGAGGTAATGAGACATTTCTTAGACCAGCTTTAGTTTTAGGCTCGGCAACCATCTGTGTTCC
>JAJZMH010000007.1 GCA_021850365.1 bacterium
AAATGGATAAACTTAGGGATGCTATTTTACAAATTGCTAAGGAAACAGGTGTAAAACTAGCAGTAGAAATCTAAATTTTGGATAATTGGCTGAGCATGCCGGTCAGGAACCTTTTCGGTCTTTGTTCACTAGCCCTGCAAGCTTTTCGATTTGGTTTACGGTGTGGTTAATTGGGCCTGAGTTGTCAATAACAACAAAACCGGTTGCTTTGAACTTGGCCATATGTTCTGGATATTTTGCTAATCTTCGTAGATTATTTTGGTCACCATCGCCGACATCGCGTTTAGGCCGATTAAGTAAGCGTCGTTTATGTTCATCTGGGTGGACCGATAAAGCTACTAGCTTATCGAAATAATGATACAGTTTTTCTTGATTGCCCAAAAATCCACAGATAAAAACTGTTTCATCACTTGCTAGAAGTTCTTGTAACCTTTGCTCATTAGCGTTCCATGAATAATAATGCCAATCAACAAATCCCTCAGGCCACTCCACTGGTTGGCATGTCTCTCTAACTTCTAACCTAGTTAAGTGTAGTTTGTGGTCGTCTGCGTCATAAGCCGTACGACCTCGTACCTTTAGTTCATTAATGACTGCTGATTTACCAACTCCGGAGCTGGCAGTTATAAAAACTTTCATGCTACTAATTATAAACTAACCCAGATACATATTTTACTGACGTTCGAATTCATGCTGGCTGAGCATGCCGGTCTGGAACCTTTTCAGGCTTTGTTCACTGCCTCACTGTATTTAGCTATTGTGCTCATATAAACTTGCTAGGTAATATTTAGTTGTCTTTATAGCTCAACTTCAAGAATCTTTGACAGAGCATATATGCTGTTAAACTCATAAAAGGCCAGATAGGCTATAGCCAGTTTTCTAGCATCTGTTTTTTTTAAACTGAAACCACTGTTTGTAAGACTTATTAATATAGCATTGGCAAGCATGCGCCCCGTTCTTTTATTACCATCTTCAAATATTTGTAAATATGGTATCAGGGCGAGGGCTAACAGAGCTTTTATATACGGATTCGGAGTCTTATTAATTATTTCTAGAATATTATCAGCATTTTCTTTTAGTTGGCGCGGGTTTGACAAAGGTTCATAATTACTTGCCGTAATCCTGACTAACCGCCTTCTAATACCCTTAGCTATTCCTAGATTATTACCGATTATTCTATGTAGCTCCTCGATTGTACTAAATTTGATACTATTGCCAAATAGTTCTTTGTTCTCGATTATGAAAGCTATTGCATCTTTATGGTTGAGAATCATTTGAGCCTCAAATTCTGTCCTATTCTTAGCCTTAATACCTTCAAGAAGCAACAGCTGGGTATCCAGTAGGGTATAAGTATTGCCTTCTAATGCCGAAGACTTCCATGAAAGTTCAATTGTCAGGTATTCAAATTCTTTAGCAGTCATTTGTTTAGGATGTTTCAAGACTAACTTGTCTTTAATGTTGCTCTTTAGTAATAATTCAAGCTTATCTGCAGGCAATTTAAGTAGCCATTCGATTAGGTTGTGATTAAATATACTTTTGGGCCTATTCTCATCTTCTAATAGCTTGTCGGCGATATTCAACTCAATCAACTCGTCATAATTAACCTTATAGTTAGGGTGGTTAGTTCCGATACGTGTCAGTAATCCTAAGTCTGTAAGCCTTGCAAGGGCACGTTGAACAGATCGAACGTCAATAGTTTGCATTTGTTCGCTTATTTTCTTAGCAGTATTATTTCCGTTTAGGATGTGTATTAATACGTAACTAGCATTCTTATTTAAGTTCATACGACAATATTAGCATACTTTTTAATAATATCATAGTTTTTGTCGTATGGAATAGATGTATAACGCTAGTGCTTGGCTGAGCACGTTGCTCAAGAACCTTTTCGGTCTTTGTTCGAATCCAATGCGCCTGGACTTCACGGACTTTGATGCTGTAGTTAGCTTTGGCTGGGCATCGTTAACGAATTTCCGACTAATTTAATTGCTCGCCAACTCCTAAATTGTTGATTTAGGCAAACTTTCTAATATGTGTTCTTGGAGATCTTTGTCCACACAATGGATGAATGTCCCTAATATCCCTCTTGTGAGAAGAGTTTTATAAATGTTAAGGATATAACCTTCGAGTTCTCCTTCATCTGTTATAGATCGTCTCCCATTGAAATCCATGTATTGTTTCTTGTCTACCACTAGTTTCCCAGACTTTTTATTGTATTTCAGCTCAGGACCGATAATTACACCTACATAATTAAGGTCATAGCCTTGAACTGTATGTATGCAACCAACTTCGTTGATTGCATCTTTAGAATTAACCCAATCTATATTTGTGCTGTTCCAACGTAATTTCAGCCCATCCAAATCAATGTCATAATCGGTCTTATCTTTAGAGTTTTTTGTACTCCATTTCCATGCATATCCAGCCACCATTCTAGCCAACCCGTATTGTTTATCTAGACTAATAATTTCGTTTTGCATTTCTTTAATGTCTGTAAAATACCTCAAGTCGTAGTCTTTAAGCTTAATGGTTTTTGTTTCAGAGTTAGATAGTAGTGATGAAATGAACGCAATATATTCCTCGCCACCCTTGACTCTAAGCTGATTGGATAAATGATAGTGTTTTGAGTCCAAGGCTTTAATTTGGTCAGTTCGTATATCACCTGGAACTACTGATTGTTTCTGGTCATAAAGCAATACTTGAGATTTCGAAGCTTGCATTATCCAGTCAAGTTGAGTCCCCTCGTTTCCAAGTCCATAGTACTTGTTTGCTTTGTCGTATGGTTCGTAACTGCTGAGGTTTATCCTTCTTCGTAATCTATGAGCTTCATCAACTATCAGTAGGTCAAATTCTTTGCCAACTACTTCACTAGGTCCTATAACCATTGAAGAGCTAAGTCCTTTTACCTTGGAAAACACCTTTTTTAGTGTTTTTCTTAGCGATGTCATCGGTATTACGAGAGCAATTTTATAATTTTTTGTTTTTTCGTCTTGTAAAATATATTTTGCTAAATAAACTGCAAGTACAGATTTGCCGGTACCCGGCTCTCCGTTTACTATATGGGTTGTGTGTTCGCCGCTAATCAGCGATCCATAGATTGCTCTAACTATGTCTAACTGTTCGATAGTCAATGCTTTATATGGAGAATATTTGAATAGATCGCTGTTTTGTAATTGAATTAGGTCATTTTTAGCTATTTCTAGTTCTTGTAATTCTCTCCATATAATATTTTCAAATTTAGATTTATATAGCTCTCTATTGTAATAATTATGATTAGACAGGCCCTTGTTACCATTCTGTAACTTATATTTTCCATCAGCAGCAATATACTCAATAAGGCGGGATTCAATATCTAATGCAGCTGATTTATTATATTCAGTGTCACTAATGATGTAAGCTTTATTAAGAAGTTGCCTATCTGGGTTTTCTAAATGCTGTTTGAATCTCTTTTTGGCATCAACTGTCTCTCCTATATAAGCCTCTGTTGAGTTCTTTAAAATGTAAACAACTGGCCAATCCTGACCAAACGGTTTGTCTTTCAGCTTTGTTAGTGTTTCTGGTTCGAAGTCGTATTTATAAACAACAGACATATTTAAATTTCTGTATATTTTAGATGTTTACCCTTAGTTTTTTCGATGGGGTATTTGGCTTCATTTTTGTCCATTTTATTACTCAAAGCCTTACTAATGTTAATTCCTAAGTCGTTAGAGATAAGCAATACCCAATAAAGGACATCCGCTAATTCATCTGCGATATCATTCTTATTGGTTTTAAGATGATTTTCGACTTCTTTAGAGTCTTTCCATTGAAAATGCTCCAGCAATTCTGCCGACTCCAGAACTATTGATATGGCCATATCTTTCGGATTGTGAAATTGCTTCCAGTCCCGTTGGTCTCTAAAAGTTATTATTCTTTCAAGCAGAGCATTAAAATCATCAGTCATTACCATAAATTTTAGCATAATAGATAATATTTTATTGGTTTAGGAGCTTACAGTGTTAAGTATTTAAGGCTTACGTTATTTACATTGAAAAATTCCAAAAGAGTCTAACAATGTATGAATTAACGACTCCTACCTATTGAATAATTTACCCTACTATCCGACTCACTATATATTTTAGAGGACAGATATTTTTAATAAGTACCAACTTTGGTATTCTATGACTTGTTTTTGTTTGTCTTATTGCGAATGCCAACAGCTATACCATCTATAATGATTATCAAACCGGCCACATCAAACATGCCACCAATTATTTTTAGGATCGGAGAACTAAGGCGTAGCTCTGCTTGACTTCCAATAATTGCAATTACAATACCTAAGATTATTAACTTTGCACCAGATTTATGAGTTTTGGTTATAAACGAATCTCTGCGTGACTTATATGACATGACTATCTCCATTTATATAAAAGTTACGTATTTTACATAATTTTAGCATAAGCGGCATAACATTATTATCGTTTTTGATTGACTATAGAGAACGAACTTTTGACTAATTTAGTTTTTGCCCCTATTCGGCTCACTATATATTGCACTTGTTAAAAATAATTCCCAAGTGTATTGACCCACAAATTAGTCCTATTCAGCGCCCAAGGTAGGCATAACAACCGTTACAGGGCAACCGGTGCGGCTCTCATTCCAAAGATCATAATGATATTCGCTTTTAATTATCACAAGATAATCTTGGTACAGAGACTGATAGTAACTGGGAGACTCCGTAGCTTTATTATATTGTGAGATGTCGTAGTCTGCGGTGTTGTCTTGGTTTAGGCTGCTCTGCACTGTATTGTCAAAGCTCGGGCACTGCTGCTGGCAGTTAAAATAGGGCGTACTTCCTCCACATTCACCAGGAGGTCTAGTGGAAGCGATTTGATTCTGTGAGCCAGTATAATTTTCCTGTGTAGATGGCGGTTGATTTGATAATTGCGTTTCAGTACCTTCATTATTCTTAGCGCAATAATCCGGACTTTTATGCGTAAAACCTGTAGCAGGATTCTTAAACTGAGTATCTGTGTAGTACCTATACGACCCATTAGAACAATACATATACTGATACTTTTTAGTTCCGTTGGCTACAATTTTATTCGTTGGTTGTTTTACGATGGTTGATTTTATTTCTGTAAGATGATTTTGCATTCCTCCTCCAAAAATAAAGTTAAATAGAGATTTTGGTTCAGAATAAATTATCTTTTTATCTCCATTAGTACCATTTTGTTTTGTTTGAGTAATGCCAAGTTCTAAGGAAGAGCTACTAATTGTTTGGGTATTAAATGCAACTGGAAATGACTTGATAACAGTACTTGAAAAGATTGGTGCAAAAAATAGCGCTATCACTATTAATAGTACTATTACTGAAAAAAAGCGTCGTAGCGGTTTCGGTATGTATCGATTTGTTTGCTTTAAGTAATCAGGAACGAAATGCCTTCGGAAACTGAGAAATGTTGACACTATCTTATTAATGACTAGTGATAGTCTTCTATTTAATCTTTTGTGCGGAGTCTTCATCTAGAAGTAGTTATATCATAATCACAACAGTTTACATAAATAACAGGGGTGTATTACATATAAAATTGCCATAGACTCTAACCGTTAATAATTTGCCTAGAAATATACCGATGCAAATATTAGCCACCACTGTTACTACTCTAAAAATATGTTAGTAAAAGTATATTAAAAGCTACAATATAAGGAGTTATAGTAGTGATTTAACATAAAATATATGCTAAGGCTTCAAACTTTAAAGTCACTATCTCCTTTCAAATCTTAGCATTGTTTACCCTTAGATTGCTGAAGTAATTTGCTCTGATAACTATAGACTCCTTGGACTTCTTGACCATTCAAAAAACTAAGCAGTAGCTCCAGTTGCCAAAAAGCTTGGTAAGGCAATTGAATTATTAAATTAAACTCTTTTATTTATATGCTGGCAGACAAACATCTTTATAATAAGACTAAAATTTTCTAGCCCTCACGAAGGCCCACTATTAAATTAATCTAATAATATTTTTTTGTAATATACTGAGAGAGAGTATGCTCTATTAAACACTTTATAATGAACAACCTCCTCGATAAAATTTTAGATAAAACACTAGATAAGATTATTACTAGATATAAATCCTGGTTAGTGAAAAGAAGGTATATAAAAAAGGTTACAACTCCTGAAGTTGAAGACTGGGCAATAGAATCATCGGCCAAAGGAGCTTTTAAAGGAACAATATTAGAGGATTCATCTATAATTTGCTCAAACGGAGAACTTAGAATATATGATTATAAAACTGGGGAACTTACAGCTATAGGCTCAAATCTAGTAAAAGGAACGCTACCAAATATAAAAATTAAAGCAGTAAATAACTCTACGCTAATAAAAATCCAAGATAAGTTTAGTTATAGTTATGAATGGCATAAAGAAAGCAGGTATTATACGGCGGCAATTGACTATATTAAGCGATTGTTAATTGGAGTTGTTATCTTTCTAGTTATTATTGCTTTTGGATCTTATAAGGTTATTCATCATATTAATCAGGTTAACCAAGCCAAGGCAGCTATCGCATATGCAAACCGTCCATCTACGAGAAATATAGGATCTGCTTATACGATAGTCTTTCCTTGTCGGGTAGCTCCAGGGCCAGGAAATGATGCCTCGTCTTTTTATCAAACCGAATGCGATGGGTTAACTAATACAAGCAAGTCATTGCCCATGTACCAAGCTCAGCTCTATTCTATTTCCGAAATAGCCAGTATTGACGGAATCAGCATAAAAGATGTAGTAACTGGTGTGTGTGGTGGTGTTGGTCATTCAGGTAAATACACTATAAATTATGGATATGACACACACTTTGAGACAATAAACGGCGTGGAATATATAGAATGTGGAGAATATCAAACTCCTGGAAACAGCTTATTTGAGGTTGATGCATATGGATTCGATCCATATGATAAAAATCTTGAAGCCAATTTAAGCATAATAGTAATGGATACAAATCCTAGTCAGGCAGAGCTCTGGCATGATTTAAACAACTTTATACAATCGATACAATTTAATCCTAACTCTTAAGTTTTTGTCTATGTATAAGTCTATGTAAAACAAGATTCATATCTTATTAATTTGAATCAAAATATTACCTTGTTCAATCTGAGAATCCTTTGGTTTCCCATAAGCGTGTTCTACAAGCTTCGTAGCGGCATTTACACGGGCTATTTCATTCTTACCTGTTGTAGCCACTTCCTCGAGCGTATTAAGCCCTATAAGTCCTAAGGACTCTACATATTCTTTCAGACCACTGTGGTTTATGGCCTTATTGACAATCTGGGGTAAATATTTGGAGTCTTTATAACCTGCTCTCCGTCCAGCTTCAGTTAAAGTCCTTGCGCGAGGCAGTTCCATTAAAAGCCTCTTCTGTCTGAGAGTAAGTTTTTTACCGGTTTTGCCCTGGATAGCTGCGAGTTTTTGAGGCGTTACTTTATTTTGCATATCTGTATAAATTATAGCATAGTATTAACAGGGTTAATATACCCATACCCAATCTTAAAATGATTATGTAGATAAAAATGAATCAGAATGTAAAAATTATTATTCCTTGCAATACGGCCTCACGAAAAGAAAAGGCCTTACGCAAAGCATCCATACGACAAGTATATCGTTATGCTCATTTACTAGTTGAAACTAAAAAATTTAATGCGTTCCTTGCAACTATTAGGCAAAATGCTGATATTGATATTAAAAAGTATAAAAGTATTTATAGTCATCAAACTACATTTAAGCCATCCGAAAAGCAGGCCAAAATAATCTTAGAAGGAGTGGAGTTTTTATTAGAATCATACAACCTATCAGACGAATGGCGTGATAGTTTTATAGAGGTGATCGTAAGTAATGAAATGGAATTACCGAATGATGATCCTATTGAGCTAATTTCAAATAAAAAAGGTGTTATTAGATCTCTACAACTAAAAGCCATAGAAGTAAACGATAACGTTCTAATTGTTATAAAGCGTAATATCTCTAATACTGACCTACATAAGCTATTGTCAGATAGCAATATTGGTTACAACAAACTAGTAAAGGAACTGCCGGTATTACCAAAAATAAGGACAGCGGATAAAAATATGTGGTGGGGTATGATTGCAGAACTTTTAAAAAATGAGTTCCCTGGCGAATCATGGAACGACCTTTACGATAAATTTGCAGGCATTTGCGAGAAGCTAAATGATACGGAAGATATGCCCCTGGCATACGATGAGTTAAGAAAGGCATACTATGCTTATTCAAAAGCCAAGAATGCACTCTAGATAGAAATTGAAAACTTTGTCAAGCTAAAAGAAAAATTATTTAATTGCTGTAATTGTCTTTAAGTGCTCTCTAGAATAAAGTCATAATTTAATTTTAGAAGATTAATATGACACATTATTCAAGTAAGTTGAAATACGGAGTTACAGATCTTGGTCAGGCAACTGCATTAGTTTGTACTGGTCATCAGGTTGTTGACTTACTGCCCAACCCTAATAGCGATAGGGTTACTTTTTATTTTGAGCCGAGTAATGAGCTAGATAAAACTGCAAATGCCTACTGGACGGGAGAATTAACAGTCGGTGCTAAGCAATATTCGCAAGAAATGAAAAATCTAAAATCTAGGCTATATAGCTTGAGGCGACCATGAGACTTACAAAAGAGCAAATCGCTAAATATCAGAATATTTATTATGCCACTTTTAATGAGCATCTATCTACAGAAGATGCACTAACGCAAGGTATGGCATTAGCAAGGTTGGTTCAGAAATTAGCCGATAAGTTCGATATTAATAATGAAAATGAGAAAAAAGATGATAAAGAAATATCCCCCGATAAGCGCTAAGGAGCTTATCGCAATACTCGGCACAACGATTAAGCATGATAACGTTAACAAGCTAGTTGCATTTTTATGCCAGCTATCGGCCTATACTGAAGACTCGCAATTTAATTTAAGCTTTAATGCTCCGAGTTCGTCAGGAAAGAGCTATATTCCTATAGAAATAGCAAAGTTATTTCCAGAGGAAGACGTATTAGAATTGGGCTATGTAAGCCCTACCTCCTTTTTTCATAGTGCATCGGAATACAATGAAGAGACGGAAGAATATATTGTAGACTTGTCCCGTAAGATAATAATATTCCTAGACCAGCCACATACCATGCTCTTAGAGCACTTGCGCCCATTGTTATCCCATGACAAAAAAGAAATTAAGGTACAAATTACCGATAAGCAACAAAAACACGGCTTACGAGCAAAGAAAATCATTCTGAGAGGCTATCCGGCTGTTATCTTTTGCTCTGCCGGGTTAAGAATGGATGAGCAGGAAGCAACAAGATTTTTGCTGCTCAGTCCAGAAGTTACACAGGAAAAAATCCGTGAAGGCGTCTTGGCTTCATTAAAAAAATCCTCAGATCGTGATGCTTACTGGGACTATACAGAGCTCAATGTACCTCGCCAACAACTGAAGGGACGGATACAAGCCATAAAAGATTCTGAGATTGCAGATATTCGCATAACTCAAGATGACCAGGACTACATAGAACAACGATTTTTAAGCTCCGTTAAAATGTTGAAACCTAGACACCAGAGAGATATTAAACGTCTTGTTTCAATAAGCAAGATATTTGCATTACTAAATATAGGGCAACGTAAAAATGAGGGTTTTAATATAGTAGCTGAAAGATCGGATATTGAAGATGCATTTGTCATTTGGGAAAAGATCTCTGTATCTCAAGAACTAAATATACCACCGTACGTTTACAGGATATACGAGGATATTATTCTTGCAGCTTTTGATGAGAAAAACAGTAACCGTAACAAAGACTTTGTTGATTTAACAGGCACCATTGGCATTAATAGGCAAGAGATCATGAAGAAACACTATGCAGTATATGGAAGAATGATGGACTCAATTTCATTACGCCAACAGATATTACCAATGCTGAGCCAAGCTGGCCTCATTACAGAAGAGCAAGACCCTAACGACAAGAGAGCAAGGCTAGTCTATCCAAATAGCCAAAACAATAGTGAGTTGGACGGTGGGGTAAATGAATTAAACGATGAACATAACAAAATACTCAAAAACATAAAAGAGATATGGCCAGATGCCAAGAGCGCTAAGAAAATTGACAATGGTATATAATGATAGTGTTCACGTTTCCAACAGACAGGCTGTTTTATTTCTGCTCTCTAAGGGCAGCTTGGTGCGGAAAGTAGCAGCTTGTTACTGGAAGCGTGAACAGCCAAGCTGTCCTTTTTGATAGGAGTAAAGTATGAATAAATTACGCTACATCGCATACATTCGTAAGTCTACAGAGAGTGTAGAACGGCAGTCTCTATCTATCCCTGCCCAAATACGTAAAATTAAGGAGCTTTTCCCTGACATAAAGGTCGTAAGGTGGTTTGAAGAAAGTATGAGTGCCTTTAAGCCCGGTAGACCAGATTTTGAAGCTATGATGCAAATACTACGGAATAATGAAGCTGACGGTATTGTAGCTTGGCATCCAGATAGATTATCTCGTAACGAGGTGGATGCAGCGGTTATTACATATGGTATACGTACTGGCCTAATCAAAGATCTGAAATTTGGTTCATATTTCTTCGATAACTCACCGGAAGGTATCATGATGCTGCAAAACGTTATGAGCCACTCTCAATATTATTCATCAAAGCTTAGTAAAGATGTTAAGCGTGGTAACGAAGAGCGTCGAAAGCACGGACAACTCACTGGAATGGCATTAGAAGGCTATAAGAATGTTATTAATCCTCAAGACTCAAGTAGGACAATTATGATAAAAGATGACGTCAGATTTAACCTTAGACGTCAGATGTGGGATTTGATGCTTACTGGCGAATATAGCGTGCCTGAAGTGACAGATATTGCCAATAACCAATGGGGCTATCGTACTAGGGGCAATAAGCGATACTCTAGTGGCCAAGTATCAAGAAACGCTATTTATAATATGTTTACAAATATTCGTTATGCAGGAAAGATTCCAATACCTGGTTCTGAGGATGAGTTTGAAGATGCAATCTATCCAGCCATGGTATCTATGGACGAGTTTAACCGAGTTCAAAGGCTATTAGGGCGTAAAGATTATCGTATATATAACACTAAGAAAGAATTCGCCTTTAGACCGCTATTACATTGTGGTGAGTGTGGTTGCATGATAACCGCTGAAGAGAAAACTAAACGTTATAAGAACGGAGCTAGCAAAACTTACACTTATTACCATTGTACGGGCATACGTAAGTGTTCTCAGCGTAAATATGTCACTGAGGGCACTCTAGAACAGCAGTTCATACAGTTGCTTGGTAAATATACAATACTACCTCAATTTAAAGATTGGGCGCTTGAAACGCTTGAGCAAAATAATGAGATTGAAACTACAGACATTAACAACATCTTAGAGACACAGAATAAAGCCATTGAAGCTGCTCACAAGGAAATGAAGCGGCTTATAAAGATGGCTTCTAAAGAATTAATTAATGATGAGCAGTTTAAAGAAGAGAAGAAGGATCTTGATAAAGAAATCAAACGGTTAGAGAAAGAGCTCATCGAGACTAAAGATCGAGCTGAAAACTGGTATGACAGCACAGTAGAGTTTCTAGAGTTGGCGGTTCATGGCCGTGAGAAGTTTATTAGTGGAGATATTAAGACTAAGCAAGAAGTGCTATCGAACTTGGGACAAAACCCCGTACTTTTAGACGGCAAGCTACAAATAACACCGTTTCCATTCTTAGAATACATTGCAGAAGCCTATCCGCAACTTGAAGCTGAATATCTTAACCTTCCGACTCTTCCAAAACAGAGGCAAAAACAAGCTTTTGAACGTCTTCGTCTCTCATGGCTGGGGATGAGGGATTCGAACCCCCGATCCTGGGACCAGAACCCAGTGCCTTACCGCTTGGCCAATCCCCATTAAATCGATCTGTAAGTATAATACTAAATTTTATTATTCATTAGAACTACGAAGTTTCTTGTAATAATCATTTTCATCTTCAATCTCATGATTAATTATTTCTTCTAATAAATCTTCAATAGTAACTATACCAATAATTTTGGAATTTTTGACAACCATTAACATATGAGTTTTTGAGTTAATAAATTTTCTAAAAAGAGTATCAAGAGCCATATTGTAGTTAACGCTTTTCGCTGGATATAAATTTAAATCTGCTATTTTTAAAATGTGATCATCAAAATCTAAATCAAAAATATTTTTTAATATTAAAAGACCAATGCATTCCTTATGGTATTTATCAAAAACAGGGATCCTACTGTACCCTTCTTTTTTTAATAACCCTATTAATTTTTGATCAAGCTTATCTTCAACTGTAATTGAGAAAGTATTTTCAATAGGTGTCATTATCTCAATTACGTCTTTATTACTTAATTCTAAGGCTCCTCGCATAATTTCAACTTCATCTTCATCGAGATCGCTTCCTTTATTATTAAGATGTTCGCTAATAATAAGACCAAGTTCATTTCGAGAAGTTAATGAATTCATTTTTTGTGGGAATGCTCGATTTAAAAAATATTCCAATGGTTTAGATATTGGATAAGTCAAAATTCTCGAGAAATCTAAAAACCATCTCAAAAAATAGATAAATTTTAGAGGATTGTTATTAAACATGGCTTGAGGAATAATTTCAGCAAATATAACGGTCAAAAGAGTAGCAATTATTAGAGATAACCAGCTAGATAATTTAGAATTAAGAATAATTGATATAGCAGAAATAAAAGCAATGTTAATAATTAAAATACTAACTAAACTTAGATGAACATTTTCTTTATATTTTAAAACCTTAGTTGCTCGTCTGTTTCCTATTCTAGATTGTCTCTTTAAGTGGCTTAAATCAAGAGAGAGGATGGCGATATTCAAACCAGAACACATACCGGCAAATACTAATACTATAAGAATTAATAAAATAAAAAGAATTGTTCCCATGAATATAAACAAATATTATACAGCTAATTAATCACTTTATAAAGAAAAATTGTGATAAATATCTCAAAAAATTACCCGTAAAAATCTTGAATTAATTTAGAGCAGTGCTAATCTAAATATTAGGAAGTGTGAGGCTTCCTAACGATCCGAGGCAATTCGTCTCGGATCTTTAGTTTATCTATACTTCTTTACACTTTTGACACAATCCATTTATTTCTAGTCTGTGTTCGGTAGATTTAAAGCTATATTTTAAGGATAGGTTATTAATTAAATTATCCAAATCATCTGGTTCATCAAAATCTATTATTTGGTGACATTTAATGCAGTAGAAATGATGATGATGGGATGAGAATAAATCAGAAAGTTCCAGCTTATATTTGAATCCAATATATATTTTTTTAATGACTTTTAATTTTATATATAAATCAATCGTCCGATAAATAGTGGCTCGATCAATTTGAGTTAAATCATTTATTAAGGTTGATGTCGACGTTGGAGAAAGTTTTGTAATACTATCAAATATTTGTTTTCTTTGATTGGTTATACTTAAATGATTCTTTTTTAGGATACCTTCAAAAATGTCATTTAGTGGGTTCATAAAATAATTCTATATTATATTAATTAAATATTATATAATATCGTTTTACTATGGAGCTAACGAAAATTAATAACAGTTTTTATTTTGCTAACAGAATACTAAATGATACTTTTAATCAGAAAAACTTAGATCCTTCCCAAAAATTGATTAGGATTAACGAATCTGCAGACGAAATTATAAATATATACAATAATTATGGAATAGAATTTTTTGATTCTACTAATGACCTAAAAGCATTATCTGTTGTGGCTTGTATGCCAGTAATAACGAATATTATAAATTCTAAAAATCAGGATTATCAGACAGCTAGAAGAGTGAATGATAATTTCATTGATATTGCAATGGATATTTCTCAATCAGATTTAATTAAGAGTATGAATTCGAATAAAATTGGTGCATTATCTGAGTTTGCAGCTATAGCATGTATTTATGAGTCAATCGAATATGGGTTTATATCTCATCTGAGTTGGGCACTACCAACAGACTTAAAAAATGATAGTTCAGACCCCAATGAAGTCACTAAAAGTGGATATGATTTTAATTTAAGTTTAGGTCCTAAAAATAATCCAAGAATAAATTCATCGGCTTTAAATAAAATTATTAAATTGCAAGTTAAAACAACTGATCATCTTAATAATCGAAATAGTTACGATGAGAGCATTACTATTTTACCTTTAGAAATAATTTACTTTAAAGTTACAGAGGAAAAGTATAGAAGAAAAATTCCGTCTAAAATCATCAAAGCAATTGCAGATCAGCAAGAATTTATGCTTAAAATCTATGAAAAATTAGCTAACTTTTTATATAAGGATGAAATTGAGAAATATGATATTGAATCCTAACCTATGTAGTGCTAAAATTAAATTAGCTAAACAAAAATAAAAAATAAATTTAAACTACAATTTTTATGAGATATACCAATAAGCAGTCTTCAAAATTCAAATACGCAGTTCTTGGGCTAGTAATATTTATTGGGCTACTTCTTTTTTTTAGATCCAGTATAATCAATGCTTTTAATTCTAATAGTAGTAATCTTAAAACGAGTACCTTAAAAAAAAATAACTCTAATAAAACTACTACTGGTAAAATTGTTAGCGTTACAAAACCAGCGATTAATCAATGTGCTTCTAATCAATTAGCTAAGTTAGTTCTAGTCAGTATTAGTGCTAGACATTTATGGGCATGTAGTTATCAGACAATTGCCTATAATTCACCAGTAGTAACGGGTATGGATTATTTGGCGGCCGATTTAACACCAGTTGGAACTTATCATATTGAGAGTATGCAGACAAATCTATACTTAAAAGGCTCAGACAGTACTGGTAGTTGGGATGATTACGTCCATTATTGGATGCAATTTTTGTACAATCAATATGGGGCATATGGGCTTCATGATGCTACATGGAGACCTGCTAATGCATTTGGCAACATTAGTCCTAATTCATCTAACGCTTCTCACGGCTGCGTAGAGTTACCGCTTGCAACAGCTACTTGGTTATATAATTGGGTACAGTTAGGAACTACCGTTCAGATCGAAAGTTAGGATAGTTATCTAGCTTAGTTTAAGATAAAATAATATTGATGCTTTATATTTTACTTGTTATATCTATTATAAATTTAATTGTCTTAATATATTTACTTTTAAAAAAGAGTTCATCTTCAAATTTAGATCTACCAATAAGAGAAGAATTTTCACTTTCTCGAAAAGAGCTTACCCACACTATTAAGGAACTTCGCCAAGAATTAAGCCAAAATCTGAGCACTAATCGAGAATCAATCGATAAGAAAGTTGAACAGTTAAGAGAGAGTAACGATAAAAGGCTTGAGCTTATTCGTAAAACGGTTGAACAAAAACTAGAATCTCTTCAAAAAGATAATTCAGATAAGTTAGAAAAAATGAGAGCTACAGTTGATGAAAAACTGCAAAGTACCTTAGAGAAGAGATTGAACCAAAGCTTTAAATTAGTAAGTGATCGATTAGAAGTAGTTCAAAGAGGTCTAGGTGAGATGAAAACATTGGCGGACAATGTTGGGGATTTTAAGCGGGTACTTACTAACGTTAAAACAAGAGGAACTTGGGGTGAGGTACAACTTGAATCATTACTCGAGCAGGTTTTTATTAAGGATCATTATTTAAAGCAAGTTAAACTTAATGAAGACAGTAAAGATGTTGTAGATTTTTGTATTAAACTCCCTGATAAATCTGCTAAAGATGGTTTTATTTTACTTCCAATAGATGCTAAATTTCCACTCGAGGATTATCAACGACTCGTTGATGCCCAGGAAAGAGCAGATAATACAGAAATAACTAAAAGCATCAAAGGTTTAGTAACCAGAATTACCCAAGAAGCAAGCTCTATTAAAAATAAGTATATTAATCCTCCGATTACAACAGATTTTGCAATAATGTACCTACCTACTGAGAGTTTATTTGCTGAGGTATTGCGCCAACCTGGTCTATTTGAAAATATTCAACAAAATTATAGGGTAACAATAACTGGACCAACAACTATATCAGCAATCTTAAATAGTTATCAGCTAGGTTTTAGAACTCTAGCTATCGCAAGACAATCATCAGCTGTTTGGGAGACTCTTACCAAAATAAAGGGTGATTTTTCAAAATTTGGATTACTCCTTCAAAAGACTAAAGATAAGCTAAAGCAAGCTTCAGATCATATTGATAGTGCATCAAAAGCAAGTCTTAAGATAGAAAAGAATTTAAACTCAGTTCAGCTACTAAAAGAAGACAATAAAAAAGATTAATCTTTAAGTAGATCGATAATTAAACTAGCAGTCCAAGAAAAATTATTGATACCAATACCATCACCCGTAATAGGATTAAAGTATTCAAAAAATCCACTATTTTTAACCATCTCAATTGTTGATTCTCTCAAGGCAGCAGCATGATCATTAAATCCATATCGCTTAAGTCCTTGGATAACTAACCAATTTGTATTTACCCAAGTAGGTCCTTGCCAATACCTGTCAGCCTGAAACCAGTCTGAATCTAGTGGAGCACTTGGAACTGGAAAAACTGTCCCAAAACGGTGCTCATTCTCTAAATTAGCAACTATTCTACTTGCTCGATCTTTTTTAATCTTTCCACTATAAAGAGGCATAAACGATCCAATCGAAGATTGTTTTAATAATCTATGAGAAACAAAATCCCTAGAATAGTATTCCTGGGCATATTCATCCCATAATTTGTCCAGTTCTTCCTCGCTTTTATCGATTTGTTTAATTAAATCCTTAGGTAATTTTTTACCCAAAAAATCTGCTATTTCAATTAGTAGTTGATTAGCCCTAATAAATATTGAATTAAAGGTTATATCCTCTATAGCAAATAAACTATGATCAATTATTTTATAAAACTGATAATTTTTTCTACGGAGTCGACGTTGAATTGAAAAAAGTGCTAAGGCCTCAACATTAGTTAAACGTTGGTTTTTAATATTTAAGAATCGATCACTTCTAAAAATTCCCACAAAATCATCTAGATGAGTATTTCGCAGTATCCTTATCCACCAAGGAAGAAGATGGTCATTAAGTTCACTCATCCATGGGGGAGTGTTATCTAGACCTATTTCCCACGGATGAATTTGTAAAACTAAACCTTCCCGGTGTGGATCTCTCTCATCAAATAACCACATATGATAATTAAGTAGAGGATGATAAATCTGTTTGTACCATTCCCTTTTCTTAAGAGGTGAAAGTTTTTGACCTATCTGGTAAATAGCCTCAGCAAGCATAGGTGGTTGGGTAATTCCAGATGTCGCAATTCCTTTTGGTGCATTAGGATTAAGCCAACTTCTCCAGATAGCATTATGTCTATCATAGGCAACCATTCCATGTTCTTTTTTTCCATGCAAAATAATATTTGGCATCATTCCATTTGACCATTGAGCATCAAATAAACTTAAAATCTCAAGTTTCGCTCTTTCGACATCGATCTTAGCTAAGCCAATAGCTATAAAACAACTATCCCATAGCCATTGATGAGGATAAATACTTTTATTTGGTTGAATGAATTTGCCATGGTCATTATCTTTTAAGACTTTAATAGCTTCTTCAAGTAACTTAGAATCAGTTAGCTTGTCTGTATCCATAAGCATATTATATGCATTTATCTAAAATTTATAAATTGGATATCAAAATCTAGATTTGATGATCTAAGAAGTGTAATTACTTTTTGGAGGTTATCTTTGGATGAATCAGATACCTTTAAGGTTTCGCCGTTTATGACAGTCTTAATTTTCGGATAATTAGATTTAATTAATTGATTAAGCTGTTTAGTTTTAGCCTGATCCAAACCTTTAATAAATGGAATATTGTAAGTTATCTTGAAATTAGCAACAATTTTATCTTTAGATAAATCCAATATTTTCTGAGAGATATTACGAGTTGCTAACTTTTTACGAATAATATCTAAAATAGAGTCAAGCTTTAGCTCATCTTCCGTAATTATCGTAAAACCAGACTTTTTATCATCCAGCCAATTGACGGCTGAAATCGAATTCTTAAAATCATACCTAGTGCTTATTTCTCGTCTTACTTGATCAAAGACATTATTAATTTCAGCTAAGTTAATCTCTGAGACGATATCAAATGAAAAGTTTGCCATAATATATATATTCTAGAATAAGTTTAGCAAATTTTGGTATACTTTATTATATAAGTTATGAATTCAGAAAAGATTAAAGCTATTAAGGAGTTATTACTTAAAAAAGTAGAAAAACTCCAAAATAAATCCGATATCCTAAAAGATGTCGAGTATAAATCATTATTTGATGAGTTAAAAACGATTCCCAATGATCAGAAAGCTTCATTTGGAAAGGAACTTAATTTATTAAAAAATGAACTCAAAGATATTATCAGTAAGGAGAGTTATCAAAAATCCGGAAATAGTAAACCACTAGATGTTAGTGCTCCATTTGATGAAAATCAAAATTCCGGATCGATTAAATTATTAGATCAAAGACTAGGATCTATTCATCCAGCATCAACCGAAATTAAAATAATCACCGATATTTTTTCAAGTATGGGATTTAAGGTAATTGAAAGTTTGGAAATTGACGATGATTTTCATATGTTTGAAAGCCTTAATTTTCCCGAGGGTCATCCAGCTAGAGACGACTTTGATACATTTATAACAGTTCAAAAAGATAAAACGAATAAGCCCTATGTAGCACCAGCTCATACCTCAACAATGCAAACTAGAGTTTTATCTGAAAACAAGGATGAATTAATTAAAAATAATCAAGATATAGCCTACGTAATTCCTGGAAGAGTATTTAGAAATGAAGACATTGATGCTAGGCATGAACATACTTTTTATCAGGTTGAGGGGATATATGTATCTCAAAACGTAACGGTTGCTAATTTATTATCAGTTTTGAAAGATTTTATGAGTAGCTATTTTAATAAAGAAATTAAAATTAAAACTCAGCCAGTCTATTTTCCATTTACTGAACCCTCATTTGAATTTGCGGTTAGTTGTATCTATTGTAATCAAGATGGATGCCCAATTTGCTCATATACTGGATGGATTGAGATGTTAGGTTGTGGAATGATTCACCCAAATGTTTTAAAAATTGCCGGAATTGATCCAAGTAAGTATAACGGGTTTGCTTTTGGTCTTGGTGTACTTAGATTTGTAATGATTAAATATGGTATTGAAGATATTAGACATTTCCATAGTGCAAAATTAGAATTTTTGAGGCAATTTAAATGAGTGAAACAATTTTTGATTTAATAGTTGCAGGTAAAATAAAATCATATCCAATTTGGGAAGATGAGAATTATTTAGCCTTTTTAACTCCATTTCCCAATACCCCAGGATTTAGCGTATTAATTCCTAAAAAGAATCCAGGAGACTACTTTTTTGATCTAAATGATGACTTAATTTGTGAACTTACAAAAAGAGCTAAAATTGTGGCTAATTTATTAAAAAAGGCTTTAAAGGTTTCAAGAGTTGCATTAGTAGTTGAAGGAACTGGCGTTGCCTACACTCATTTGAAATTAATCCCACTTCACGGAGATCTAGCCTCTAAAACAAATGTTTTTTCTGCTCACCAAGAATTTTATCCAGAATACGTCGGCTATTTGACAACTACAGAAGGTCCAAAAATGGATGATGAACAATTAGTTAAAATTCAACAAGCAATTCTTAAAGCGGATAAAAAATCATGAAAGTTAGTCTAAATTACATAAAAAAATATCTTAACTTTAAGCTACCTGAGATTAATCAGATAGCAGATAAAGTTGGTACTCAACTAGGGGCTCTAGAAACAGATCCCATATACCTAGGTGATATTTATAAAGATATCTATATCATTAAAGTTATATCAGCCCAACCGATAAGCGGTTCAGATCACTTAAGTTTTTGTAAAATTGATGATGGTGGCGTGCTTAAAAAACTAGATAATCTAAGAGATAAAATGGGGTATATTGATGTGGTTTGTGGTGCACCTAATGTTATTGATAATTGTTTAGCTATCTACATTCCTCCTGGTACTGTGGTACCTTCAAGCTATAATAAAGAAAAATTTGTTATAGAATCCAAAGTAATTATGGGTCATAACAGTCACGGAATGTTGGCAAGTGCAATGGAGCTGAATTTAGGATCTGACCATAGTGGAATAGTAATTTTAAACCAAAAAATAACCCCTGGAACTAAATTGATTGATTATTTAGATTTAGATGATTACATTTTTGACATTGAAAATAAAATGTTTACGCATAGACCTGACTGTTTTGGTTTAATAGGAGTTAGTCGAGAGATATCTGGAATTTTTGATCAAGCCTTTAAGTCACCAATCTGGTATCTTAATACTGAACTTAATCCTAAAATAAAAAAAGTTAATAATTTTAAATTAAAATTAAATATTGAAGATGGTAACTTAATAAATCGATTTTGTGGGGTAATAATTCAAAACATTAAAATCAAGCCTTCGCCAATAAAGATCCAAAGTTATTTGAGTAGAATGGGAATTCGACCTATTAATAATATTGTTGATATTACCAATTTAGTAATGCTTGAAACTGGCCAACCTCTTCACGCTTATGATTTGAATAAACTAAAAACTAAAGATGGTATTTTGGAACTAAGCGCTAAGTTAGCAAGCAAGAATCAAAAGATAAATCTAATTAATAATAAAGAAATTAAGCTTACTGAAAATGATCTAATTATTGAGAATAATCAGCATCCAGTAGCTCTTGCAGGCATAATGGGTGGTCTTGATAGTGAAATAGATAATCAAACTACCGGAATCGTAATTGAGTCAGCTAATTTTGATATGTTCCTAGTTCGTAAATCATCAATGAATCATGGTATATTTAGCGATTCTCTAACAAGATTTAATAAGGGCCAGTCACCATTTCAATGTTTGATGGCCTTAATAAGGGCAATTAATCTCATATACGAAGATGATCCTGGAGTTATTATTGCCTCTAATATTGAGGATAATAATCAAATTAAAAAGGAATATAAGCTTCGTGGAACGGTTTCTAATATTATTCACGTTTCCTACCATAAAATAAACCAAATTCTTGGATCCGATTTATCAAAATCCACAATCCAAAAATTATTAACTAACGTTCAGTTCGAAGTTTCTTCTCAAGGAGATAACTTAAGCATAAAGCCCCCTTATTGGAGAACAGATATTTTAATTGATGAAGACATAGCTGAAGAAGTTGGCAGACTTTTAGGATACCATCAAATTAAAATTAAATCTGTAATTAAGGAAATAAAACCTGCAAACAAAAATCAATTTCTTGAATTTAAAGATAAAATTAGAGAAATTCTAAAAATAGCTGGCTCGAATGAGGTCTTGACCCATAGTTTTGTGTCTAAAAAATTAATTGATGCTGCAAATCAAGACGCTAGTTTAGCTTATCAGATAGCCAATTCAATTAGTCCAGAGTTAGAGCATTATAGGCTAAGTTTAAGCCCTTCTTTAGTATCCTCGATATATAAGAATATTAGAGCTGGAAATGATTGTTTTTCCTTGTTTGAACTAGGAGTTGCCCATAACCATGAATTTCAAAATGATTTTGAGCAAGAAACTAAAATACTTTGTTTTTCGTATAGTTCTAAAAATGAACTAGATGGAGCTGCTTTTTATAAATCCAAACATTTCTTAAATTACTTGATTTTAGAATTAGGCATCAATCAACTAAAGTTTAAAGTTTTAGCTGAATTTATTAATGAAGTAGATAAGGAATTAGATCAAATAATTAAGCCTTTTAATGAAATTAGGTCAGCATTAATCTTTAATAAAGATGATCAGTGTATCGGCGTTATTGGGGAGTACAAGGATAATTTCTTAAATGCCTTTAAAGCTCCTCAGTATAGCTCAGGATTTGAACTTTTATTAGATAGACTCTACCAAACTGAAAAAAATAATGAATATCAGATTTTATCTAAATATCCATCAATCAAAAAGGATATTACGATTCCGGTATCAAGCAGTACTACTTATGATCATTTAAGATTAAATTTAGATAATTTCTTTTATGAGATTATTGATTCCGATATAGATCTTAAAATAAGTCCTCTTAGTATCTTTAAAAAAGAAGAAGGATCACCTGTCAAAAATATAAGCTTTAGCTTAGAATTCAATTCTAAAATTAGAACATTAAAAGAGGAACTAATTAAGGAATATTTCGAAAAATTCACTAAATTAAGTGGTTATGATTTAATATAAAGGAATAAAATGAGAATATCTGTAAGAGCAATAATAATTAAGGATAGCCAAATTTTGGTGATGGATAGAGACAAATTTGGTTTTAAGTATTTGTCTTTGATTGGTGGAGGTAAAGAAGCAAACGAAACCGAAATTGAAGCACTCCACAGAGAAGTGTGGGAAGAAGCATCAATAAAAATAGCTGATCCTAGATTAGTTATCATTGAAGATGCTGGAGATGTTTACGGCATACAATACATTTATTTATGCACTTATTTATCTGGAGAGGTACATCTAGATGAAAATTCTGATGAGGCTAAAATTAATCAAGCGGGTAAGAATTTATATAAACCAATTTGGTTTCCACTAAAAGATTTGCCCACATCTAATTTATTACCCATCGAATTAAGAGATTTGCTAGTTGAATATATAAATAGTGGGTTTCCGGATCAGCCATTTAATTTAAAAATTAATCAAGATAGGAGGTTTTAATGGCTTTAAAAAGAGAAAGATTTTTTGCATTGTTTTTTGCAATCTTATTTTTAATTACATCATCAGCGCTTACTATAGCATTTATCTGGTCTAACTATCAGAATAGAAATTCTAATAATGGCTCTGCTACTACCCAATCTAAAGTTAATCTTAACCCTTCTTCTAAACTACAAGGTACTAAACTTGTTGGTTTTACCCCGACAAGTAATGTTTCATCACTTAAAATTATTGATCTTAAAAAAGGTACTGGTCCTTCGGTAAAGCCAGGCGCTACAGTTCAGGTTAACTATACTGGAGCAGTAGCATCAACAGGGATCATTTTCCAGAGCTCTCTTGATAGTGGTCAACCTGTAACATTTAGTTTAAATCAAGTTATACCTGGATGGACTCAAGGTATCCCAGGAATGCAAGTAGGAGGAACAAGACAGCTTATTATTCCTGCAAATCTTG
>JAJZMH010000024.1 GCA_021850365.1 bacterium
AACAGTCAAATATGCAGCACTAGTTCATGATTTAGGAAAAGCCTTAACTCACAAAATGGAAGGAAAACACCATCATATATCTGGAGAAGTGCTTCGTAAATATGGTGCTCCCGAAGAGGTTGCTCTGGCTGCTGAACAACACCATGATGATATGGAAGCAACATCAGTTGAAGCTCTAATTATTAGAGTAGTTGATGCTATATCTGCTTCAAGACCAGGAGCAAGAAATATTTCTGCTGAAAATTTCATTGAAAGAATGAAGGAACTAGAAAATATTGCCAACAGCTTTAATGGAATAGAAAAATCTTACGCTATTAGTGCGGGTCGAGAAGTAAGAATTTTTGTTAAACCAAATCAAATCGATGATCTCTCAGCAATTAAATTAGCAAGAGATATAGCTACTAAAATTGAATCGACTATGCAATATCCAGGAACAATTAAGGTAAATGTCATAAGAGAAACTAGAGCAATAGAATTTGCCAAATAATCTAAAAAAAAGATAACTTTATGAAATTTATATATCTTGGAGATATCATGGGGGATCTCGGTATAAAGGCTACCGAGAGATTACTCCCAGAAATTAAAGCTAAATATTCCCCCGACTTTATAATAGCCCAAGCTGAGAATGTAGACGGAGGCAAAGGAATATCTATTGCTAAATATAACCAACTTTTGTCTCTCGGTATTGATTTTTTAACTGGAGGTAACTGGACCTTATATAATCCAGAAATATATTCTTATCTTGAAGATCCCCAAAAACCAATAATTCGTCCTGCAAACTATCCCAATTTAACACCTGGTCTTAAGTACAAGTATCTAGACACAAACCAAGGCAAGATTTTAATCATCAGTCTACTTGGTAAAATTGTTGGTAAAGATGCAAACTTAGAACTAAACAATCCCCTAAAAACTATTGATCAGATACTAGAAGAAGAAAAAAATGAACCAAAAATAGCCATCATTGTTAATTATCACGGAGATTACTCTAGTGAAAAGGTAGTTATAGGTCATTACTTAGATGGGAGGGTAACTGCAGTTATTGGAGATCATTGGCACGTTCCAACCAATGATTATAGGATTCTTCCTAAAAATACAGCCCATATTAGTGATGTAGGAATGATAGGATCAAGAAATTCATCTTTAGGAGTAAAACTAGATGTAATTATTGCTCGTTGGAGGGATAATTCAAAACTCCGTAATATCTTAGAAGATCAAGACGAAATCCAGTTTAATGCAGTTTATATAGAATTTGATCCAAAAACAAAAGAAGCCCAAAAAATATTACCAATAAATGAATACCTCAATAATTAATTCTTTGATATAATAACCAAAGTAAATAATCGGGGATTGGCGCAGTTGGCTAGCGCGCCGCGTTTGGGACGCGGAGGTCGGAGGTTCGAGTCCTCTATCCCCGACCAAAAATCTTAAAAGTTTTTAATTTTCTTTAACTTCTTTTTCCCGTACGTACAGTTGAGTAATTTCTTCGAGTAGGATTATTTACGGCGATATTTTGTTCGTTCATAGGTATTGGTTTCCCATTAGAAAATCTAGTAGGTAAATTGATACTTTGTCCGGGGTAAAGGACATCGCTTTTATCTTTAGTCTGATCTTGAATAAACCGATTTAAATAATCATTGTAGTTACCGTTATAATAAATACTTTGGGGATATTCCTTGTCAATAATTCCTTGAGCCGTGAATGGTGGACTATTCGGTGATCCTACGATGACAGTAGTGAGATCTGTTTTGGTATTGAAAGGATTTGTATTTTGTTGCTCTACATAGTTCACTAATCCACCTACGCCCACATAGGTTGCATAAATACCAAGAACTAATATTACCCAGTTACGACCATAGTGATTTTCAGCTCTCTTTTGAGGATCAAGTATTGGCATATCAAGAATTTTGTCCCCAATTCTTTTTTTGGGAACTGTTCTATTTTTCTGAGGATAATTGTAATTTGATCTAGATCTACTGTTCTTACTCATAAACAGTATTCTAACATAAAATAGTAATATAAGCAATACCATTATTAAAAATATCTTATCTCACTAAGCTATAATGTTTTTAGGTAGTTTGAAAAAATCGGGGATTAGCGCAGTCCGGGAGCGCGCCACGTTCGGGACGTGGAGGTCGTGGGTTCAAATCCCGCATCCCCGACCAATTTCAGGGAATATATTTTTCAAAAAATACTAAATCTAACTAAAAGTAAATATTTTAAATCAAAACAAAAATCTTTAAATATCTAAAATGGTATAAGCTATAATATAACTCAAATGTCTTTTTTAATAAGTATTCTCTTTATTTTTATTGCCCTTATTATAAATGAAATAATTTATCGAAAGAAAAAGATTCATGGAGAAATAAGCAGAAAGTTTATCCATATAGTGGTTGGAAGTTTTGTAGCTTTTTGGCCATTCTTTTTAAGTTGGAGAGATATACAATTTTTAAGTATTTCTTTTCTGATAGTGGTTTTAATCTCCAAAAAAATAAATTTATTTAAATCTATTCACTCTGTTAGAAGATCAACTATTGGAGAGATCTTTTTTGCTTTGTCGGTAGGTGGAATTAGCCTAATAGTTCAAAATAAATGGATTTATCTGATTGCACTTTTAGAAATGAGCCTAGCTGACGGGTTGGCAGCAATCATTGGATTTAATTTAAAAATAGGGAAAAGATATAAAGTTTTTGGTCATCAAAAAAGCGTTTCTGGAACTCTTACTTTTTTTATTACCTCGATCATCCTATTATCCATTTACGCAAAATATACTCATGGTAATATCGTTAGTCCAATTTATCTGATATATGCCCTAATTGCTACGTTCCTTGAAAACATCTCTGTTGGAGGATTGGATAATCTAACAATTCCTTTTTTTATAGCTCTAGTCCTAAAGTTTTTTTAGATGATGAGCACGCAGTGCATTAAAGATTACTACTACATCAACAACCTCTTGAACTATTGCCCCGTAAACTGGTTGAATTCTTCCAGAGGCAAAGATTAGCATTAAAATAACACTCAGCCCAATACCGGCTAAAATACTTTGCTTAGCTATTTTGAATGTATGTTTAGATATTTTATAGGCACTAACAACTTTAGATAAATTATCCTCCATTATAACCATATCTGCCGATTCTGAAGCAGCAGATGATCCTTTAGCTCCTAGAGCAATACCAACATCAGCAATGTTTAAAACTGGAGCATCGTTCACTCCATCCCCAACAAACACAGAAGGCTTTTTATCAATCTTTTCTAACACTTGATACTTATCTGAGGGAAGGGCACTAGCAATGACTTTAGAGATGCCTAATTTATCGCCAATACTTTTTGCAACCTCTTTATTATCTCCTGTTAACATTAAGATATTTTTAAGCCCTAATTCTCTTAGACTTGCAATAGTCCCCTTGGATTCAGTCCTTAATTTATCCGATAAAGTAATATATCCAATTAATTTATTATTTACCCCAACAAACACAGATGTATTCTTAAGTTTCTGAAGAGTTAATTTCTTTGGAATAGAAATTTTTTGATCTTTAATAAGATCAATTCTACCTACGACAATTTTTTCTCCCCGAAAATCTGCTACTAAACCTTTACCAGATATTTCCTCAAGTTTTTTAACCTTTACTCCCTTAATATTCTTATCCTTTGCTAGTTTAACTATAGAACTTCCAATAATATGATTAGAAAACTGTTCTAGACTATAGGCATAACTAAGTAACTGATCCACATTAAATGAATCA
>JAJZMH010000020.1 GCA_021850365.1 bacterium
AAAACTCTATGACTATAATGACATGATTCTTTTTGCTATAGATATTTTAAAGTCTAATCCAGATCTTAAATATAACCTTCAAGAAAAATATCAATATATATTAATCGATGAATATCAGGATAGTAATCAGGCTCAAGCAGAAATCATTAATTTATTAACTGACAATCCAGCCAATGAGAAAAAACCAAACGTAATGGCAGTAGGGGATGATGACCAAGCAATTTATGCATTCCAAGGAGCTAAATACTCAAACATGCTAGATTTTATTAACAATTATACGGACACTAAAATTATTAGTCTAAATATAAACTATCGTTCCAGTCAAGAAATCATCGACTTATTTAGTAATCTAGCTACCAAAATTGAAAATAGATTAAGCTCAAATTTACCCAATATAATTAAACAATTTAAATCAATTCAAAAAATAAATCAATCATCATCAAATATTTTTAGGTATCAATTTAATACAGAATTAGAACAGAATAGTTTCTTGGTTGAAGAGTTATCAAAAGATTACAACCAAAACAAAACTATTGGAGTGTTAATACCTAGAAATAATGAATTAGAAAAATTAGCTAATATTCTAGAAACAAAAAATATTAAAATTAATTACAGCCATAAAGAAGACATCTTAAAATCTGAATTATTTATCCAAATATTAACAATGCTAAAACTACTCTTAGCTTTAAACAAACAAAACAATCAAGATATCGATTACTATCTATCGATAGTATTAAATTTTGATTTTCTGCAAATAGATCCTATCCTAGTTTGGGATATATCCTATAAAGCACGAAGAAATTATCAGGGATGGCTTAATGAACTTACCAAAATAAACCAAACTAGACCTATCATTGCATTTTTTATTAAATTAAGTTTTTTAATAAATGATTTAAGTTTTGACCAAATTATAGATTATTTATTAGGACTTAGCTCACTGACAATAGTAGACAACAATCAAGAAATTGACTATAAATCTAATTTCTTAAATTACATTAAAGATAAAAATTATAAGGTTATAGAATTAATCTCGAACATATCATATTTAAGAACTTTGTTTGATGAATTCATCCCAACTATTAATTTAAAAAGAACTACAGCTAATTTTGTGAGAATAATCGATGAATTAATCGATAATAAACAAACCGTTACAAATACAATAAAATTTAATGAATTAAGTAACATTAACTTAATGACAGTATATAGCTCTAAGGGATTAGAGTTTGATAAAATTTATATTATTTCTGCACACGATGGGCGGTGGGGGAAGAAACAAAAAATAGACAATTATAAAATTAATCTACCATTAAATCTCGACCCAATTGTTAACAACGATCAAACATCACTAGATCAAAAAATAAGGTTGTTATACGTTGCCATCTCTCGAGCAAAATCAGATGTCATAATAACTAGTTTTAACTATAATGATGCTTTATCTAAAACATATCCATTAAGCTTACTTGATGAATCTATAAATCAGAATAATATCCAAAGTCCATTTATTAACCAGGCAAATATTAGATATGTTGATGTCCAGAAAACTGACCTAATCGATTATATTAATGAACTTCAGTACCCATATCGAAAAATAAACATAACTTCAAAACATCACGAACTTTTGAAGAGTCAACTTCAAGAATTTAAACTTAGTCCTACAGCTCTAACCGATTTTTTAAACGTTGCCTACAGTTCTCCAGAACAATATTATTATAGGCATATTCTATCCTACCCATCAGCTGCTAATGAAGATTTGATCTATGGATCTTTAATTCATAAATCATTAGAATGGCTTCAGAATGAATTAAATATAAATAAGACTATCCCTAAATTAAACGAACTTTTAAAATTATATACCCAGCTTATTAATAACTCTAAAATAGAAGAAAATCGTAAGTCATATTTTGTAGATAAAGGAACTGATGCTCTCGAGAATTTTTACAAATACAATTTAAATAATCTCTCCATAGATGCAAAAGTTGAATTAAATTTTAAAAATAAAGAAATAACTTTAAAAAATGCAAAACTAACCGGTAAAATAGATCATCTCTCCATTTCAAATAATAGTCTAAACATTATAGATTATAAAACCGGCAAGGCCCATACCTCCTGGAGTAAAGAAGCGTCATTATATAACAACAGCAGACAATTATATTTCTACAAAATTTTATTAGAAAATAGTAAAGACTATCAAAAATATGATCAAATCAATGCAAAGTTAATTTATATAAACCCAGAAATTAATAAACTTAACAATGAATTGGAGTTTAAGTTTAATCAAGAAGATCAGCAAAGAGTTATCCAATTGATTAATATTGTCTGGGATAAAACCATGTCTCTGGAATTTCCAAATACTCAAAAATACTCAAAAGATTATAAAGGAATTATAAATTTTGAGAATGATTTACTAAATAATAAGGTATAAAAAAATCAGCCTACAAAATAGAGGCTGATTTAATTAAACAAAAACTATAATTATTTTTTCTTAGCTTTTGTAGTAGCTTTTTTCCTTGCTGGAGCACTTCTTTTTACTGGTGTAGATGATGTTGACTTAGCTGAAGATGCAACAACATTTAAATCTCTAAAGAAGGCAACACTTTCTTTTTTGGCATCGGCATATTCTTTGTCTGAAGTGAATAATAGGCCAAACAAATTAATTCCAATAATTGCTCCGATTACCGGACCGGCAACGTATGTACCCCATGTCCAAATTCGAAGACCTAATGCTAGAGATGGATTAATTAATCCAGCTGATGCTGATGATGCTAGAAGCATACCAACCATTGTAGCAATACCAATTAATGGAGCCTTAATATTGTTTGAATACTTTTTATAAGCAACAGCTCCCCATGCTAATCCTAAAACTCCAGCACCTACAGCTTCGGCAACTAATGTTCTACCCAAAAAATGAGCATTTACTGCAGGAACTTGTATTTTAAGTAAATACTTAAATAAATAATATGCACCCCATGCACCTAATAGTTCAGCTGCAACATAAACTATTGTTGTAAGTGTTTCTAATTTACGCGCAGTCCAAAGTCCGATTGCTATAGCTGGATTTAATATTGCTCCAGAACTAGAACCGAATATATAGACTAATGTTGCCACAATAAAGGCAACTCCTATTTCAATGAAATAAGATAACTGTCCGATGTTTGATCTAAACATCACTAACACTAATAATGTTAATATACCCGTACCTAGAAACTCAGCTAACAAAGTAGCTATACGTTCTCTTTTTATCATTTATATAACCTCCACTTATTTTATAACACTAGAATATATACTTTTTTCAAGTTTGTAAAGAATATATTTTGATGGTTAAATACAAATGCATTACATTTATTGGTAATTCTAGATTATCGACAATATTCATGTAACTAATAAATCCATCATGAGTATCAATATAATGTATATCGTTGCATTCATTATTTAGTAATGTTTTGAATTTATCAAAAGAATAATTAAAATAATTCCCACAATTATTTCTCTTATATTTAAACCTAGGATACTTAAGATTATTTACCGCATAATATCGATCATCTAAATTAAGGTTCGATAACTTCTCAAAACTATTCAATGGATCTTCGCGAGTCGCACGCGAAACTAAACTACTGCCTATAAACACACCTACCTCGAAACCATTAATTTTTTCTAAATAAGATAATCTTCCGTTACGACTAAGCACAAATCCTTCTGGAGTTTCTACTGGTGATTCTCTATTCTCTTTAATTGCTTTATCAAAATCAATAGGATCAAAAGATTCAAATTCATCTTTTTGAGATTCAATAATTTCTTGACTAATTAAATCAGAAAATTTAACTGTTCTGTTTATAGGGGGCTCAAATTCCACTTTTTATTCTCTTATTAAAATTTAACTTATATATAATAGCACATAACCATCCGAAATTCAATTTTATCATTTTTGATGATGTCTTTTTAAGGACGCAACTTTTAGCCTTACATTACTCCTGTCTATTAGACTTTGCGCCTTTTCAAGACTTATCTGGTCACTAGCCTCAGCTTTCAACTTTAAAGCTCTTTCTAGGGCTTCTTTTGCCTCAGCTTCATTAATATCTCTAGCATGATCTGCCTCATCAACTAATACCTTTAGGGTGTTATTTTCTACAATTACAGCTCCGCCACTGACCGCGAAGAAATCTCTTGCTAAGTCATTTTCTCTAGAATCATGTCTAACTATAATAACTCCATTAACTACCACACTAATTAGGGGCATATGATGAGCGAGCACACCAATTTGTCCATCAAGAGTTGGCAGAATTACTTCATAGACTTGATCATCAAATTTTGTACCGGTTGGAGCTACTAATTGAAATCTAAACATCTACTTTTTTTCTTTGAGATCCTTAACAACATCTTCTATTGTCCCTTTTAGATAAAATGCGCTTTCTGGTTTGTCGTCATGTTTACCTTCCAGTATTTCTTTAAATCCTTTAATCGTATCAGAAAGCTTGACGTATTTTCCTGGATTATTTGTAAATTGTTCAGCAACAAAAAATGGTTGAGACAAAAATCTTTGAATACGTCTAGCTCTGTCAACAGTTTGTTTATCCTCGTCAGATAATTCTTCCATCCCTAAAATTGCAATAATATCTTGAAGATCTTTGTATCTTTGTAATACTCTTTGTACCTCACGAGCAATATTGTAATGTTCTTCGCCAACAATTTCTGGATCTAAAATAGTAGAACTAGAATCTAGTGGATCAACGGCTGGATAAATACCTATCTCAGTTAATGGTCGACTTAAGGTAATAGTAGAATCAAGATGCGCAAAAGTTGTTGCCGGTGCTGGGTCCGTAAAGTCATCAGCAGGGACATAGACAGCTTGAACCGAAGTAATAGAACCTTCATTGGTAGATGTAATTCTTTCTTGTAGTGATCCCATTTCCTGAGCTAGATTCGGCTGATAACCTACTGCTGATGGTAATCTTCCGAGTAGGGCAGAGACTTCAGCTCCTGCTTGAGTAAACCTAAAGATATTATCTATAAATAAAAGAACATCACTGCCTTTATCTCTAAACCCTTCAGCAATAGTCAATCCAGATAAACCAACTCTCAAACGAGCACCTGGAGGTTCATTCATTTGTCCAAAAACTAGTGCGGTATTTTTTAATACTCCAGATTCCTTCATTTCAAAATATAAGTCATTTCCTTCTCGTGTTCGCTCCCCAACACCAGCAAATACAGAATATCCTGAGTGAAACTTAGAAATATTACTAATCAACTCTTGAATTAGAACAGTCTTTCCAACTCCTGCACCACCAAACAATCCAACCTTTCCACCTTTTGTAATAGGGCAAATCAAATCAATAACCTTTATACCAGTTTCTAGAATTTCTATCTTTCCGGATTGATCAATTAAACTCGGTGGTGTTCGATGAATTGAAGATCGATTTTTAAACTTATCTTCTTTATTATCTATGGGCTCTCCAATAACATTAAACATTCTTCCTAGAGTTTGATCTCCAACAGGAACACTAATAGGAGCTGAAGTATCGTTAACAATAGTTCCTCTTTTTAGTCCGTCTGTTGAACTAAGTGCAATAGCCCTAATAGTTGTCTCGCTTAAATGTTGAGCAACCTCGAGTACTAATTTTTGATCATTAAAATTAAGTTCAAGTGCGTTATAAATAGCAGGGAGATGTCCTAAACTAAATTCTACATCTACCACAACTCCAACAACTTGGATTATTCTACCTTGGTTTATCTTAAGCTCTGTCATATTTTCCTTTCTATTCCTTTAATGCCTCAACACCACCACTTATTTCGGCTAGTTCTTGGGTTATACTAGATTGTCTGACGGTATTAAGCTCAAGAGTATAATCATCAATTAAATCTTTGGCATTATCCGAAGCATTCTTCATGGCTAACATACGCATCGCATATTCAGAAATTTTTGAATCAACAATAGCCTGAAATATCTCAGCCTCAATTAAACGTTCGGCAATTTGATCAATTACCAACTCAATATCTGGCTCAAAGTTAGTTAACTCTAGACTTTTATCCTGGTAGTTTTTATCTTCTGGATCGATTTGAATGGGTAACAACTGAGTCATTAACGTTTTTTGAGAAATAGTAGACTTAAATGCGGTATAAATTAGATTAACTTGATCAACCTTATTTTCTCGAAATAAACCAAGGACCGTACTTAACAAAGGTCTGATATCATTGGCAGTTGGTTTATCTGAAAACTCTGAATAAAAAGCAATCATCAGATTATCTTTTAAATGTCTAACAAATTGGGCTCCCTTTTTACCAATTGCGATAATATCTGATTTAATATGTAAAGACTGATCTTCGGTTAAGGACTTAGCTAGCATCTTAATAACATTGGCGTTATACGCCCCAGCAAGTCCGTTATTACTAGTAATTATAATATACAGTTTGGACTTAACATCTCTATTAAAAAACATTGGTTGATTTAGAGCTTCACTCTTTTTCGATAGCCTCCAAGAAAGTTCTTTAGCCAGTAAATAGTATTCCTTGGATTTGTTTGCATAATCTTGAGATCTTTTTAATTTAGAAGCCGAAACTAATTGCATAGCTTTGGTTATTTGTGAGGTATTTTTGATAGATTTAATCCGTCTCTTTAAATTAATTGTACTAGCCATTTGAACTCTTTTCTTTGCTTGGTTTTTGGTAACTAAATCCAATATCTTTAGCAATATTTAAGATAAGTTGATCATCTTCTAAACTTGGTTTATCTCCAGTATTTAAACTTTTAGTTAAATTAGATTGTTTATTTTTAATCTCAAACAACAAAGTTTGGATAGCAATATGAATCTTATTGACAGGAACATTATCTAAAGACCCTTTAGTTGCTGCAAGTAAAAGAACATACATCTCCCAAATTGAATAGGGACTATACTGAGCTTGTTTAAGCAGTTCGGTTAATCTTTGTCCTCGCTCAATAATTTGTCTGGTTTCAGGATCCAAATCAGTAGAAAATTGACTAAATGATGCAAGTTCTCTAAATTGAGCAAGCGATAGTTTAAGCCCTCCACCAACACTTTTAATTGCTTTTGTCTGAGCTGCACTACCAACTCTTGAAACAGATAAACCAACTGAGATAGCTGGTCTAACACCTTGATAAAATAGCCCCGTTTCAAGAAAAATCTGACCATCAGTAATTGAAATAACATTGGTTGGAATATAGGCACTTATGTCTCCAGCCTGAGTCTCGATAATCGGAAGGGCAGTTAACGAACCACCACCTAATTTATCGTTCAACTTTGCTGCTCTTTCTAGCAGTCTAGAGTGAAGATAGAAAACATCACCAGGGTATGCCTCTCTTCCTGGAGGTCTTCTCAAAAGTAAGGACATTTGTCTATAGGCTGCAGCATGTTTAGATAAATCATCATAAATAATAAGGGCATGTTTTTTGTTATCCCTAAAGTACTCAGCCATAGCACATCCTGCATACGGGGCAAGATAGAGCATAGCTGCCGGATCGGCAGGAGAAGTAGCCACTATAATAGTCTGGTCCATAACTCCTTCTCGTCTTAAGCGAGCTTCAAGTGCAGCAACTTTAGAAAATTTCTGACCTATCGCAACGTAAACATTAATAACCCCAGTTTTTTGTTTGGCTTGATTAATCATCGTATCAACTGCTATAGCCGTTTTTCCGGTTTGACGATCTCCAATAATTAATTCTCTCTGTCCTCGACCAATTGGAATCATCGAATCAATAGCCAAAATACCTGTCATTAAAGGCTCAAAAACACTCTTTCGGTCCAACACTCCTGGCGCTCTTCTCTCAACTACTGAATAGTTCTTAGTCTGAATTTTACCAGCTCCATCTAGAGGGTTGCCCAAGGGATCAACAATTCTTCCAACTAATTCTTCACCAACCGGTACTCTTAAAACTTTTCCACTTAATTTAGCCTTGGCACCAGCTACTATTTCTTGATCTTCTCCAAGTAGCACTGCACCAATTTCGTCTTCACCTAAATTAAAAGCAAAAGCCACGACTGTTTTTCCGTCTTTAGCCTGAATATCAATCATTTCACTGTATCCACAATTTGGTAACCCATAAATCCAAGCAATCCCATCACCAACTCTAGTAACAATTCCAATATCTTCGACTTCTGGTCGATTTTTTAAATCTTCAATAGCTTTTTTAATATCACTAGATAAATCATTTATAGATAGTTCCGACATTTAGATATTTCCTTGATTAGTTATATGTTTAAATTGATTAATCCTGCTTTGAACGCTTAGATCTAGCTCAGATTTGGCCGCAAAATTTATTCTAAATCCACCAATTAAATCTGGATTAATAGTATTTTTGATAATTAAGTCTTTAGTCTTTTTAGAAACTTGCTGAATTAGTTTCTTAATTCGTAATTGCTCATCAGCAGATAATTGATTAGCACTTTCAATTTCAACTTCAGTTATACCTTGATCTGCTCGCAATGACATAACATCACGCATTAAAGATTCAAAATCATTTGTTCTTTTTGAGCTTAATAAATATGCCGCAATCTCTCTAGCTACCTTTTTAGGATCTTTAGTATTATTGATTTTATCAATTATAATTTTGGCTAATTTAATTCTACTAATTTTCATGACTTTATCTGCTCACTTAATAAATTAGAAACTAACTCTTTATCCTTTTGACTATCCAACCTATTTTTAACAAAAGCTTCCGATACATCAGTAACTAAACCAACTAATTCCGATTCCAGTTTCTGTTTAGCACGTTCCATCTCTTGTTTAGTTTTCTTCTCAGCTTCCGCTAAAATAAAATCACTTTTTTTATTAGCTTCATCTTCCATTTTTAAGGCAAGTTCTTTTGCTTCTAGAAGTGCATCTTGAACAATTTGATCCGCTTTGGATCTAGCTTTAGATATTTCATCCTCAATTTTTGCTTCTAGTTGAAGTCGCTCACTGCGCATATCTTCACCTAATTTAACGCCGTCTTCAATCACTTTTTTACGCTCTGCAAGCATTTTAATAATAGGTCCAAAAGCCCATTTCCTGAGGACTAAATATCCTAAGACGAAAGTAATAAGTTGGATGATTAACGCCGACCAACTTACACCAAGGGCACCTAAACCAGATGAAGCAACACCGAAATAACTAAAAACCATTAAATTATATATCCCCTAAACTATAAATATGGAAGCAAAGGCAAGAAGCCCAAAGAGCTCCACGATTGCTACAAATATTAATGCTTGACCCAAAAACTTGGAAGCTTCTGGATTTCGACCTACTGCTTGAAGATAATTACCTCCAATTAATCCAATCCCAATCCCGGGTCCAATAAAACCACCACCGATCATTAGACCTTTGGCTACAATATTTAATGCATCTGCTACTGTCATTAATTTTTACTCCTTATTTTTACCTTAATAATATTACTAAACATTTTCAATTTCCGCCAACCAAAGATTTAGAACCCTTTTTGATCCGCTTTGACTTTTTTGAAACATGGTCAGTAGCGTGATTAACGGCAATTGCTAAATACATTGTTGAAAGTACGGTAAAAATGTAGGCTTGCAAAGCTCCAATAAAAAGTTCTATTAAAGTAAAGGGTAGGGCACTAATTGGAGCAAGAAAATGACCTAAATACGAAAATACAGCAATCACAATTTCTCCAATTGCTACATTTAAGAAAAGTCGGAGAGATAAGCTAATTACCCTAGTAAAATCAGTTATCATCTCCAGAATACCAATAATTAAATATAAAGGGTTTTTAGGAGTTCCAACAAAAAAATGCATTAAATAATTCTTAATTCCACCAGATTCTTTAATAGACGAAAAATAAACCACAATCATTGTAATTAAAGCCATTCCAAACGTTGCATTTAAATCTCCGGTGAATGGTCGCAGCAGCGGATAACCATTTGAAACTACACCTTCTCCAACGATCGGAAGAAGTCCCAGCCAGTTATTAAATAAAATAAAAAAGAAAAGAGTAACAAAATATGGACTATATTTTTTCCCTAGATTCTCATCCTCAAATGATGAATGCACAAAATCGATTATAAAACTTACCCCAATCTCAATAAATTGAACAATTCCACCAATCGGTTTAATTTTAGACTTTCTGGAAGCATATATTAAAACAATACTAATAAGCACTAAACTAATCCATCCATATAAAATAGAATTTGTAATAGGAATACCAAAAAGAGTCATTACAGAACCAGGAGCAACGTGAATTATGGGTCCACTTCCAAAATAGATCTTCATTTCTTATCCTTCTTAGGTTGCAGGCTAGGATTATTTGTAAGCCTAAGAGCACTTTTATAGCTATAAAAAACAACAACTATACCAAGGACTAATCCTAAAACTAAACCAATCAATAGATATAAACCTTTATTATGAAAATGATGATCCAAATAATCTCCGAATAAGACAGGACCCATAAAAGCAATAATTAACTTCCAGGTCATATCTAAAACCATAAATCCAAATATAGCCCCATTACTTCGACTAGCCACCTCTTTAACTTTAGTACTTAGAGGCGAGGGCGCTACTTGATGCGCTTTCGTCTTTATCATCTCTTTTGATTATATATTTAACAGATTTAAGGTGCAAGTAAAATGTCTATTTACTTTACAAAATATAGTAATATAATTATGCTTATGAATAATTCAAATGTCACAATATATACAGCTGTATGGTGTTCTTTTTGTCATGCAGCAAAAGATTATTTAAATAAAATAGGTGTTAAATACGAAGAAAAAGACGTCGAAAAAGACACCCAAGCGGGTGAGGATGCCTTTAGTAAAAGTGGCCAACGTGGTATACCGGTCTTAGATATAGATGGAGATATTATAGTTGGTTTTGACCGACCTAAAATTGACCAAAGCTTAAAAGCACACAATATAATTAAGTAATATTAAATAATGAAGTAGTTATTTGTTCCATAGTATTATATAATTTATATATAAAATAGAGTAAATAATGGAACAATCTAAATCTCCCGAAAAATTATACTATGATGAGAAATATTCTTTTCTGATTGCTGATTTAATTAATGATAAATATCAAGAAACAGATAATCCCTTTAGAAAATCTAGTATTATCCCTCAAAAATTTTTAGATTCTTCTGGCTTGATAAATATACTTCCAGCAACTTTTGATTTCATATATTATTCTACTGATATTGATGATGGATATAGTTTAGTTAAAGATCAAATTATGCCTGTTTTAGAATTTTACAAAGCACGTTTTGATAATTTTTCCTCAAACCAAGAAGAAGTTTATTTAGAACTTCTAGAACAATTCGAGAGTCCATCAACGAAGATTAAATTTAATTACTATTTTGATAATCTCGAAGTGAAAGTTACTGATTTTACAGATTGGGTAAATAGTGAAGACCTTAATCAATTCAAATTATTCCTAGCTTATGTAGTTTATGACAACTATGAAAGAGTAAAATACTTGCCAAAAGAATAATAATCTTCCATTATGAAGATATGGACCTACTAGACTATAAAAACAAACCCTCAGTCGTAATTGTCTATACCGGTGAAGGAAAAGGAAAAACTTCAGCAGCTCTAGGACTTTTAGTTAGAGCACTAGGTAATGATTTTAAGGTAGCATTTATTCAGTTTATTAAGTATTGGTCTGTTGGAGAACATATATTTTTAAGAAATATCTCTGATCTATATAAAGATCAATTATACGTGTATAAAGGCGGAAAAGGATTCTATAAAGCTAAAGACTTAAGCGATCAAAATATATCCGACAAGGAACATCAAAAAGTAGCTAAAAAAACTTATCAGGTGGCTCTAGATTTAGTCAAAAAAGGTAAATATGATCTTATTATTTGTGACGAAATTAACAATGCTTACTCCGATAAACTACTAACCAAAAAAGAATTATCTACTCTTATAGATTCAAAAAACGAGCATACTAGTCTATGTTTAACCGGCAGAAATTTTCCAAATGATTTACTTTCTAAGGTAGATATTGCTACTAATATGACTAAAATAAAGCATCATTTTGATGATTTCTATATAGCCAATAAAGGTATAGACTTTTGAGACTAATTATTGTATAATTATGCCTTATATTAACTATTAAATAATGCTATCATAAGTACATATGGGACAAAGATCTATAGGTGAGCTAATTAAGAACGTAGTTGTTTTTACGAACCCTAAATCCGCTAATCAAGAAGCCTCCGAAAAATTCATCACAAAGCTGGATAAACTCCAAAATGAAAATGAGTTTAATCTGTATGTCCAAAATAATCCGTTTTATGATGAAGCTTTTAATCATATCTTCAAGGAATTTGATCCTAATAAAACATTGTTTGGTATCTCCGGTGGTGATGGTACTGTTCACCATTTTTATAATAATTTAATTAAAGCAGGAATTGATTCAATCATGACGATTATTAGTGCTGGAGGGTCTAATGATACAGCCTCACAATTACATCCTGTACCTTGGGCCAGAAAATCACCCCAAAAACACTTGGATAGTCCTGCTCCTTATCACCAACCCTTAATGATTGAAATCAGTAAAGGAGATTACTCTAAGAAAATAGCTGCAGTATCATATTTCTCTATTGGACTAACATCTCTTCTTGCTAAAGATTATAATTCCGAAGAATTTAGAAGCTCTGTAGCAAATAAAAACCCTAAATTAAAAAGAATCTATCAAGGACTTGAAATACCCAAATACTTACATAAATCCCAACCATTTATATTAGAAGATCAATTCGGGCCACGAGTTTTATATGATTTAATTTTTCCAAATGGTAGCCGAATGGCTGGTGGGGCAATCCAATTTAGTAGAACAGACTTACTCGAAGAAGAATATGGGCGATTAGAGGTTAAAAGCTTAACAGTTCCAAGCGTTATTAAAAATATGGGTAAAAGTGTATTGGGTCTTTACCAAAAATACGGTCCAGATGATAAACAAGAATTTATTGTTAAGAGCTTAGATGAATCTGAACTGACCATACAAGCAGATGGTGAACATTACTCTATTCCTAGTGGATCAAAAATTAAAGTTAATCTCGGCGAGGTAGGACTTAGATTGGTATCAACTAGATTATTTATCCCTTCAGAACAACTATCTAAAGCAGCTTAAAAAAACTTCTTAATCTACAAATAAGGTAGGATCAACTCTTTTCTTATCCTGATATTTCTTTAATCTTTTTAAATCAGCTTTTTTGGTTTTTGGATCATAAACAAGGTGGTTGAATAAAACATAATAGTAACTAACCATCAAAACAAAAATAAATGGGTAAAACTTATACCCATAACTTTTCTTGTGATATTTATAAGTATAAGGTGCAATTTTAAGATATTTATAGAAACTAATAAAACCATTCTGCAACCTTCTAGCCGAAACACCAACCTTTAAATCTTGATCAAATAATATATTAGCATCAACATCCGTGGCATGAATTGCAAGATCAATATCCTCATGAATTCCTTTTAGGTTACAAACGCTACCTTTAATTTTTTCCCATAATTCTTTCCGAATAGCCATATTGTTACCCTGTAAAAAAGCTTGGTTTTTGTTTTCCATACTTTTGACCAAATCTTTTCTAAAAAATAAATCAGATTTATATCCAACTTCTGGATGCATGACATCATAGTAATAATTACTGCCGGTAACTGCATCCACCTGACTATCCTTAAATACTTTTCCTAGATTTGCTACCCAATCATGATCAATAATGCTATCACCATCTATTCGAGCTAATATACTTCCTTTAGCTAAATTAAATCCTCGGTCTCTTGCATAAACTACACCTTGTTTTTTTTCCTTAATAACCTTCACAAACGGATACTTGGAGACGATTTTAAGAGTATTATCTGTTGAGTTATTATCAATCAAAAGAACTTCTAGAGGTTGAAGGGTTTGTTTAGTAATAGCATCTAAACATGGACCAATATATTCGGCTTCGTTATATACCGGAATAATAATACTGACGTTTTTAGATTTCATAATTTATTTAGAATCACCCTTATGACTCACATTTAATTTTGACATTATTTGCATCCCCATATCGGGCAAATACTTAAAAACAGAAAATTGGCAATAAAAAGCCTTACTTAAATTAATCCTCTCAAAAGAAGCAAAATATTTAAAGTTACTAGGCATAATTATTAAAATGGTATTTCTTTATCAAGTTCCTTACAATGTTTATTATATGCCAGACCTTAGAACAATTAAAAAGAAATTGGTTAAGCCTATTAAAAATTATTGGCATAAAAACATATTCCATAAGATAGAAATAAGCTTTGTTATTTTAGTAATAGTGATAGTTGGTTTTATCTACGGAATAGGGCAGTGGTATATATATACTCAAAGAAATCAGCCGTATACCCTAGGAGTTAGTTTTATACCGGATTATGCATCAAGTCTTGGTTTAAATCCCCAACAAACAATGACAGCTCTTTTAAAGATAGGAGTAAAAAACTTTAGACTAACCAGTTACTGGTCAGACCTAGAACCAACTCAAAATAACTATAATTTCTCATCACTCGATTGGCAGTTCAAACTAGCTCAGCAGTATCACGCTAAAATTCTTTTAGTTGTTGGCTTAAGGCAACCACGTTGGCCAGAATGTCATCCACCCTCATGGATCCTAAAACAACCAACTTCTATTTGGGAGAATGAACTATATAACTTTATGACAAAACTAATTAATCGATATAAAAACTCTCCTAGTTTAAGTGCTTACCAATTAGAGAATGAGTACTTTCTAAAAGGCTTTGGTGATTGTACCAACTTCAGTAGATCTAGATTGATTTATGAATATAACTTAATAAAAAAACTAGACCCAAATCACCCAATTATTGTTGGGAGGAGTAACAACGCACTAGGCTTCCCAATTGGACAACCTCAACCTGATGAATTCAGTATATCCATCTATAAAAGAGTCTGGGACGCAAATGTAACACATCGTTACTTAGAATATCCATACCCTAATTGGTTTTATTCATTCTTAGCCGGGATCCAAGAAATATTCTTACATAAAAATATGATTATAGGAGAAATGCAGGCAGAGGCATGGCCACCAAATTATAAGACAATACCTCAAACCTCACTAAGTGAACAAAACAAATCATTAAATGCAACTAGATTAAAAAATAGATTTAGTTTTGCTAAATCAACTGGCATGCACACTATCTATTTCTGGGGAGCAGAATATTGGTATTATCGTAAAGAGATTCTCCACGATCCATCATTATGGAACGTGGCCAAAGAAGAATTTTAATAATTCAAATTTTCATATTATCTCCTATTAATCTAAAATTAAGATATGCCACGAAAGCCTAAGAAGATTACTACTAAACAGGTCACTAACCGAAGAGCCTCTTTTGATTACACACTTGAGGATCAGTTCATAGTAGGCATTGCTCTTAATGGAAGAGAAGTTAAAAACTTAAGACTTGGTCACGGTAACTTAAGAGGTGCTTATATCACAATTAAAGATAACGAATTATATATTATTAACCTAACAATTGGAGGAACCTCGGCAATACCAATACCAGAAAATGAACAAACAAATCCTAGAAAACTACTTGCTAAGAAAAAAGAGATAGAAAAGTTAATCCAAGCAAAAACAGAAGGAAGAACAATCATACCTATATCCATATACAATAAAACAAGATACATAAAGCTAAAAATAGCTATAGCCAAAGGTAAAAAGAAATACGATAAAAGACAAGCACAAAAAAAGAAAGACGACCAAAAATTAACTTCACATAAAATCCATTAAACATTTATTTGCACCAAATAATAGTAATTAGTTATAATCTCATAGTACCTAAAATATTCCGAGGTAGCTCAGCGGTAGAGCGGGTGGCTGTTAACCACTAGGTCGCTGGTTCGAATCCAGTCCTCGGAGCCAAGCATAAGCATTTTGACCTCTATTAATTTAGAAGTTTTTATATCTACAACTCACTTTTGTCTATGTTAAATTAGGAGCGTTCGAAGATATATAGATGAAAAATAGAGTTCCCGCTAAATTGAGCATATTTCTCTTGTTCGCCAATTAGCCACTCAGTAGGCTGAATCGGCTTATATACTTTTATTTTTAGATCATGGCTTATGGCAGTCTCAATATATTTATTGGGTGTTCTATTAATGTCGTATAGTACACCCATTCTCTCACCATAGTTAGTTTTAGTTGCCACTATTTCGTCCTCGATAATCTCTCGTTCAACAGTATAGCCAAATCTAGATTTAACAAATTTATTGAAGTCTCCTGTGATAACAATCAACCTACCGTCAGGTTTTAAGAGGCTATTGATTTTTTCAAACGCATTCTCTAGATCTGGAATATGCTCAAAGACCATAACGCAAATGACTATGTCGAATCGTTTCTTGTAATTGAAATCTTCAATAGGGACTAATCTAAACTCCAACTTGGGATACCTGGCGTTTGCAGTCAATAAATTAGTCTTAGACGGATCGATCCCTATCACCTTCGCCCCTCTGTTATTTAATTCAGAGACCAGCCAGCCAGTTCCTGACCCTACATCAAGTATTGTTTTGTTCTTAACTTCGCCTATAAAATCATCTATAGATTCTAGGAAAAGCCTCCTAAAATAATTATCCCCACTGCCTTCTTGATCCCAACGAACCTCACCAAGATCATATTGTTTCGGGTTACTTGCCTTAGATAGATAGCTACTCATATAATTTCTCTGCTTATTAGCCAAATTATAGCATCTATATTGTAAATGTGCTCTATTATAGATACACTTGTACTGATATGGCAAGACAAGTTATGATTATAGGAGCGGGCAAACAGATGATGAAAGATCATGTACCCGTTGTTCTCAATACTCCTGATTGTGAGATAGTTAGTGTGGTAGAGCCAGACCCAAAATCTCTACAGCACGCTGCTGAAACCATTGGTTGTCCGGTATTTGCGAGTCTAGAGGATGCATTATCGTATATAAAACCTGACATAGCTATTGTGTCTGTTCCTCACAACCAGTATTGGCCTATACTTGAGATTTTGGCGACTAACCATATTGCCACACTTAAGGAAAAGCCTCTAAGCATGAATGAAGAAGAGGGTAGTCAAATCGTTGATTTATTTGCCAGAAACAACACCTATTTACAAATATGCGTTCAGCGACGCTTCTCTGATCTATACAAAATAAGTAAAGAACTCGTGGAACGATTGGGCGAGGTGTACTCCATATATGCAGAATACAACCTCGATTTATTGTCACTGGACAAAAAAGCGCTTCGGTGGCGATCAGACAAGTCAATTGCAGGAGGTGGTGCTACGCTGGATCTGGGCTACCACACAATAGATCTATTAACATATCTTCTTGGCATGCCAGACAAAGTGTATGCACAGCTCAATTATAATAGCCTGCCCGGCGACTACACGATTGATGATTCAATGAAAGCTATGTGCACCTACAGAAGGGGTAAAATTAATGCAAACTTGGTGGTGACCCTAATTTACCGGAGTAGAGGCGAAGTTGTGAAAGTCTTCGGGCGGGAAGGCTACGTGTCAGTTGAAAACAGGGGGGTCAGCCTTCACGACAGACACCACAATCTTATCGAAACGCATAGCTTTAGTTCCAAAGAGCACGAAGTTAAGAATCAATTCAATTACTTTCTTAAGAAAGTTGATAAGCGTGTAAGCTTGGGTGAGCAGGATATCTTACAAGACCAGTTGAAAAACATGCGAATTATAGACGCTATATATAAATCAGATAGTAATAATGAAATTGTGAGGTTTATATGAGTAAAGAGTTAGAAATAGAAAACACCTTCTTGCTAGCCAAAGTCCCTCTTAAAGTTATAAAAGAATGGAAGAAGGATTTCACTAAAGATATTTACTACCCTCAAGACAGCGACAATCCACAGATACGTCTGCGCCAAAGAGGGGATAGATACATGATTACAAAAAAATACCCACTTGTTAAAAATGATCTGAGCACAATGGTCGAAGAGACCATTAAACTTACCAAGGCTGAATACAGTTTCTTCGCAACAAACTTAGCAGGTAAGAGTGTAGCCAAAAACCGCTACAGTATGGATTTTGATGATTACGTAATAGAGATCGATGAGTACCTAGAGCTGCTTTCGCCACTTATTGTCTTAGATATAGAGTGGCGTCGTAAAAGAGGTAGTTATGCCTCTATCATTAAAGAGTTCAACGCCGTAAAGGAGATAACAAACGTTAGCGCATTGGCAGCGGGCAAGATGGCTGGGAAGACCTATGACCAAATCAAAAACCAATTCTAAGATACTAGTTGTCGGTTCGTCTTCATTTTTATCAAAGGCCTTGAGCATACTGTTTGAGGACGCGATCTTCTTCGGAAGGAGTAACCCTCATAACTTGAGAAATTGGAACAAATCACTACCTTTAAACAGCTGGGATGGCATAGTTAAGACATCCGCAGCTATAGCTGACTCAATAGCCCCGGGAGATCACTACCATCTGATACTTCTGCAGGGAGTGTCAACAGATGACTGGGAAGAGTCAATTTATGTTAACCAAATCTCAGTAGCCGAAATTGCTGAATCATTTGCAAAATCTCTGCAGCGGAACCACACTTCGGGATCAATAACTATGATCGGATCTGCATCCTCAACATTAGGCGGTAAAGTTCAATACTCAAGCACTAAGGCTGCACTGGTTGGAGTACAAAATTCTTTGTTAAAGAATTTTTCGGGACACGTAAGAGTTAATCAAATTCTACCTGGAGTAATTGAAGGCGGGATGACTAAGGATTGGGATTTAGAAAAAGTCGGAACAATTAGCAAAAAAACATATGCTGGTAGATTTGCGAGCGCTGACGAAATTGTAGACGCGATCAAATTTGTTATTTTAAATGATTACATTTCAGGATCTGTTATCAATATGACCAGTGGGCAAGTTAAATAATGGTGTCGTAAGCTAGCTTTAACCTTACAAATTCAGAAAAATCTTTTGCTGCTTCTTTGACTTCACCTGATACTGGAATCGCACGATACTCTATGATTGAAGCGCGTCTTATTGTTTCTATGGTCCTAGCGACACTTGTATGATATTCCTCTAGCCGAGCCTTTATTAGAGCTTCGTTAGGATTCTGTTCGCCAGTCCTCGCTCCCCGTTCGAGTAATCGTTCCGTAACAAGTTCGTCACTTGCAATAAATTCAACCAAGCCAATAGTCTTTCTTCCTGTGTGCCTTGCAAGCATTTGGTAATCGTTTAACTGTTCATCAAACCTTGGATACCCATCAAGTAGGACTAAGGTTTCTTCGCTTTCTAAAACTGCCTCCTGGATTACCTGGGCAACTAACGAATGTGGTAGTGGCTGAGCATGTTTCAGCTTAACTGTATAGCTTGCAACTTCATCAGCGTAAAGTGACTGCGTGTTACCTTGTCCGATATCCCTTAGCCTGTCGCCTGCGGAGATATGAGTGACTGTGACCCCCTGAAACTCGCCGCGAGCAGCAGCTTCTATAAGCATGCGGCTGATTGTCGTCTTACCGGATGCAGGTTTTCCGGCGAGCAACATAATGTAGCCCGCAAATTCTCCATAATCCCCAACAAAAGCTAAATGACCTGTTGGCAGATCCCCAGTTTCACGCAACTCTGGTGGCAATGGACGAGGGAAAGCATCAAAACCGTCTTCTTCGCCAGCAAGTGGTAAAACCATCTTAATAAAATCATTTTGCAGAGCACCATCTTCTCCAAAATCTTCAACAGAGGTCATATATTATATTATATCACTTAATCTTTCTACGAGCAAATTGCGATACAAGGTCGTGGCTAATATTCTCTTGTTCTAAATGAGATGTGTACTTATCCTTGTTGTGAAGTGCGTCCACTAGGGGGATAAAAAGCTGACTTTCGAACAGAGCCGTTAAATTATCAAAGTGCGTATATTACACTGTTATAAAAAAGGTAGAAAGGTTTTAGCGCTTAGAGAGGCTGACCTAAGCCATGAAAACGCTCCAGACGACAAACTGCCTATTGTAACGCGGCTCTCTAAAGGTTTGCGCTCATTTGCGAGACGAGCTAAGTAAACACTGAATATACTTGGCAGAGCTATCATTATTACTGGCAGTGGGTTGCCGTCCATTATGGTTGAAATGGCAAGAATTATGAAAGCAAAGATTAATTCTCGCATATTTGCCTTAAATGCAAACCGCCAATTCACTAATTGATTTGTCTTAGGAGTAACTATGAAGGTGGAACCTCCTACCAATGATTTAAGTGACGACTGTAGGCTAATAAAGAACATTGAACCAAACAACAGTAAGGTATGCAATAAATACCAACAAAGATGCTTAAAGCGCATTTCCTTAAAATAATAGATCATATCGTTGAGCATAGGTGATATAAGAAATATGATCGTAGGTATTAACATCCATAGGGGGTATATAAGATGGTAATGAACTGCTGGCAAAAGGATTACATTTATAGCAACAAATAACGAGAAGAATGCGTGTAATGGCAAATTATAAGTAAAGAGGATAATATCGAACTTTTCGAACCACTTCATTTGTGCATTTAAAATGTTAGCAGTGTACGTCTTAATAAACTCCATATTACCCTGTGTCCATTTTGAATGGCGCTTTTTAAAGGCTAGGTAGCTAATGGGGTATTCTTCTTCACAAATTATGTCAGGAGCGAATGCCACAAAATATCCTTTATTTCTTGCTTCAATACTAAAGCATAAGTCCTCGGCGACCACGTGTGGGAAGCCACCAGTTGCTTGATAACATTCATTGCTTACCATCGCTCCATGACCCAGTAGGGATAAAAAGCCATTCGAGCTTTTAACCATCTGATAAGTAGGCCAATGGGAATCGACGCCGCGTGCAAACATCTTCATGAAAGGATTTCTGTTTCTAGTGGCTATATGGTTAGCCTGAACAATTCCGATAGCTTTATTGCCTGCGAAATAATCGAGTGAACGATTTATATAAGTTCTTGGGATAATTTCGTCACTATCTAGAATCACAAAATAATCAAACTTTGCTTTCTTCAAATAATGGTTTAAATTACCTGCCTTGAAGCCAACGCGCGAACGTCTTCGGATTACCTTTATATTGTGCTGGTCCCCAAATGCATTGACCATTGTTTTATATTCTTTTTGGTTGGAATCGTCCAATATAACTACCTCGATATTTTTGTATGTTTGGTTCATGCTTTTAAGCAGGCTATCACCACTAAAGTCATTGCAAGTACAATAGACCAGTAAGACTTTTGGACGTTTAGTCCTAAATGCTTTAGAGTTCCACCTTGCATTTAAGCTAGGCGTTTTATACGACTTTTTACAGAATAAGTAAAAATATAATGTATAGATTAGGTCTTTTGTGCCGTTAAGCCAGAAATAGGATATAAATATCATGCTAGCACCTACCAAAAAACCTGTATATCCGTCGGTATGCTCGGCTCGCAAAAACGTATAATAGAAGGTATCGAGTGATAGTAGCATTAGCGTAAGCCATACTGTTAATATCAGCTTATAAAGCCTAGAAGATTTATCCACAAACAGCTCCGTTAGTAAATTAGACTATATTTTAGCATGTTATGGCTTTTTAGTAAAGTATCTGTGTTAAGCAAGTTTCGCTGTTCCTAAATAATCACCAGCTACCATAATCTCTCGATAAAGTTTTACAACAGAAAAATAATATTTAGTTCGAAGCATGAAGGGCAACGGGAGCCAGACCAAGCACCAACAGAGGTAGACCAGGTTCCTAGAACTGGCTTTCTTTTATATTTGGACACCTCTTATCTATTATTCGGTCCAAGTCCGGTTTCTCTAAATCTTAGCTATATTATATGGTGATTGAAATTGAAGAATCCACTAAAAGCCACAATTACCTCTGTCGTTCGGTTCTGAAAGTAACCAGCTAGTCCTATAGGGAGCAAGCAAGATGAAAGCAGACCGGGTTCTATGACCAATAGACTTATACTTAAGCTTCACTAGTCAGCTACAATATTAGTAGCTCTTTTAATGCCACCTTGATTGTCGCTTGATCTATTTTATCTATTGATCCAATTTCTTCTAATAAGTCTTTTAGCAAAGTAGCTGATATACGATGAACGCGCGCTACGGATGCTTTAAGTAAACCAGCGGCTTGCCAATTTTGGAGGACTACATCAATAGATTCAGCTCCTGCAGAGGAAGAAATAGGAATAACAGCTACAACTTGCCGTGTTCCGTAGGGATGCCCCGCTACGATAACTGGTCGTACTTTAAATTGCTCGGACTCTAGAAATCTGAATTTTGCCAGGCATACCGTATACGGCTTGACACCTATTTGGTCCATGGGAGTTTTTTCCCCATACCAGTATGATAAATGTCTTCTTCTGGGTCGCTTAAGTAATCCACACCCACACTATATGATGCCGCTAATCGAATTTCTTCTATTTCATCCTCTTCTGACAGTCTAGTTAATTTCGCCAGCCCAACTTTTAAAATCTCTGGGTCACTTAAGGTTGGGTAACGTCTTTTTGCCAAAGTTAAAGCATGCGCTACTTCTGGAGTGCGGGTCAATCTTATTGCCGATGATAACGGTTTACTCATATTACCCATTATATCACTAACTGTCTTATTACAACAGTATGTGTATCCGCCCATAATAATATTTCCAATAGCCTCTGCATCTTCCCTAAGGTTGATGCTAT
>JAJZMH010000003.1 GCA_021850365.1 bacterium
GATTGCAGATTGGATGAAAGAAGCAATCGTAAATAAAAACAATCCCTCAAAACTAACTAAATTACAAAAAGAAGTGAATAGTTTTGCCCTAACTTTTCCGCTACCCAGTGACTAAGCTAATATAATAGGCTCTTGTTCTAGAGTTATATTAAATTCTTGCTCTATTCTTAAAACAATCTTGTCCCTAAATTTAAGCAAATCATTAACCGAATTAGCTAATTCATTAACTAAAACGAGTGGCTGACTCTTCCAAGTATACATTCCGGTCTCGATGTCATGAAAATTCCTAAAACCAGCTTTGTCTATCAACCAGGCAGCAGATAATTTATATCTTCCATCTGGTAATTCCCAATTTGGGATGTCCCCAAAACTATTTTTTAAAACCTTTAAATCACCTTCGGAAACTATAGGGTTTTTAAAAAAAGAACCAAGATTATAGAAATCTTTAGGATTTGGAAGTTTTTGGTTTCTTAAATTAATTACTGCATTTCTAATTGATCCAGGGGAATAATCTGTAATATTATTTATCTTCAGATATTCTGCCAAGGAATTATAAAAAGGAGGTTCTAAGGACGATTTCTTTAATCCAAGCACTATCTTTGTAATAAAATATCTATTTTGATCGTGTTTAAAGATGCTATCTCTATAACTAAATTTGGCACTTAATTTATCAATTTGGATCTTTTTTGAAGTAGTTTTATCGATTGCTTCAAGATATAAAAAAGTATCAGCAATCTCTTGACCATAAGCACCAATGTTTTGAACTGGTCCTCCTCCGGCACTACCGGGTATTAGACTTAAACATTCAATTCCACTTAATCCTTGTTTAGTGCTTTCTAGAACAACATTATCCCAAATTTCTCCAGCACCAATACTTAAGATATAGGTTTGATCAAGTTGAGATATATTAATACCAGCGATTTTATTAACTAAAACCAGTCCTTCAAATAGACCATCTTTAAAAAAGCTATTGGATCCACCACCAATCATTATAGATGGCAGATTATTAGACTTTGCAAACGAAATGGCCTCAATAACTTCATTTTCAGATGTAACCTTAGTTAAATAGCGAGCAGTTCCGCCTAAACGAATGGTTGAATATGGAGCCAGAGAAACATTTTCTTCTAAAGTCATTTAATTATTATACCTTCTTATGGTAATAAGAAATATTATAAACTATAGACCTAGGTGATATAATTAAAGTATGAAGAATGAATTAGAAAAAGATAAACCATATAAGATTCTAGGCCGAGCCTTAAAAGACGCAAGACTTAAAAAGAGACAGTCTATTGATCAAGTATCGGCATCAGTTGAAATTACTAATGATAACTTAAAAAAGATCGAAGACGGCGAAATAAAACCTGCTGAGGAAATTCTTGAAGCCCTAACTGAACATTTCAAGCTTTCAGAAAATGAAGCAGATAAATGGTTTGAACTTGCTGGCTATTCAACTTCAAATGCAGAAACAAACCAAGTACCAAATCAAAATATGCTTATGGATGCACTACTCGGAATAAATGTTCCTAAAACAGTTATAATGGTTTCTCCAATTGATCAAAAACCAACCTATACTGATTTACTGGATATTCATTATGATTCCAATGGTCTAATATTCAATTTTAAACAATCTTTAGGTCAAAAAGAAGCTCAAACTATTACTAAATTAGCTATGAGTTATGATCATGCTGAGAAAGTTTTAAATACCCTGAGAGAAGTATTAATTAAAGCTAAATACAAAAAAGATTTTCCAACTCAACAAAAAGATATTTAACATAAAACTGAATATTTTAAAATAAGGAGTAATGAAGTATGGGGGAATTAATTAACATTGAGAATGTTTCGGCTTATTTGGCAAAACCAGAAGGAGAGCCAAAAGGTGGAATTATTGTAATTCATGAAATATGGGGTTTAAACAATAATACTAAAGATATTGCAGATAGATTTGTCAAAGAGGGCTATATTGCACTTGCCCCAAGCCTGCTAGATGAATTAGATTTTTCTAAAATAGATATATCTAAACTACAAATAGATTTATTTACAGACGACAGGAGGGAAGAAGCCATCAAGTCACTTTCATCCATTACTGCACCAATTCAATCACCAGACTTCAAAGAAAAAACCATAGCAAAACTAAAAGATTGCTTCGACTATTTATACAATCTTTCCGAAATTAACCAAAACGTTTCAATCACTGGATTTTGTTTTGGAGGAACATACAGTTTTTCTCTAGCTGTTAATGAATCTAGATTAAAACATGCCTTTCCATATTACGGACATTTTACTCATAGTTTAGAAGAAGCCAAAAATATAAAAGCAAAAATCTATGCTTTTTACGGACAAAATGATAAAACCCTAGTATTCAATGTTCCGGAAATTGTTAAAACAATGGAAGAAGCCAAGGTAGATTTTAGGTATAAGATTTATCAGGATTGTGGACATGCCTTTTTTAACGACACTAACCCAAAAACATATTTTAAACCAGCAGCAGATGATTCGTGGAATATCTTGCTCAGTGAACTAAATTCTTAAAAAAACTACTTTTTCTTAGCTTGATTAGAGTCTTCGTTTGTTTTAGGCGTATGAATGTATGCTGATCTAACCTGAAATATGAAATAACCAGCTATTGCACTTGCAATCAAGTAACCTAGAAAAGTTCCAAAACCACCATAATTAGTAAATATCAGAACTATTCCATAAATAACGTTAACTAATAAACCATAGAACAACATATTCCAACCATTCTTTTTTTGCTTTTTTAATCCAGTAAAAGCAAATAAATAGAATAAGCCTTCAATAATATAAACGATTAGTGCTATCCAGACCATTAAAGTCATCTGATTAGTTCGTACCGGAGTATTCACCCCATAAGCACCGTAAATGTTATTTAAATAAGTAGTGTAGTTATAAAAATAATGTCCCCAATTCCATAGATCATATGAAGCCCAGAAAACACCTACGGCACCAATAAGACTAATCCAAGGGAAGTACTTAATCAAAAATTGTTTAGCTCCTTTTGGTAGTTCGGGTAGGTCTTTGTTATAGATCTTATCTAATTCTTTCTCTAGTTTCTTTAAAACATCCATATATACTCCTCATTAATACTATATTAAGATAGTATCTTTTTTGAGGAATTTATTCAATACTCAAGTATTTCCAGAAGTACTGATTTTATTATTACCTTAGACTAATCAAATTATTTTCAATAAATCTATTGATCTACCTTATGTACTCTAGTTCTTTGTTCATTTACCGAAGATTCATCGGTATTTTCTTGATCATCATCAAATTCAAATCTAGTACTTTCTGTGTTTTTTGACTTAATTGCTACTTTTCCCATTTCTTCTGCTATTCCGGGTACTTCTGTAATTATTTTATTACTTTCATTATTTGACTCTTCATCTTGATTTCCTGGTACGCTATCTATAATACCTGGTTTAGGAACGTCATTAATAATATCTTTATTTTCATTTGGGTTTATTGTTTCGTTATTCATAGTATCTTAATATTAGCATAACCTTGATAAAAAGTCAATAAGTTATTTAATATTCCCAAATGCTACTCTCTTAAGTATGATATTATCCATTTTAGCCATTCTAGCGGGCACGATACTAAATTCTCCGTATTTATTATTAATCATATCTGAAGCAATAGCTAACGAACTAGGATCTAAGCCAGTATTTTCGAACAGA
>JAJZMH010000035.1 GCA_021850365.1 bacterium
AAAACTAAAACCTAGCTTATTAAACTGCTCCTTGAAATTAGCTATATTTTTTTTAGTTGAATCTTGTGGACTAACATGGTGTTTAATAGCATAGTTTTCTGCGGGTAACCCAAAAGCATCGTATCCCATAGGAAACAGTACATTATAACCTTTCATTCTACTATAACGAGCATAAATATCTCCTAGCGTATATTCCCGAATATGACCCATGTGTAATCCATCCCCTGATGGATAGGGAAATTCGGTAAGCATAATGAACTTTGGCTTGGTGGAAAAATCCTTAGCATGATAAATTTTAGTTTCAGTCCATTTCTTTTGCCACTTGGACTCAATTTTAGATGGTTTATAAAACTCCATATTTTACTATTTTACTCCTTAAGAGATAAACTTTAAAGAGCCTTTATCTTAATCAATAAATATCTAACTACATTCAAGAACTAATATATTTTAAGATACTGGAGGTATTGGAGATGATGGCGGAATATTTGTTGGAGGTTGATTATCGTTATTTGGTGGACTCTGGGTTGGTTGATTTGATGTGTCGCTATTGACTGGAGTATTTGGAGGTTGATCAGTGTTTGGGTTTATGGGTGGTACGTTTGGATGATTGCCCTGTAAGTTTCCTAGATTATATGTACTATTATCAAATGCTAAAATTATATAGCCCACCAATGAAAACACGACTAGTCCTAGGACAGCAAATAAAGTACTCTTATTAAATACTTTGGCTAGATTGATTGCTAAATATACAGACACCACTAAAGCAACAACATAACCTACGAAGGGAATTAAAATTAATATATATAAAAATAATAAGGGTCCTGGAAGACCAGCAATCTCAAACATTAGCCACATATTATAAAAAGGGATAAATCCTCTACTAAACTTCTTTCCAGCTTTTTGAAATATTTTTCCGTATATAACAGCCATTAAAAGATATCCAATAATCCCAAAAATAACGCCAAATATAATAGCTGTACTAAATAATGCAAATCCTGCTTGTGACACTGTAACTTGCTGAGCGTGAGTATAAGTTATGCCCGGATTAACTGTCTGATTTGTTGTATTGCTATAATTTGTAGCTGAATTAGTTGATGAATAATTTTGCATAACTTCCCTTTTTTAATAATTGTCTAATTATAATTTAGCACATACTCAGCCAAAATCAAGAAACTTATGCTTATATTATACTTTTAGTAAGTATCCAATTATTTATGGAATTATTTTCTCTAACCAATGACCCATAATAAAGACTTATTTTATTTGTTATAGATCCGACTTTTCCATTATTGATGCTAACGTGATCAACCCTAAAAACAGGCTGGATAAATAAACTGCTTCCTGATAGAAATATTTCATCTGCTAAATATATCTCTGTTCGATCAATTGTTCTTTGAATAACTTTAACGTTAAGTTTTTTAGCAATATCTATAACCGTGTTCCGAGTGATTCCTTCTAATAGATCCGCGTTCTCGGCTGGAGTTATTAAGGAGTTATCTCTAACCAAAAATAGATTACTGACTGTACTCTCGGTAAGATGTCCTTCTTGATCTAAGAATATTGCATCATCATAATGATTAACAATTGCCTCATTTTTAGCTAATGCTGAGTTAACGTATCCACCATTTACCTTGGCTCTAGAAGGGATTGAATTATCTGGAGTTCTTCGATAGCTACTAATCATTACGTCAGCACCTTTTTTATTGATTAATTTAGTCATTGGATAAATAAATACCGTTAAATCGTTGCTAAGACCAATACTTTTTGCTCCACTTAAAAGCTCATCAACATATACGCTAGCTCTTATTAAGCAATCAGAATTGACTTTATTTTCACTCAATAATTTTAAAATTACTTTCTCAAATTTAGGGTAGTCAAAGCTAGAAATAAAATCTTCAAAATTTAGAATTTTTGATGAATTAATTAATCTCTTAAAATGATCTTTTAACCTAAATATATTTAGGGATTTTTTATCTTCACTTAAAAAAACCGGTATTACGGTATAGCTACTTAAGCCATAAAGCACCGGTGCAGATCCAATACTTAAATTAGCATTTTTAAAATCAATAAATTTACTTTTAAAATAAGCTTTTGGATAAATTGTACTCATTTTTTAAAATTGTTTTAGATAATTAGTACTAAAAGTACTAGCTATATTTTTGCTATGATTAAATTTCTCTTTTGCGTAAAATATTAGTTTTTCAACCAACTCAACATTACTAATTCCAGCTTGATTAAAATTATGAGAATATAGTCCACCAGGAAGAGGATTAATTTCATTAAAGTAAACTTTAGACTTTTTTTGATCTATTAGCATATCTACCCTAGAAATCCCAGATAATCCAAATACCTTATAAACTTTTAGGGCTAGATTTAAGGCATCTTGATAAAGTTGTTTGTCTAGTTTTGCGGGTATCTCGCTATATCCCTGAGAACCTTTTTGGCCTTTTCCTTTTTTGCCTCCTTGCATATATTTGGTATCAAAGTCAAAAAAGTCTTCTGATTTATTAAGTGGTCTTTCGAGAAGAGCGGGAATTGGATTTAGATTACCAATAATCGGTAGAGTTACCTCAATTAAATTAGGAATCTCTTCCTCGATAATAACTCGATCGTCATAATGAGACGCAACTTCAAGGGCATTAATTAATTCTTTTTGATCATTGGCCCTGGATATACCAATACTTGATCCTAAATGGGCTGGTTTGACAAAAAGTGGGAAAGTTAATTTTTGTTCTATGTTATTTAAAACTTCTTTTAAGTTTTGCTCAATTTCAGATTTTGAAGTGTCAATATATTTTGAAACATTTATATTATTAGCAGTGGCTATTTCTTTAGAAATAACCTTATCCATAGCCAGTACTGAGCTTGCTAGCGAACAACCAACAACCGGAATTGAAGCAAAATTTAGTAATCCCGCTAAACTTCCATCTTCTCCATTTGTTCCATGCATTGATGGAAAAACTAAATCGATCTTAATATATTTTTTACGCCCTGCTATTGATCCACTTTTAATTATCTTAAGTCCTTTATTAAACTCTAGTGAAATTGGCTTTAATCTAGACAAATCATCTTCAAGATCTATTCCCTGAAAGGTTTCAATCTTAGCTAATTTTGAGTCAGAATACCAAAGTCCTTGTTTAGATATATAAATAGGGATAATTTTGTATTTTTTGAGAAGCTCTAAGGGTCTAATAATTGAGCTAAGGGCGGTAATAATTGAGATATCGTGTTCAGTTGAAACTCCACCAAAGATAACGGCAATGTTTTCCATGATCTTAATATATTAAAATAGCGACAATTTGTCTATACAATTAAGCTATACAATTAAATATAATTATCTGTCCAGTCATTCTGAAGAAGCACTAAATCGC
>JAJZMH010000006.1 GCA_021850365.1 bacterium
CCTAGAAATAGAATTAAGTACGTTATTTATCAAAAGTGTTAAACGAGTATATAGACTAAAGATTTATCAAGAGTTTATCGATAATGGATGGAACATAAAAATATCTCAAAAAATTAAAGATAAACTAGCACCAATCATAATCAATACCGTAACTCTGATTTGGTATAAAGCTTACATGGAAGCTATCAATAAGAAATAATTTTGAATTTAAGCTATTTTTTTAATACAATTAAGCTACTTTGCGCGAGTGGTGGAATGGTAGACACGCATGCCTTAGGAGCATGTGCTTTAAACAGCATGGAGGTTCAAGTCCTCTCTCGCGCACCACAATTTGATTGAATTTAAGTAAATTAAGTAGTTTATTTTCGTTTAATATTATTAGATAATGTTAAGATATGAGTTTATCAAAATTACCCTATAAAGGAACAAGAGATTTTTATCCTGAAGATAAGCGTGTCCTAAATTACATCTTTTCTAAATTTAAAAAAGTAACTGAACTGTATGGATACGAAGAATACGATGGGCCAATGCTTGAAAGTGAAGAACTTTATAAATCAAAAACAAGCGATGAAATAGTCAATAATCAAACATATTTAGTGATCGATCGATCTAACCGTAGGCTAGTAATTCGACCTGAAATAACCCCAACGGTATCAAGAATGGTAGCAGCCAAAAGATACGAATTACAGTATCCACTTCGGTTATACTCAATTCCAAATGTTTGGAGATATGAAAGGCAACAAAGTGGTCGATTTCGAGAACACTGGCAGTTAAACGTTGATTTATTTGGGGTTGATAATAACGATGCTGAATTTGAAATAATTAATATAATAAATAGTATTTTTTTTGAATTTGGAGCAAATAAAGATCAATTTCAGATAAGAATTAATAGTCGCAAAATAACAGAATACATATTTAATGAAGTTTATCAATTTAATCAGGATCAGATAAGCAGGTTATATCGTTTAATTGATCAAAAAAACAAAATTACTGAAGATGAATTCCTCTCTGATTTAAATGATATAACTAATAATTCTAATATTGCCCAAGAATTACTCAAGATTTTTGATGCTAAATCTTTAGATCAACTAGATTCTGCTATAACTAAATCTGAAGGTTTTAAAGAACTAAGTGATTTAACTAAGAAACTTAATCTAGATAATTTAGTCTTTGATCCAACTATTGTAAGAGGATTTAATTATTACACCGGGATAGTTTTTGAGGTTTATGATACTGACTTAGAAAATAAACGTTCAATTCTAGGCGGAGGTCGCTACGATTCACTAATTAGTGCTTTTGGCGTAGAATCTCTTCCTGTGGTTGGATTTGGACTTGGTGATGGAACAATGTCTAATTTTTTAAAGCTACATAATCTATTACCTAATTTAAAACCGAAAACAAATACTGCCCTAGCTACGATTGATTTAGAACTAAGTGAAATTCAAAGTATTATCAATCAATTACGTCAAGAAAACATTAATCTTTCAGTGAATAGTTCAAATGCCAAGATTCAAAATAAAATAAAATGGGCTATTAAGTCTGGCTATGATTACTTAATAATTATTGGAAAGAATGAACTTGTTAAAAAACGTTATAACTTCAAGGGTCTTTTAGATAAATCCGAAAAAGAATTATCAATAGAGCAAATTATTTCTGAAATTAAATGACAGCAATAAACCATGCACTGACAGGAAGTATTATTGGATTTGTTGTTGTAAATCCATTTTTAGCAATTCCTCTAGCACTTTTATCCCATTTTATCCTAGATATGCTACCTCACTTTGGTAATCAAAAAGATAAGGATTGGATTAAATCTAAATGGTTTAAACTAGTTTTAGGAATCGACATTATATTAACAATCATTTTTGGATTAACACTATTAACCCTCCACCCAACAAACTATTTAATAGCCCTTATATGCGCTCTAATTGCCACCTCACCTGACTTAATTTATTTTAAAAACTTTATTAGAGCCAATCGTAATAAAAAAATAAAAACTAATTTGCTAATAAAATTTTCAAGTGTTATTCAATGGTACGAAAAACCAATAGGTTTAATTATTGAAATAACTTATCTAATTTTATCTGTTTCTCTACTTCGATTAATTTTGCATCTAGGATAGATTTTGTGATAAACTCTTAAACTATGCAAATCAAGGATCAAATTACTAATAAAACTTTAACTACTTACTCCGTTGCCATTAATCAAGAAGAACTTATTCGAATAAAAAAAGATGTTCTAGTAGATACCCAAAAAAGCTTTAAGGTTACTGGTTTTAGACCAGGTAAAGCTCCAATTGAATTAGTCGAGAAAAATATTGATCAGACTAAATTGGAAAATGAAGTTATCAATCAAGCTATTAATGAATTTTATTTAAAAAGTGCTGACCAACTTAAATTAAGATCAGTTGGAGAACCTAAAATTTCTCTTACCAAATTTGTTCCATATACAGAATTAGAGTTCAAAGTAGAACAAGAAACTATATCTGACATTAAACTTGGAGATTATACTAAGATTAAAATCGATGTTTCTAAAAAGACTGTATCTGAAAGTGATTTAAAAAAGACACTAGACCGGCTAGCTCAAAGAAATACTTCCTATAAAGTAGTAAATCGGGCATCTAAAATAAACGATAGAGTATCTTTTGATTTTGATGGAATTGATTCAAATGGTCAAAAAATCGATCAAGCCTCAGCAACTAATTTTCAATTGGTTTTAGGAAGTAATACCTTTATACCTGGATTTGAAGAAAATATGATAGGTTTAAAAAAAGATGCTAAAAAAGAATTTAAATTAACATTTCCTGAAAATTATCATGAGAAGAGCTTTCAGAATAAAGAGATTACCTTTAAGGTTAAGGTAAATCAAGTTGAGGAAGGAATTAGCGAACCTATTAGTGATAATAATGTAAGTACATTTGGTCCTTTTAAAACCGTTCAAGAATTTAAAGACGAAATTAAAAAACAGCTTGAATATGAGAATGAAGCTCTTTATCAGAGACAAGTTGATGATCTTATCTTAACAAAATTAGCAGAAATAATTGAAGTAACAGTTCCAGGGACAATGATCGAAAATGAAACTAAATTAATCAAAGAAGATGACACAAAAGCTGCCGTATCTAAAGGTCAAACATTTACTGAATATTTAAAGAGTCTTAATTTAAGTGAACAAAAATATCAAGATAACGTTAAGGAATTAGCAACTAAAAGAATTAAAAGTGGTTTAGCTTTAAGTGAAATTGCCAAAAATGAGAATATAAGCTTAGATGAAAATGAAATA
>JAJZMH010000021.1 GCA_021850365.1 bacterium
ATCAATACTAAACAAAATGCTAGATTTTGAAAAACTAAACTTTAAAATAGTTAAAGATCCATTAAAGTATAGGTCTTTAGATATCAAAAATATTTATGGATCATATAAAAAAATAAATCAAGCTACTGGTTGGGAGCCTCTTTTTGATATCAATCAATCTATTAAAGACATTCTCTCTTATTGGAAAAACTTGGTTTAATCTTTTTTGTTTTTTTCGATAGTAATATCGTTTTCTACCATAATTTTTACTAGTGCCGGGAAATCTATTTTTCTTTTCCAGCCAAGAATTTTTTCTGCTTTTGAAGGATTTCCTAATAATATATCTACTTCAGCAGGTCTCAAAAATGCTTTGTTTTGTCTTACGTAGGGTTTCCAGTCATTAATTCCTATTTCTTTAAATGCAAGTTCTAGAAAATCTTTTATTGAATGAGTTTCACCTGTGGCTAAAACATAGTCATCTGGTTTTTCTTGTTGGAGCATTAACCACATCCCCTCAACGTAATCTCCAGCAAAACCCCAATCTCTTTTTGGTTCAAGGTTACCAAGTTCTATATGATCTTGTTTGCCTAAATGAATTCGTGCAACAGCATTACTTATTTTTCTAGTAACAAATTCTAGTCCCCTTTTAGGTCCTTCGTGATTAAAAAGAATGCCACAACTTGCATGAATCCCATAGCTTTCTCGATAATTTTTAGTAATCCAATGGGCATAAAGTTTTGCCACCCCGTACGGACTTCTGGGATGAAATAGTGCATTTTCATCATATCCTTTTCCGGGTCTGTTATAGTCTAATCCTCCGAACATTTCAGATGTAGATGCTTGATAAAACCTAATATCATCTTGTCTTCCACTTTGCCTAATTGACTCTAGTAAGTTCAGTACTCCTACACCTGTCACTTGGGCTGTTAAGTTAGGTGTTTTAAACGAGTACCCAACATGACTAATTGCCGCTAGATTATATACTTCGTCTGGTTTGGAGTCTTTAATTGCTTTATTTAATGAAGATGGATCGGTTAGATCTGCTTCAATTAAATTAACGTAGGGAAGTTCATTTTCTACTATTATTTTTTTAGGATTTTGTTGTCCACGTATAACACCAAATATTTCATAGTTCTTGCTTTTTAATAATTCTGCTAAATGAAAGCCGTCTTGTCCCGTAATTCCTGTTATTAAAGCCCTTTTACTCATTGGGTTGTCCTTTTTTTTCTTTGATTATTCTATTTTCGCAAGGATTATTTATTAAATGTAGCTCATCAAGACTTATTTTTAACTCTTGTGCAATTTGTTCTCTGTATTCACTGAGTTTTTGTTGGTATTCATTAAAACATTTTTTAGCTGTACTTTTTTTATTACTAGCATATTCTAACAACGATCCTGGATTCTTGTTCATTGTTTACCTTTTTTAATTATTTTTATTATTATAACAAAAGTTTAGAAACTTGTATTGTGTTGTTTTTAAAATTTTGACTGTTTATGTTTAAATATTAATAATGAAGAAGATTGTTATTGATGCAAGGGAATCTGGAACAACTACTGGAAGATATGTAGATAAGTTAATAGAACATTTATATAAACTAAACCCTGAATTCTATATTACCATCATAACTAAACCATCTCGGGAAGATTATATTAAAAAAATAGCTCCTGGTTTTAAGATTGTTGTTTCAAACATAAAAGAGTTTACTTTGTCAGAACAATTGATGTTTTGTTGGTTGTTAAAAAAACTAGGGGCAGATTTAGTTCACTTTTGTATGGTTCAACAGCCAGTTTTATATAGGAAAAATAAACTAACTTCTATACAAGATTTAACTACTGTTAAATTTGTTAATAAATCTAAAAATTATTTAGTATTTAAATTCAAACAATTTATTTATGGAATGGTTATAAAAAAAGTTACCAAACAATCTCGTTTAGTTTTGACACCCTCTAGATTTGTTAAAGAAGATCTTATTAAATACACAAAACAACCCGATAATAAATTCCAGGTAATTTATTATGCAGCAGATCCTATTAATGAAACTCCAAAAGCTATCGATAAATTAAAAAATAAGAAGTTTATTCTTTTTGTTGGTAGATCTTTAGAGCACAAGAATCTAAAAAGATTAATTTTGGCGTTTAGTTTATCTCTTCAGAAAAACCCGGATCTTTATCTTGTGTTGGTTGGTAAAAAAGATTCTAACTTTTTAATGATTGAGAATTTTGTTAATCAAAAAGGTATTAATAATGTTATCTTTACCGATTTTGTTTCGGATGCTGAATTAAAGTGGTTATACCGAAACTGTAGATTGTATGCTTTTCCTTCTCTGAGCGAAGGTTTTGGGTTACCTGGGTTAGAGGCGATGATAGAAGGAGCACCGGTAGTTTCAAGCAACAAAACTTGCTTGCCAGAAATATATGGCAATGGAGCTCTTTATTTTGATCCATTAGATATTGGAGATATTGCTGAAAAACTAAATAAAGTGTTAAGCGATGAGTCTTTTAGGGCTAAATTAATAAAAAATGGATATAATCAAGTTAAAAAATATTCTTGGAATAATTTAGCTGAACAAATATTAGACATCTATAGAGATGTGTTAAAAAATGATTAGTTTTCGGATGATAAGACTATATGCCTATCTCTTCCTTCTCCCGTTGATTCAGATTTTATTCCGTATTCCATTGCTAATTGATGAATAACTCGTCGATCGGCAGAATTCATTGGTTCTAGATCTTTTGGTTTCTTGCTGTCTTGAACTTCTTTAACCCAATTTTCTGCTTTTTCTCTTAGTCTGTTTGCTCTTTGTTTTTTATATTCCGCTACATCAATATTTACCCTGGTATTTGAAAAATTCTTGTTTTTTAAACTAAGTGAAGTTAAATATTGAAAAGCTCTCATATTTTCACCTCTTTGACCTATTAAAAAACCATTCATGTGGGTTGACGGGATGTTTAATTGAATTACTTCATCGTCGCTTGTCGCATAAACATCAGTGTTTAAACCAAAGAAAGATAATAAATCTTCTAGGTATTTTTTGGCAAATAAAATAGCTTCTTCGCTTGATTCATTCATTTTTTTCTCCTTTTTTGATTCTTTTTATTTTTTAATTTTTTTGTTTTAGGTGGAGAAATAATTTCAGCTTCTTTAATTTTTGATGGATCTTTGGTTTTGTTGTTTTCTCCTCCACTCTCTAATTCTTCTTCGTCTTCTTTAAGAGCTATTCCTTGTTGAATTAAGGCAATCACCCCACTAGCTAGCCAATATAGGCTTAAATCGGCCGCTATGTTTACTGTAAACAAGAAGATCATTAAGGGAAGTAAAAACCTGGTACTTTTTCCTACAGCGCCGTTGATTTCGCTTTGATCTGCTGGTTTTCCAGAATTTGCTTGTTTTAATATTTCTCTTAAACTTTTTTGGTCTTTTGAAGTAGGCATTAATTGTTTACTTTGGTAATACTGGGAAACGGCACTTAGAATTACTATAATCATTGCTGGCCAATAAACCCCTGTTTTACCTAGGGCGGTTCTAGAAAGATCAATAAATCCAAATAGGGTATTGTCAAAATAATGTAGGTTTGTAGATAGATGTTTTATCCAAGAAAGATGCTGAATTGATGTATACGAAAAACTAATGATTTGTTTTGGGTTTAATATAATTTTATTAATTCCACTATACAGTCCTATTAATACAATAAATTGAATAATTAGAATAGGGAAAGTAGATAAGGGGTTTATTCCCTTTTCTTTATAAAGCTCCATTGTTAGCTTAGTCTCTTCTTGTTTATTTCCTTTGGTTGCAGCTTTAATTTTTTTAATTTCGGGTTGAAGCTTTCGCATCATCTTTGCTTGATGGAGTTGTTTTTTTACAAGAGGCCAGAGTAATAGTCTAACTACTATTGTAAAAATAATTAGCGCGAGTCCAAAATTATGACCTGGAATAATGGCGTAAATTAAAACCAAAAGATTAAACAAAGGTTTAACTATAAAAGTAGTAAACATACCTGTCGTTCTCCTTTTTCTTTATTTTATTTTATATTGTTTTGTTTGTTTTGTCTTCTTGATTATTGATCTTTTTAATCAAGTTAGTAATTTTTTTATTTAGTTTCTTGTGTTCAATATTTAAAACATCTTCTTTAAAAACAGTAATTATTAAATTCTGGTTTTCTTTTATGATATTTAAGTTGGTCCGAATAATTTCATAAATCTTTCTTCGGATTTTATTTCTAATAACTGCTTTTTTACTGACTTTTTTACTAACAACTACTGCAAACCTAGGGATTTGTTGTCTTGTTTTTGTAAGTGATTTAATTGAAAAATCTTTTTCATAAAGCGTTATTCCTCGTTTGTAAGTCTCGTTAAGACTTTTTTGGCCATGAAATCTGTATTTTTTTGCAATCATAATAAATCCTATTAATTAAATAATAGGTTAAGTTTTTTATAATACAAATATTAAGTACTTAATTTAAGTCGGTCTTTATTTCTACGTCTTTTCAATACTGCTCTACCTGCTTTAGTAGACATTCTTTTTAAAAAACCGTGTTCTTTGGACCTTTGTCTTTTTTTGGGTTGATATGTTCTTTTAGGCATTTGTTAATTATATCTTATCTTCGTATATTTTTTAAATATAAGTTTTAAAAACAAAGTTGTCCACCCTCTTTTGGTTTTTATACACAGAATTATAGGTTAAAAAAGCTATTGTGGAAAAGTTTACTTTTTAGAGCTTGGTTTTTTTAATTTAAAAATTACCACAGTTTAGTATGTGGAAAACTTTTTAATAATAAGTTACTATTAGGTTAATAAAAGTTTTAGGAGGATTATGCAAACTGAAGGACTGTGGAAGTCGGTTTTAGGAGAAATTGAGATTTCTGTGTCTAGAGGGAGCTATCTTACTTGGTTTAAAAACACTGAACTACTTAGGTGTGATAGAGATGCTATTGTTGTAGGAGTTCAAAATATATTTATTAAACAACAGCTTGAAAAAAAGTTTAATGATTTAATTTATGAGATATTACAAAAAAAAGGAATTAAAACCAAGGAATTAGAATTTAAAATAATTACACCAAAAACACAGCGGTTAATTTATGATGATCCTGTTGTTTTAGAAGAAAGTATTGAAGAACATATTAAAAATGAAAACTTAAACTCTACTCGAAACAGTTTTACTCACTCGTATAGGCAAGGCTTAAATGAAAAATATACCCTTGATAATTTTGTTGTTGGTTCTGGAAATGAACTGGCTTTTGCTGCCTGCCAATCAATAACCCAGAATCCAGGAACTAAATATAATCCGTTGTTTTTATATGGAGGAGCGGGTATTGGTAAAACTCATCTTATTCAGGCTGTTGGAAATTATTTAACCCAAAACCAACCTGGTATAAAGGTTTTGTATATTTCTACAGAACAATTCGTTCAAGAATTTGTTGAATCTTTAAGAACGAGAAAAACAACAGAATTTGCGGATTATTACAGGTCTTGTGATGTATTAATTGTTGATGATGTTCAATTTATAGCAAGTAAAGAAAAAATTCAGGAAGAATTTTTCCATACTTTTAATGCTCTTCATCAAGCTAATAAACAAATAATTATAAGCTCCGATAAGCCACCTGGTGAAATACCAACTATTGAAGATAGGTTAAAAAGTAGGTTTACGTGGGGAATGAGTATAGATATGCAGGCGCCTGATTTTGAAACAAGGTGTGCAATTATTAAAAGTAAGTCTATTAATCATGGTGTCGATTTAGATCAAGATGTAGTTGAATATATAGCCAACAACACTACAACAAATATTAGAGAACTTGAAGGAGCTTTGAATCAACTTTATGCTTTTTGTGAAATGCGAGCGGTAGATCCTAATTTATCAATTGCTATGAGTTTATTAAAAAGTTCAAAAAGTAGACCAAAACATTTAAGTGCAAAACAAATAATCGATAAAGTTTCAAAATATTATCAAGTTTCTATAGAAGATATGTTAGGTCCTAAAAGAGATAGAGATATAGTGGTTCCTAGACAAGTTGCAATGTATTTATTAAGAAGTGAACTACATTTAAGTTTTCCGAAAATTTCTGCTGAGCTTAGAAGAAAAGACCACACAACAGCAATTCACTCTATAGATAAAATAGAGAAAGAAATTAAAATTAATCCAGACATTAAAAACGGGGTGTCTGTTTTAAAGGATCGAATTTATGCTTAATAAAACAAGTAAAAGTTGTGTTTTTTATGTTTATAACTTTTTAAAAAGTGTTTATAAAAAAACCATAAAATTATTTTATTTTTTAGTAGTTGTGTGTAAGTTTATATTTTATACCAATTTAATACAAACAATATGCACCATAAATATTTATATTTTTAATCTGTTTTTTATTTCTTTTTACACACTATCCACAATACTAATAATAACAATAAAAGAAAATATATTATTTATTACTATTAAGGAGAATACGTTATGAAGTTTCAAGTAACACAAGAAAATTTAATAAAACCTTTATTAGCAGTTTCTAGAATAATTAACAATAACACTACCCTTCCAATATTAAATAATATATTAATTAAAGTAACTAAAACTAGCGTAACTCTTTTAAGTACAAACCTAGAAGTTAGTATAACTAAAATTATAAGAGCTAAAATTATTGAAGAGGGAACTTTAACTATACCAGCTAATTTATTTACAAATTTTATTTCAAATATTCCTAGTGGTATAGTTACAATTGAAACTAATAAAAACCAACTTAAAGTTAATACCGAAAACAATAACTGTGTTATTAACGGTGTTTCAGATGAAGAATTTCCTATCATTCCTGAAATTGAAGAAGGGGTTAGTTTAATTATTAATGCCCAAGAGTTTAAAAATAAACTATTACAAGTAACTTTCGTAGCTTCAAATAATGAAAACAGACCAGTTTTAACAGGTGTCTATTTATATATGAAAGATTCTAATTTATTTATTGTTGCAACAGATGGATCAAGACTTTCTGAAAACTTAATTAAAAACATGAACCAAAATTGCAGTTTATTAATACCAGTAACAGCAATGAATGATTTAATTAAAACAATCTCTGACGAAGATAAAGAAATTAAAATAATTATTAATAATCAACAAGTTTGTTTTAAGTTTAATGAAACAGAAATAATTTGCAGGTTATTAGAAGACAAATATCCTGATTATCAAAACTTAATTCCAAAAACTTTTACATCTAAATCCAAGGTTAATAAAATAGATTTTTTAAATATAGTAAAAGTTTCTAATTTATTTGCTAAAGAAAGTGCTGGAAGTTTAACTATTGAACTTGACGAAGATAATCAAGAAATTAAAATTAACTCATTAACAAGTCAAATAGGTGAAAATTCATCCAAAACAAAAGCAGATATAAAAGGATCTGGTCAAATAACCTTAAATTCGAAATTTCTTATAGAAGCCCTTAATTCAATTCAAGGGAATGAAATTGAGTTTTGTTTTAACTCAAAAACAGAACCTATTTTAATAAAAGACACTAAAAACAACGACTATAAGCATATAATTATGCCACTTAAAGTTTAGATGTTTGAATATATAAAACTACAAAACTTCAGAAATTACATATCTGAAATATTTGAGTTTAAAAAAGGAATTAATTTAATTATAGGACCTAATGGATCTGGAAAAACAAATTTATTAGAATCTATCTATACTATTGCCAACCTAAAATCTTTTAGAACTAAACTACAAAATTTAATTAATTATGAATCAGATAAATTTATTATTTCAACAGAGCATAACAATCAACAAAGAACATTTATATTTAATAAAGAACTAAAACAAAAACAATATTACATAAATCAACACAAAGTTTCATTAAATAAACAAAACTTAATTCCAATTGTTTTGTTTGAGCCTAATTTTTTTAATTTAAACTTAATATCAAACGAACAAAAAAGAAACTTTATAGATAATTTAATAACACAAATCAACCCATCCTATACAAAAACCTTAAATCAATATAAAAAAACCTTAGTTCAAAGAAATAAATTATTGAAAACACCTGTAAAGAACACAGAATTATTTCCTTGGAACATCAAAATTAGTCAATTAGCTCAAGAAATTATCAACAACAGAACAAACACAATAAAAGACATTAATAAGTTGCTCTCTAAAAAATATACTATTTTTTCAAAAAACTTAGATAAAATAACTCTAAGATACAACTCTCCCATAGATCTAAACAATTATTCTTTAAACCTTTTAGAAAAATTTGAAATAAACATTCACAAAGAAAAAACAATAGGATATACCCTTTTTGGACCCCATAAAGATGATATTGATTTTTTATTTAACAACCAAATAACCAAAAACTTTCTTTCGCAAGGAGAAAATAGATCAATTGTACTTAGCCTGAAACTAGTTGAGAAAGATATAATAGAAGATAAAACTAATAAGTTACCTATATTTCTGTTTGATGATGTTTTTAGCGAACTTGATGGTAATAGAAGAAGCACAATATTAAAACAAATTAACTCTAATCAAACATTTATAACAACAACAGAAGTAGATTTAGTGGTTAATAACCTAAATAATGAGTTTAATATTATACCTCTAAACAAAAATCTATAATATTGTTCCCTCATTTGGGGCAGTTATGTCTACTTGAGACTGAACTACGGGTTTAGGTGTAGTTGTAATTAAGTCGGTTTCAGTTGGACTAGCAACAACTTGAATGTGAACATGATTTTGACCTGCAAAAAATAAACCTTGTCCTACCGGGAACTGACTAAGTCGTTTCTTTTCTTCAGAAGTTAATTTAAAAACATCTGCTAAAACATCAACAGCTGAGGTGGATTGCTTTAATAAAATTTGCATTGATGCATTTGCTACGATAGCTCTACCCATTCTTGAGCCCATAAAGTCTTCTACGTCTTGAGTAATTGTAGTTATACCAAGATTATACTTCCTTGCCCTTTTAGCTAAACTAAATAAAAAATTAGCCGAATCCTCATATTTCATTAACTGCCATGCTTCATCTACGATTAATATTCTTCTTTTTTGATCAACTTTAGTTTTGTTCCAAATATAATTTAAAACTATATACATTGCTACAGGTCTTAATTCATCTTCTAGGTCTCTAATATTAAAAACTGCCAACGGATTATTGATGTTTATATTAGATTGTTGGGAAAAAATACCAGAAAAAGTACCTGTAGTATATTTTCTTAATCTTTGAGCTAATTGCGGGCCGTTACCACCCATATGTAGTAAAACATCATACAAATCTGAAATCGTAGGCGGAGGACTTCGATGTGTTAAAGGATCATTTGTAATTCCAGCTTTTGCATATGTTTCAATTAAGGCAGAATCTAAGTCCGCTTCTTCAGAAGGAGCTAAAACTGGAGCCACAACTGCCTGTTGACCTAAACCAGCAATTTCAGCTTGGGCTCCACCCATCATTAGTCTTAACAGCCCATGAAGAGTAATTAAATTACTACGAAGCGCGTTGTCTGCCTCTTCAGAGTCTATGACCTCAGGTAGATCAAATGGATTAATTCTTGTTGAAGAATTAAGGCTTAACCTAACATAAGCTCCACCTACTGCTTCGCACATTTTTTGGTATTCATTTTCGGGATCAATAATAAATATTTCAACCCCAAACATCATACTTCTAAGTGCTTCAAGTTTTACGGTAAATGATTTCCCCGCTCCGGACTTAGCAAATACAACAGAATTTCCGTTCTCAAGCGAAAACCTATCAAAAATTACCAACCCAGAATTATGCATGTTTATGCCGTATAAAATTCCATTATCTTGACTAAGATCTGCGCTTGTAAAAGGGAAACTTGTGCTAAGCGCACCGGTGCTCATGTTTCTTCTTATTTGAAGCATATCTGACATTTGAGGAACGGTGCTATTAAAAGATTGCTCTTGTTGAGAAGTTGCTGGTTTAGAATAAACTAACATTTGACCTAACATTGACTCAACTTTATGACCAACAAACTCTAACTCTTCAGCACTTTGAGCATATACCGTGAAATATAAGCCAAATCTGAAAAACTTCTCTTCACCTACCTGAAGCTTATCTCTCATTTCTTCAGCATCTAATATGGCTGCTTGTTTTGCTGGATCTCTTACCCGGCCCTTTTCCGAATCTAATTGAATTCCTGCCTCTAGTCTAGAAACTTTTTTCCTAAGATTTTCCAAAACAACCTGACTTTCTACAGGATAGACGTAAATACTAACATCTAAAACTTCATCTAAATTAACTAAAGGGCTCATCCAGCCAGTAAAAACATTTCTGGGATAACCGTAAACATAATAAGTCCGAGCAAACCTTGTTCCAATTGTAAAATACGTGCTGAAATACTCTATTGAACTTGGAGCAATAAAATCTCTTAGAGCAACAATACCTTTTTTAAAAATGTTTTGAGCTTCTTGCTCTTCTTTCATTTTTTGAATTTGAGCCGCTGCAACAGGGTCTATAGTAGGATTAAGTTTAGCCATTTAATTATTTAATCCTCCTTGAAGATGTTCTTGGGGCATAACCCCCTCTCCTTTCATAACCATATCTGTATTTAAATCATTAAAGTTTTTTAACTGTTGCCTTGTTGCGGTATCAGGATTATACACGTCGTAATATAATTCGATAAGCTCTTGTGTGTCCAAAGGGAGTCCCTGAACACCACAATCTAGTAATCCACCCAAAACAGCCTGAACTCTATTTCTAAGTTCGGTTTTTGCTCTCTCCAATCCTTCTTCATTAATAACAACATGTTCTTCTTTAGAAGTAAACATACCAAGCAGACCCTTTAATAAATTTTTACTATCAGCTAAAGCTTTTTGAACATCTTCTGTGGGAAAATAAGGTATGACTATATAAAACTTTTTATCCATAATGTTTGTTCTAAGGCTTAAATCATCAATGTAATTAATGTAGTCTTCCATTAATAAAGCAAGTAACATGTTGTCATGTTCTGTTCTAATTTTGTCTAATTTCTTAATATAACCTTCGAGGTCTATTTTTTGAGTTTTAATAAATATCTGAATTGGAAAATAGAGAGTGTTTAAAAATCCCTGGTAAGCATATTCAATTGCTTCTTGTTCTTGTTGACTCATTAAATCAAAATTAATACTTTTAACCATAACAATTGCCCTAAAAGAGCCATCGTTCATAATAACAATACCGTCTCTAACCTCAGCGATTAGTAGAGTATTTTGACTACTGTTTGGATTTGTTTTTTGGGAAGATACTGTTTTCTTGGTAGGTTGTGCCGACTGTAGGGTATTAGAAGTTATTCCTTGTGGAGGAACGTTTGAATTTGTTGTTTGGTTTTTAGAACTATTGTTTTGATCCATCCCACCATTAATGAAGTTTTATTGATACTTCGCTTTCTTCTTTATTACTTATTTTATTTGCTTCGTGAGAAATTACAGTCACACTATAGTCATTATTCCCTGACAAATTAAGTATAGCAGGATTTACATTTTTAGTTGGTGTGTTTTCTTCTTTTTGAGCTACTGGTTTAGGTGCTATGAAAGGTTTATTTTCTTGAACTATTTTCATGTCTGTTGCTGACTCTATTTTTGTCTTTGGAATTGTTTTTTGCTCATGAGGTTGACTATTTTCCCTTATTTTCTCTAATTTAGCTAAGATTTTTTCCCGGTGCTCTTTTTCGTTAACAGTGATAAGATCACCCATTTTTTGAGCTAATGGGTTTTGATCAGTGTTTAAAATGTCATTTTCGTTTGTAGAGTATTCGTCTTTGTCGGTGTTCACCGGAACAGCCATCAATAATCGATCATCCTGTGGAGAGGGATTAATTGCGGTTGGTTGGTTTATGAATGAATTTTGTTTAACGACCCATCCCCTAGTATCTAGGGTGTTTGCAAGAGCTTGGAGTCTTGATTTAACTTGATCTTGGTTGAGGTTATTTGTTTTTATTTCCTCAATTTTTTTAGGGACAGTAATTGTTACCAAGTTTTTAGTTCCCGACTGAGTCCAAATTCTTTTTCTAGGAACTAATAAAAAGCGAATTTTAGCTAGAACCCAAACTTCCATAGGCTGATCTTTTCCCAAGGGATAGGCGAGTGTACTAAAAAAAAGAACAACTGGTACTGTTATTATATCTAAGAACCACCCATGAACAGAAATAAAAATATAGGACACATAAACAAAGAACAAAGCTATTAATAAATAAACGAACTGCCTAAAACTAAAAAGCCAAATTAACTTATCTTCAGCCTCAATATCTTGAATTACTTTGTATGTTGCCATATCTTTAAATAATTATATCAAACCATAAGCAGATATAAAGGATATTGTTCTTTAAGTTCAAAAACGATAAAATATTCTTAGTGAAAACATTGAAATATCAAAGAATATTGTTAAAAAGTTTTATCGTAATCCTTTTTAGTTTTAGTGTGTTGTATTTTTCTAATAGTTATATATTAAGCCAAAACCCCTCAACCATAAACAACAAACAACTTACACTAACAGCTGCTTGTGGTGGTGGAACCGGGTATTCTTCTGTTACAACTAGCATTGATTTTGGGTGTAGTGGCAAGGGTAACCCAATACTAGATTTAACCTTTGCTATAATTCGATTTTTAGCAGCAGGGGTTGGCGTAGTTATAATAGCTTCTACAATTTATGCCGGCATTCAATATATAATATCAACTGGTGATCCTCAAAAAACAAATGTAGCTATTGGAAGAATCAGGAGTAATATAATTGCCTTAATCCTATTTATTTTTACATACGTAATAATTAATTACTTAGTTCCAGGAGGACTTATTCATTAAAATGTTAAGTATATCAAATACACAATTATCACTGACTGCTTGTACGAGTACTGGTTCTGGTTCTAGTTCTGGTTTTTTTTCTTTTCCAACATGGTATGAGTATTTATGCTCATCATCTAACGGAAACCCTCAAATAACTAACATAAATGATATTTGGTTAATTGTTTTAGCAATAATTAACATCTTACTTAGAGTAGCTGCTATGATAGCCGTTTTTTATATTATCTATGGTGGAATTAAATTTATGACTTCCCAAGGAAATCCAGAAGAAATAAATAAGGCAAAAAGTACTGTTCTAAGCGCAGTCATTGGCCTGATTATTTGTGTTATAGCTGATGTCTCCATAAGTTTTATAGCAGGACAAATACAATGAAACTAAAAACTATTTATTTTCCAATAATTTTCAGTGTAGCTTCGGTAACGGTCAACAACTATACATATTCTACGGGTTTATCAACCACCTCTGCTGGTTCTCAAGAACTACAGAGTATTTTACAAATTGTTTTTGGGATAATTGGCTCAATAGCCGTTTTAATTATTTTAATAGCAGGATTTAAGTTTATTTCCTCAAGCGGAAATCCTGAAAGTATTGCAAAAGCAAGAGAAACTATAATATATGCCATTATAGGTCTAGTGGTCGCTATGTTAGCAGAAGTAATTGTTTCCTTTGTTTTGTTTAGTGTTGGAGGTAGTTAATATGAAAAAAAAGAACATATTAGCTTTACTGTGCAGTTTATTTTTAGTTTTTGGGTTATTTGTGTCTTCTAATGTTAACGCTGCAAATGTTTTAAGCACGCTATGCAATAGCGCTACGGCTCAAAACTCAACCGTTTGTCAAGATACGGGTAAGGGTCAAACTGCTTCCAATCCTTTTTCTAACACGATCAAGACCATAGTAAATGTTTTTTCAATCGTTTTGGGAATTGCCGCAATCATTATAATCCTTATAAGCTCGCTTAGAATGATCGTAGGTGGAGGTGATCCTCAAACAATAAGTTCTTCTCGAAATGCAATACTATATGCCCTAATTGGCTTGATTGTTGCCATATCGGCTGGAGTTATAGCTCACATTATTTAAAGGAGGTAAAAATGAAACAAATAGCAGTTAAATTTTTTTATAGTATTTGTTTATTATTAATAGCCCAGATTGTAATATACGGCAGTTTTTCAGTAGTTAGTGCAACTTCACCCAGTCCTAGTGGAGCTGCAACACAGGCCTGTAATGGCTTAAAACAGTTTAATGGAACCAATGCGACATGCACATCTTCATCCAGTAGTTCTATTATGAGCGTCGTAAGGTATTTAATTGAAGTGTTATCTTATGTTATTGGGGTTGTATCTGTTATTGTAATAATTTATGCTGGGTTTAGATATGTTGTTTCAGGAGGAGACAGCAATAGTGTTAATAGTGCCAAAAACACTCTTCTTTATGCTGCGGTTGGATTAGCTATTGCGGTAATAGTTCAAGTTATTGCCCGTATTGTTGTATGAAACAGATAACTATTTAATTTAAAGCATAAAGCTGTTGAAATAAAAACTTACTTTAGTATAATTATATTTGAATCAATGAAAGGAAAACAAATGATTAAAAAAATTAAAACGTATATGACTTCTTTATTGTTAATTATAAGTATGAGTCTCCCAATAACTTCATCGGCGGTAGTTTTTGCGGCGCCTACTTGCACTGGAAATACCAATTTAAACAACAACGCAATAACCAGCAGTATTAATAGTGGAATAAATGACGCTACTGGACCAACTGGCCAGGGCGGAAACTGTAACCTAGGCCAAGGAATTGGTGCGATTGCTAGTACTGTAATTAATTTATTTTCATTGGTCGTTGGTGTAGTGTCTGTAATATTTATAATTTATGCCGGTTTTAGATATGTTACCTCAGGTGGTTCATCTGAAAATGTATCCGGAGCTAAAAACACTCTTATATACGCAATTGTTGGACTTGTAGTTGTAGCTATTTCGCAGCTTATAGTTCATTATGTTCTAAATAGCGCTTCCTCAGTGGGATAATAATTAAAGACCTGAGTTTTTCTTTCTTATTTTAAGAAACCAACATAACTTAGTATTAAATAGAAATTGAAAATACTGGACAACAGAAACAAACTCTTCATTCCAGAAGACAGTTTTTTGTTATATTTTTTATATAATTGCAAGAATATAACAAATATTATAGGTAAGAAATCTAGACTATATCTGTAACCAAATTGATTTGCGCCGTCACCATAATATACTAAAAGCATCAAGAGGCTTATCAGTGAACTAAGTAATAACAGTCTATGTTCTCTCGTATAAGAAGACCATTTTCTAGTAAACAAATAGAGTAAAAAGGGGGAAGTAAAAAATATCCCCATACCTAAATTGTTATTGATAATGTATGGAAACTTTAAGCTCCAAGAAGAAGCAGATGCCAATACTGTACTTGGTCCTCGTAATAAAAAATTATATAAATTAGTAGGAATATGACTTAACGAAAGAAGGCCCATATTTCTTGCTAACAACGATGAAGTAGAGATTAGCTGATATGAGTTCCCATTATTTAAAGGATTTCCAAATCGTAGATAGTTGTACGCACCCAGTAATAAAACCGCTATAAGTCCAAAAATTCCAATCTTAAATAAATTGATTAATTTTTGTTTTGAACTTATTTTTTCTAATAAAATTTGGGCAATAAAAAATAAAATTATTACAGAAGCAGGAATTCTGGTAAGAAACAACATTCCGCAATATGCTCCAAGTAATAACCACCTTTTCTTATTAAAATACTCATAAAGGGCAAGAAATAAGATTAAGGTTGAAACTATCTGAGCAAATAACCAACCACTGGAAACTGTATTAATCCCCGCATAAACTGTTGCTAGTAAAAACGCGAAAGACAGTATAATACTATCTCTTTTACTATATCTGAACTTAACGGCTAATTTATAGATTATATAAAAAGTAATTAGAACCAATATCCATTTCATGTAACCCTGATAGAAAAATATATGAAATAAATTAAAGAAAGCAACGAAGGGCATTAAAATAATTGCCGGGAAAAACCCATCATCCCAATACTGTTTCCCATGATAAATAACAGGATCTTGACCAATTCCACCGATTGAACTTAAAAAATAGGTGTGACCGTGAACGAAACTGTTTGCCAACATTGAAAATTGTTGACTACCTTCACCAACAAAACCAGCTGCCAACAAAAAAATTAACAAGAATCCAAACACCAACATATAAGGCATTTCGTTTACGTCAGACCAAGATATATAAAACAGTTTTTTTAGATCCTCTAACATGTATGTTAAGAAAATTTTTAGAGAACCTGAATTTTTTTAATGGATTCCTGCTTCATTTTATTAAACGAAACAGTTAAAACTCCATCTTTTAAAACAGCTTCAATTTCATCCTCTTTTACTGGAACAGGTAATGCGATTGTTCTAGAAAATTCACCCCAGTAACACTCCTGTAAGAAGTAATTCTCAACACCCTCTTCGTTCCCTGCACTCAGGGTTCCTTTAATGGTAAGTTGATTGTCTGAAATGCTAACATCTAGGTCACTACGATTAACCCCCGCAGTTCGTGCTTTTACAACCAATTTGTCTGACGTTTCATAGACGTCAACGGCTAGTTGCCCTGGAACAGCCTCATCTTCATCCCATTCTTCTTCAACCACAGTAGGTTGCATTCCACTGTCTGTGCTACCTAGGTCACTATCTATTTCATCGTCTCCCAAAAAAGCAGCAGTCAACTCATCTTCTTCTAATAGCAAATTATCATCACGACTTTTTCGTGCCATGTTACCCTCCAAAAATTAAATAAATATCTTTACAATTTTTATATTAACCATAGTATAACCTAAATTGTATCTAAATAACAAACATCTTATCTTTATTTACAACACAATAATCACAACACTTCAAGTAAGTGAATAATTTAACTTAAAATGTTAATATATATGTTATGGAAGAACAAAACGGTGGATTTTTTAAGAGCAGTAATTTAGAAACTCAACAAATTGCAAATGAAAATAATCCAGAGATAAGTTGGTCTAGCCTTGAACACGTTTCAGAAAAATCCATAAAATGGTATCTAATATTAATTTTTGTAACCATAATAATTTCCGGTTTGGTTTATCTTGTAACTAAAGATCTAATCTCGACAATTGTATTTGTACTTTGTGGTTTTTTAATTTTTGTTTATTCTCTGAAAAAACCAAGGAACATAGAATACAAGATTAAAAATAATTCCCTTATGATTCAAAATAAAACTTATTTTTTGAGTAATTTTAGAGCATTTTCAATATTCAAAAATAAAAACACCGAAAGTTTAGTTTTAGTTCCGTTAAAAAGATTTGTTCCAAGAATATATATAAACTTAAACCAAGACATTTCTGCAAAGGTCATTGATAAAGTTAATCAGATTATACCTGCAGAAAAGTATACGCAAGATTTATCGGATAAAATAATTGATTTAATCAGACTCTAATTAAAATTTAGAAATATAGTTTAATAATGGTATAATTTCATCTGTTTAGGAAGGGTGTCCGAGTGGTCGATGGAGCTGGTCTTGAAAACCAGTGTGGGGAAACTCACCGTGGGTTCGAATCCCACCCCTTCCGCCAGATTAAGGAGAGGTACCCAAGTGGTTGAAGGGGATGGTTTGCTAAATCATTAGGGGGGCGTGAGCTCCCGCGAGGGTTCGAATCCCTCCCTCTCCGCCAAATTTTTATGTTCTCTTTAATTAAGAAACCATTATTAGCTAAACGGTGTTGCAGTGTTGATAAATAAATTGAAGTATAATATATACTAAAAAATATTTGGGAGAGATGCAGGAGTGGTTGAACTGGACGGTCTCGAAAACCGTTGTACGATTTTTCGTATCGTGGGTTCGAATCCCACTCTCTCCGCCACACATTAAATATTTTATGGAAAATATGTTAGCAAATAGTTAGAAAGTACAAAAGTAAATATTTTTGAAGACAAGAGCACTACATTAATAGAATATACGTTTTGCTGAATCTAAAAAGATTGATGAATGCTTTAATGCTAGTTAGAGGATAATTTAACACAAAATGATCAAACCGGAACTCCACTAATAAAACAGCATAATCATACTAACAATGATTTGTTAGGTCTTAATTAATTGAGTGCCATTAAAGATGAAAATAAAGTATAATTATAGATGAGCACCCGTAGCTCAGTTGGATAGAGTGTTGGCTTGCGGAGCCAAAGGTCACAGGTTCGAATCCTGTCGGGTGTACCAAACAATAGTATATCTTTTAATATGGCTTTAGATCTGCTTTGATAGATTATAGTTTACGTTAATACTTTATTTATTATATTTGGTTTATGTTTAGCTTGTGATATTCCAGTAATTTAAAATTTATGTTAAAATCAATCACTGTAAGAATTAAGGAACCAAGAGATGACAGATGAGAATAAGAATTACAAAGAAATAGCAGATAGTTTTAAATGGCTACAAAATAAAGGCGGATCAGGTCCGAATTCCACAAACAATCAAGCATCACCATATGCGAAAAGTCAAGAATTACGAAAAGAGCATGAAAAACAGATTGAAGTGACTTTAGTTCCAAACAATGAAGAGAGAGTACCCAATTTTTTTAAAAAAATTGGCCATACAGTATTATCAATATTCAAAAAACAATGAATCTTCACAGAGCTCAAAACCTACCAGATTGGAAATCTGAGTCTTTTGAAAGTTTGAATAATTTTCAAAAAATTGCTGATGCCACAAACGGGGTCTTAACCCCAGCTAACATGGTTACAGGTTTAGGTCTATATCTTGTCTATAAGGGTGCTCAAGACTTAAATAATAATAAAATATTGTCTGGAACACTAAAAATTGGCCTCGGAAGAGCTATGGATTATTTCGACGGAATCGTGGCAGACAAAACCAAAACCAAAAGTCCATTAGGTGAAGCATTTGATGCAACTGCAGATAAAATCGGGGTATTGTTAGTAGGTCTTCCTTTATACAAGAATAATCTTATATCTAGGAATAAATTAAATTTGGTGTTTGCTCAAAATGCAATTAACACCGTATATACTATGAAGGCTAAAAATGAAGGGAAAGAAATACATTCTAGTAAGTATGGGAAATTAGCAACAGCAGCCCAGTGGATATTTATTGGATCTAGTCTATTAGAAAAGGCTACTAAAGATGCCAAATTTCACACTCCAGGAGATATCTTGAATAAAATTTCTAACATTAGTTTTTTGACTTTCCTTGGATTGGGGTCTATAGCATCAGCGAAAATTATTCAAGATTCAAGCAAATAATTCCAATCAATTTAAAAATCTAGTATCATAAGGCTATGACAAATGGTGGAGTAATCGGTCCTGAGTTTAAATTAGGTCAAAGAATTCAATATCTAAGAAAATCGAAAGGATTTACTCAGCAAGGTTTATGTTATAAGGCTCATTTAAGCTACTCAACCTTAGCTAAAATAGAAAGGGGCGCAATTAAGTCCCCTTCTATATTTACGATTCAATCGATAGCTGAGGCCTTAAATTTAAGCATAGACGATTTTGTCGATAAAGACAGAGTTACCGAAAACAAAAATTTTGCTATAAATAGAAATTTAAAAACATCTAAAGATGGAATTAAGTTCGTCTATTTTGATATAAATGGATGCTTGGTTCGATTTTATCAAAAGGCTTTCGTAAAAATAGCCAAGGATTACAATTTAGGGTTAGATAAAATAGAGGCTTCTTTCTGGAATTTTAACGATAAAGTCAACAGAGGAAATATGACAATAGAGCAATTTAATAAAAAATTTGCTTCTAAATTAGGAGTAGATTCTATTGACTGGGTTAAATATTATTTAAACGAAGTAGAACCAGTTCCTGGAATGGAAAATCTTTTACGAAAAATTTACAAGAACTATTTAATGGGATTGTTATCTAATACGATGCCAGGACTAATTGAAAAATTAATACAAACCTCTAAAATACCCAATCTTCCATATGATTCAATTGTTGATTCCTCAGTCGTTAAAAGCGTTAAGCCAGAAAATAAAATTTTTGAGAAAGCGCGCGATCTATCTGGCGTCAAAGCCAATGAAATAATTTTAATTGATGATACTAGAAATAATTTAGTCGCTTCTGGAAGGCTTCATTTTCATACTCTTTGGTTTGATTATTCTAGGCCCAAAGATTCTATCTCTGAAATTGAAAAACTCTTAGGACTTTGAAAAAAGCTTAATATCGTCTTGAATTATTTTTAAATTATGAACCTCTTCGGCTAAGTGTTGTTTGGTTTCATCTACAATATGATTTGGTGCGTTATTAATATAACTTTTGTTTTGTAGTCTTTTATTAAGTGATTCAACAAGCTGAGTTTGTTTATCCAGTTTTTGAGTTAATTTTAGTAAATAGTTTGAAACAAGCTGATCGTTTATATCTAAATCAACTGATACTTGGTTTATTGTTAAACTGATTTTATTCTCAGAAATACTTTCATTTTGAATTTTTATTTGAGCTAGTTTCTGAATAGTTTCTTTGTTTTTTAAAATAAGTGGTGCTTCTGAAAAAATAGTTAATTTGTTTAGGTTTAATTCTTTCTTGATGTGCCTAATTTCAGTAACAAGTTTAATAATAATATCGAAGTTGTTTTCTTCGGTAGGACTCGATATGATAGGTTCTTGATAGGTTTGATTTATTAATAATTCTGTACTTTGGGATTTTATGCCTTTTTGCCAAAGTACTTCTGTAATGAAAGGAGCCAAAGGATGAATTAAAATAAGAAGTTGTTTATAAACATAACTTAACAAAGAATAATTTTTTTCGATTTTGGATACTTCTAAATACCAGTCAGCGAATTGATCTTTAAGAAAATGATAAACAATTTGATATGCTTCACTAAATTGATACTTATCGATTGCCTTTTGGAAATTTTTTTGAGCCAGATTAAGTTTAAAAATAATCCAATTATCTGCTGCTGATTCAATTCTCAGGGTTGAGTTAAAGTCTAACTTATCTTCAATGTATCTAGATATATTCCAAAGTTTATTACAGAAATTTCTATTAGTAATTATCTTAGTTTTTCCTAGTTTCGAATCTTGTCCTGGAGCTAATCCTTGAATAAGAGATAGACGAAGGGCATCTGCTCCGTATTCCTCGATAACTGTTAGTGGATCTATAATAGAGTCAGGATCAGATTTACTCATTTTTTTGCCTGTTTCAGTTTTTACCAAACCATGTAAGAAAACTTCTTTAAAAGGAACCTGCTTAACTACATAAGTTGTAGAGAGAATCATTCTTGCAACCCAAAAGAAAATAATATCAAAACCGGTTTCTAAGACATTGGTTGGATGGTATGTTTTAAAATCAATACTACGAGCAATTATTTCATCAAGCGTTAAACTACAATCAGTCGTTAGATTAGGATCTAATAAAGTACTCCATGTCCATAAACTCGAGCTAAACCAAGTATCTAGGGTATCTTGATCTCTTTTCCAATCTCCTCCTTCTGGGGGAGTTAACCCTACATAAATCTTATCTTCCTTATACCAAACCGGTAGTTGATGTCCCCACCATATCTGTCGACTTACACACCAATCTTTCAAATTATTAATCCAATTAAAATAAATTTTTTCAAATCTCTTGGGAATTATTTTAATATCCCCTTCCCTAATTACCCTTTGAAGAATCTCTTTAAAAGAATTTTTTTGTCCCTTCCAATCGATAGTTTTTTTATTTACATCTATAAACCATTGTAATCTTATTTGAGGCTCAATTATTCCTCCACCTCTGGAGTTTGTGGCCAGGCTATGCTCGTAGTCATCTTGAATTGATATCAATAATCCCTTATCTTTTAATTTTTGGACAATTTTAGGTCGGGCCTTTATTATGTCCATTCCCTCAAATTCTTTTGCAACACTTAAAAGCTTACCGTCTAGACCTATAACTTGTTCCATATCTAAGGAATATTTATTGGCTAGTTCAAAATCTACTAAACTATGCCAAGGTGTTATGGTCATTGCTCCAGTGCCAAAGTTAGGGTCAACTGATTCATCCTTAATTAAAGTAGCTTGAGTTTTTCCATTAAGCCACTCAACTTCAAAAGTTTGAAGATGTTTATATTTTAGATATCTTTTATCCTTAGGGTTAACCACAATATATTTATCTGCAAATTTTGTTTCAGGTCGAGTTGTACTTATTTCAAATGGTCCAAACTTGAATGTATATAATTTCGTTTTTTCTGTTTGATAGAGAACTTCATCATCAGAGACATTTGTTTCTAGTTTAGGGTCCCAATTAACTATTCTATTTCCTCTGTAAATTAGTCCATCAGCATACATTTTTACAAATACTTCAGATACTACTCTACTTAAACCTTCGTCGAGCGTGTACCTTAGTCTACTCCAATCAGCAGCAGCTCCCATTGCTTTAGTCTGTTTGATAATAGTTTCTCGGCTATTACCAACAAATTCTTTGGTAATTTGTATAAACTTTTCCCTTCCGATTTGGTGTTTGTTAATCCCCTGCTCTGTTAACTTTTTTTCAATGACTGCGTTTGTTGCTATTGCAGCATGATCTGTTCCGGGAAGCCAAAGAGTATCGTAACCCCTAAGCTTGTGGTAACGAATAAGAATATCTTGGAGGGTTAAAAAAAGGGCATGTCCAATATGAAGAGTTCCGGTTTCGTTAGGAGGTGGCATAGATATGGAATAATGTTCCTTATTTGACATAGGGTCTGCCTTAAAAGCATTATTCTTAAGCCATAAATTATATATATCTTTTTCGTATAAATTAGCCTGATAGGTTTTATCTAGATCCATTACTTCCCTATTCTAACAGATTGATTTAAAAATGCATTAATTACATTAGAAGACTTGGGTTAATTCTAAAATCTTCTGGTTTAGTTAATCCAATTTTGTACTTATGCAGATAAAAGCCCAGACAAGCAACCATCGCCCCATTATCGGTACAAAGTTTAATATCTGGAAATTCAATTTTCCCATCTAAAAGTAAATTAAGTTCTTCTCTTAGGACCTGATTTGCTGCTACTCCTCCAGCGATTATTACACTTTTAGGTTTGAATTGACTAATAGCCTTACTAGTCTTATGAATTATGCTTTTTATGGCTGAATATTGAAATGACGCCGCAATATTAGCCTTTTGAGCATCATTTAGCCTACTAGAAACGTTTATTGATGGAAATGTGTAGTTTTCCCCAATTTCTTTCTGAGCAAGCCTTAAAACGGCTGTTTTTAGCCCAGAAAAACTAAAATTATATCCAGGTATCTTTGCTTCTGGTAGATTAAAACTATTTTTATCTCCTTTTAGAGCTATCTTTGCAATTTCAACCCCCCCTGGATAATCTAACCCTAAAATCTTGGCTACTTTATCGAAAGCTTCTCCAATTGCATCATCTAAGGTTTTGCCTAAAACAATATAATCAAAATGGTTTTTAAATAAAACTAATTGAGTGTGTCCTCCAGATACAATTAATCCTAAAATAGGAAATTGAGGTAGATTTTTTCTAGGTCTATAATCTTCTAGCGAACTGTTAGTTATAAAGTTTGCATACAGGTGTCCTAAGACATGATTTGCCCCGTAGAGCGGTTTATTTAGTATTTTAGTAATTGTTTTAGCAGTCATCGCGCCTATTAATAGACTTCCACTTAGGCCTGCTCCCGACGTGCAACTAACTAGATCAATATCTTTCCAGCTTAATCTTGCCCCACTTAAGGATTCTTGAATTACCGGAATAATATATTCAATGTGACTTCTAGCAGCTACTTCAGGAACAACACCACCGTATTTAGCATGTTCTTTCATGCTACTATATATGCTGTTAGATAGTAATTTTTGGCCATCTTGAACTATCCCAACCGCAGTTTCGTCACAGCTTGTTTCAATACCTAATACAATCATTTTAAAAAGTATAACCTTATTTTAAAAAAATATAATGTAAAATATCTCTATGGGTTTTAGAAATCTAGTTAAATTATTCATTCCTAAAAAACTTTTTAAGAAAATAGAACCAACCGGTCATTTGCTTGAAGCTGTTTTTTTTAACTTAATCAATGGTTTTCCGTTAAGAGGACTCAAGGTGATTGGTGTTACGGGTACAAACGGTAAAACAACAACGTCCTTTATGATCCACAATATTTTACAAAAAGCTGGATATAGTTCCGGACTAATGACCACAATTGCTTACGGTGTAAATGAGCAGATCAAGCCTCAAATGCACCATATGACTACTGTTTCTGTTCCCCAGTTAATAAAAAGGGTTAAAGCAATGAAAAAGACCGGTATTGATTATCTAATTTTAGAAACAACTAGCCATGCGTTAGCCCAGAATAGAGTTTGGGGTGTTCCCTACTCTATAGCTGTTTTAACTAATATGACTCATGAGCATATTTCTTATCATGGTAGCTTTCAAAAATATGTAGAAGCTAAATTAAAGCTTTTTAGAATGACCAATAAAAATAAAGCTGGACTTAAGTTTGGAGTAATCAACAGAGATGATCCTGTTTGCGACAAATTTGCAAATAGTATAACCAATAAATTGACTTATGGACTTAAAAAAGGTGATTTAGTTGCCAAAAATGTCCAACTAGGTTCCGATGAATCTAGTTTCGAGGTTCAATATCTAGGAAGAAAGATCAAAATTAACTGCAAACTAGCAGGTAGTTTTAACGTTTATAACTCATTAGCTGCTATTGGGGTAGCAGCAGTTTTGAAAATAGATTCAGATTCTGTAATCTCAGGTATCAATGAGCTTACTTATGTAGAAGGAAGAATGAATAAAATTGAACTGGGTCAGGATTTTAAAGTGATTGTAGATTATGCCCATACACCAGATAGTTATCAGAAGTTGTTTGAGGATATTCATTCTTTGAGTAAGAATAGGATTATTACTGTATTTGGTTCCCTTGGCGGGGGTGATTTAAATAAACGCCCAGAGCAGGGAAGAATAGCTGCAAAATATTCAGATGTTGTTATTCTTTGCGAAGAAGATGATAGAAAAGAAAATGGACAAAACATAATTAATGATATTTCCAAGGGGTGCGAAGAGCAGGGTATGAGCTTAAATAAGAATTTGTTTCATATTCATGACAGAGCAGAAGCGATTAAATACGGAATAAGTATTGCCCAAAAAGGAGACCTTGTTCTCGTATTAGGTAAAGGACATGAAAAAACTATTGAACATGCTGACGGTGAACATCCTTGGAGTGATATCGAACAAACAAAATTAGCTATTACGGATAGAATTAAGCGTACTATTTAAGCGTTAAACAACAGCAACGAATTGATCCGCCACCTTTTTTTAACTCATTTAACTCTAGTTCAATTACTTTAAATCCATTATTTATTAAATCATTTTTAAATTTAATAGTTCCTTTGTTTATAATCACAGACTGACCAGTTGATACTAAATTAAGGGCATAATTTTTTATACATTCTTTGTTAGTTACTTTAATTTTTCGAAAATTTGTTAAGGAGTTAATTATTTTTTTACTTTTTCTCGTGAAACGGGTAGGACAGTAGGCAATTATCGGCAAACTCTCTGTTGTTGAAGGTTTTAAAATTGCTAAGGCTAGGTCTAAATCATAACTAAAGCTATCGATTAAACCTGTAACCTTATTAATTTTTTTAGGACCTATCTTGAACCAACGTAGAGGTTTGGTTTGAAGACTAATAATTGTTTTATTTTTAAAAATCTCTTTTAAACACTGATGTGCATTTAAGGATGTACGATATGGAGATTGACAAAATAGATAGTCATCAACCGTCAAACAGTCTCCCTGACCACTAAAATATTGAACGATATCTGGTAAATCAATAATCTCTAGATTTAAATCTTCAAAAATTGAACGAGCATATTGCTCTTCGTTTTTTCTAGTATTTGGTAATTTTGATGGAACAACCTTGCCATCAATTACTGTTCCCCAGTTAGCAACATAAATTCCGTCCTGACATTTTTCTGGAGGTGAAACCTGAATAACATCTATACCAATATCTTTAAGAGTGCTAACCAGTAAATTGTGCTCTTTAATGGCCATAGAAGAATCAATGCTTTGAGCTGAACTCATAAGTGGGTTAATTAGATATTCATTATTAAAATAGTTAGCTCCTGAAACTAATATGCTTTTATTTATTAAATTCATAACTAATAATTATACACTCTAGAAACTAAGAGCTTTTTAATTATTTAAGATGTTTAGGTACTATTGACAGATTAATTAATGTTAATATATAGTTAATTCTGTAAATTAGCACTCTTGGCTATAAAGTGCTAATATAATCTATAAACTACAAGTATAAGGAGATATTATGAGCGTAAATTTAGAACCGTTAGCTGACATCATTGTAGCTATAAACGAGGATAATAAAAGTACAACTACTTCAGGAATTTATTTACCTGAAGGATCTAAGGAAAAATCTAAAATTGCAAAAATTGTTGCTGTAGGTAAAGATGTTAAGTCTTTAAAGGTAGGAGATAAAATAGTATATAAGAGCTATAGCACAAATGAAGTAAAGCTTGATTCAACGGAGTATATATTAATTAAAGAAGAAGACATACTAGCTAAGGTTAAATAAGGAGGTAAAAAATGAGTAATGCAATATTTTATGATGAAGAAGCCAGAAAAAAAGTATTAAAAGGTGCTGAAATTCTTTATAACGCAGTTAAAACAACCATGGGTCCTAAAGGGAGAAATGTTATTATCGGTAAATCTTACGGAAGTCCTTCGGTTACTCATGATGGTGTAACAGTAGCTAAAAGTGTTGAACTTCCAGAGGCAAATGATGAAACTCTAGGGTATAAGATAGGAGCAGAATTAATTAAACAAGCAGCATCTAAAATGAACGATGTTGCTGGTGACGGTACCACAACTGTTACCGTTTTGACTTATCATATCTTAAACGAGGCCAATAAATTAATAGCTGCAGGACATAATCCTATGCAACTACGCAAGGGCCTTGAAAAAGCATCTCAGGAAGTAATATCTAAATTAAACAGTTTAAGTGAAAATATTCAGGGTAATAAACAAAGAGTTTCAGAGGTTGCAACTATTTCTGCAGGTGATCCAGAAATAGGAGAATTAATTGCTGATGTTATAGATAAAATTGGTAAAGACGGTGTTGTGACGGTAGAAGAAGGGCAGGGTCTTGCTCTAGAAAGTGAAGTTGTCGAAGGTTTTACTTTTGACCGAGGATTTATAAGTCCATACATGGTTACAGATACAGCCAGAATGGAAGCAGTTTACGATAAGCCATCTATTATAATTACTGATAAAAAAGTATCTAATATTCAAGAGTTTTTACCTCTTTTAGAAAAGTTAGCTCAAGCAGGTAAAAAAGACTTAGTATTAATTGCTGATGATGTTGAAGGAGAGGCGCTAACCACTCTTGTTCTTAACAGATTAAAAGGTGTTTTTAATACCGTAGCAATAAAAGCTCCTAAATTTGGAGATCAACGAAAAGATATTTTAAACGATATTGCCGTATTAACCGGAGCAAAGGTGATTTCTGAAGAATTAGGAATGACCTTTGAAAATGTTGAGCTTGATGTTGTTGGATCTGCTAGAAAAATAATTGTAGGAAAAGAAGAAACAACTATTATAGAGGGCTCTGGAAAACAAAGTGAAGTTAATCAAAGAATATCTCAAATCAAGGCCCAAATTGCCCAAACAACTAGTGATTACGATAAAGAAAACTTAGATAAGAGAAAAGCTGCTTTATCTGGAAAGGTAGCCGTAATTAAGGTTGGAGGGGCTACTGAGACAGAAATTGAAGAGAAAAAGTATAGAGTTGATGATGCTGTAGCGGCAGTTAAGGCGGCCCTTGATGAAGGAATTGTTCCTGGAGGTGGGATTACTCTTATTAATTTAGCTAAGAATGTATCTATTAAAGGCACAGATACTTTGTCTATTGGAGGACAGATTTTAATTAATGCCCTTGAACAACCATTTAGAATTTTATTATCTAACGCCGGTCTGAATGCAGATGAATGGTTGCCAAAGATTAAAGAAGCAAAAGATGGATTCGGTATTAATGTGCTTTCACCATCAGAATTAGTTGATCTTAAAAAAGAGGGAATTATTGATCCGACCAGAGTTACCAAAGAAGCTCTATTAAATGCAGTTTCAATTGCTGCAACTGCTTCTACTATGGGTGCTTTAGTTGTTGAGATTCCTAAAGAAGAGAAAACTCCTATTCCGGATATGAGTGGCGGAATGGGCGGTATGATGTAGAAGATCTATTACTCTGATTCTTCGGCACTATCTATTTGAGAGAAGTAATTGACTTCATTAACAATATCTAACAAAGCCTGTGCTTTCTCTTTTTTGTCATCTATCTGTTTTGAGGCTTCATAGGCCTTAGTTATTAAGCTAGGATCATCGCTTGCTTGGATAATCATAATTAATGTTTTAAATTTTTCTTCAGGGGTTAGTTCTAGTTGATCAACTAGTGGTCGAAGTTCGTGTAAAGCATTCTTTTTTATCTCTTTTAGTGAAGAACTATTTGGTGCTGAAGCTGTAGGTGTTACAGGATTCAAGTTTAGTGCAGAAGGTTTAAAACTTTGATCTTGATGAGAATTTTGAATAGGTGGTTCATCAATTTTCGGAGGACTTCCTAATCCTGCAATACCTTGAGATTGATCGTTTTGATTATTATCTTGCATTCCCACCCCCAATTATTAAACATTTAAAATATATGCTTAAGAATATAATATTATCTTTAATTGGTAAAGATGAATTTATTTTTTATAATATAGGTGATGCTAGACGATTTAAAATATATTAACCATAAAGATCCAAAAGATACGTTATATATCGCTCAAAATTTGGATCAACAACTTACTTATGATTTTAACAAAGAACTAAGATTAAAAATTGATGAATTTGATAAGATTGTTTACGTCGGTATGGGAGGTTCTGCTTTAGCTGGTTTGTTAAGCCAGTCATGGCCAGGATATGATATCCCATTTGAATTATCCAGATCTTATTCGTTGCCAAAGTATGTAGATAATAAATGTTTATTAATCATAAGTAGTTATTCCGGAAATACAGAAGAGGTGATTAGTGCATTTAAAGAAGGGATTAACAAAAGTGCCCAAATAATTGTCATTACATCTGGCGGTCAGCTAGAAGATTTAGCAAGAAAAAACAATTGTAATTTATATAAAGTACCATCAGGATATCAACCAAGATATGCTGTGTTTTATAACTTCAAAATTTTAATTGATATTTTTTTACAACTTAAGTTCTTATCTGAAGAACAGCAAGCTATTTTTAGGCAATGCCCAGAATTTGTTAAAAAAATTACTTCTAATTTTATCCCAACCATCCCAACTTCAAGTAACATTGCTAAACAAATAGCTCAAGAAGCAAGCGGTAAGTCGGTAGTGATTTATGCCGGGCCAAAGTTATTTCCAGCGGCATATAAATGGAAAATAAGTTTTAATGAGAATGCTAAACAGGTCGCATGGTGTAATCAATTATCTGAATTTAATCATAACGAATTTATCGGTTGGTCCAATCAGCCTCCCTTGAAGCCTTATTACATAGTAGAGCTACTTAGTAACTTAGAAGATCCTAGGATTCAGGCTAGATTTGAGCTCAGCAACAGACTATTATCTGGTTTATGGCCATCACCTCGGCTTATTGATCTAGAAGGAGAAAATTTACTTAATCAATTACTATACGCTATTGTTTTAGGTGATTTTGTTTCTCTTTACACCGCAATTTTAAATGGCATAAACCCAGAACCAGTTGATTTAATTGAAAAGTTTAAAGCTAACCTCTAAAAATGAACTTTATTACAAACTTAATCTTCAAGAAGTTTTTATATGCTTTGATTTTATTTTCAATTCTAGTTAGCTTATTATTGGTTTTTACTTCGATCTATTTTAAATATACTGGTCTTTATTATCTCATTTGGAATTTGTTTTTAGCCTGGATACCAATAGTTTTAGTATATATTTTGATTAGTTATTTAAAAAATCATGCCTGGTCATCTTGGTTGGGAATTATTATCACATTTTTTTGGTTGGTTTTTTTACCAAATAGTTTTTATATGATAACAGATTATATTCACCTACTTGACGTACCCCTAAATACTGTTCTTTATTTCGCGATTAGTTTTACTGGGATTATTTTTAATGCAACTCTTTTAGGGTTTTTAAGTGTTTATTTTATTCATCAAGAACTTAAAAAAAGGGTAAGCCGTTTTTATGCTGATTTTTGTTTAGTACTAATATTTCTAGCTTCTGGATACGCTGTTTATATTGGACGAATCCTAAGATGGAATACTTGGGATATTATCCTAAATCCTGGTGGCTTAATTTTTGACATAAGTAATCAATTTCTAAAACTTAATGATTTAGCTTCTGCAACAATAACTACTCTTATGATTTTTACTTTACTTACAGGTTTATATATTATTTTATATAACGGTATTAGATTTTTATTATTAGATCTTAATAAACGAAATAATTAATGGAACAACTTAAGAAGATATTAGAACGAGCCCTAAAAGAGTTATACGATCTGAAGATAGAGCTTAATTTTAATAGACCCAATTATTCTTTTGGTGATTATTGTTCCAATTGTTCTTTTATCATTTCTAAAAAAATAAATAAGACTCCAAATGAAATTGCAATACAAATCAAAGACTATATAGATTCTCAAAAAAATAACATTATTTTAAGTACAGAAGTTTTAAATGGTTTTATAAATTTTAGATTATCGGACGAAATTCTTATAAATAACCTAAAACAAGAAAAAAAATATTTTCTAAATGACCAAAATATAGTAATTGAATACTCTGATCCGAACCCTTTTAAAATGCTTCATGCCGGACATCTTTATACAAGTATAGTTGGGGATTCAATTGCAAATATGTTAAGTTTTGTGGGAGCAAGAGTGTCACGAGTTAATTTTGGTGGAGATGTTGGATTACACGTTGCTAAAAATATATGGGCGATGCTTGAATATCTGAAAGGAGAAAATCCAGATAAACTTGATACTATTGCTCAAAACAAACGCCAGGAGTGGTTAAATGACAGATATTTAGAAGGAAATAAAGCATTTGAAGACAATCCACAATCTAATCTAGAAATTAAAAATTTAAATAAAAAAATTTACGATATAGTTTTAAACAATGATAAAACCAGTAATTTAGCCAAGATTTTTTTTATCACCAGAGAATGGAGCTATCAATATTTAAAAGATTTTTATCTAAAGTTAAATATAACTTTTGATAAGTTTTATCCAGAAAGTGAAGTTACTGAGCTTGGACTTGAAACAGTCCGAAAACATATTCCAGAAGTATATACCAAAAGCGATAACGCAATTATATTTGATGGTGAAAGATATAATCTTAAGACCTATGTTTATATCACTTCCGAAGGCCTACCTACATATTCAGCAAAAGATGTTGGTTTAATTCTTAAGAAGTATCAGGATTATAATTTTGATCAATCAATAATAATAACTGCAAATGATCAAGTAGATTATTTAAAAAATGTCTTAAAGAGTGTTCAACAGTTTGAACCTGAACTAGCTAACAAGACTAAACATTTATCTCATGGTTTAGTTAAATTAAGTACAGGCCATAAAATGAGTAGTAGAACGGGGCAGGCTTTAAGTGCTCAAGATGTGCTAGATTATGCCTATAATGAAGAGTTTAAAATATCCGATAAAGTAGATCCTAAGATATATATCTCAGCTATTAAATATTCGTTTTTAAAACAAAAAATGGGTGGGGATATTATTTACAATCCTAAAGAAGCAGTTGCCATTGAAGGTAATAGTGGACCCTATATTCAGTATTCATTCGTTCGGGCCAATAAGATTATTGAAAAATCTAATTTTACTAATGAAATTAAATCTTCTTCTTCGTTAGATAAAGACGAAAGACACCTAGTTTATAAAATAAGCGAGTTTTATGAGGTATTAGATAAATCAATAAATGAATTAAGTACTCACCATATCTGTATATTTTTGCATGAACTAGCTCAAATGTTTAATAGTTTTTATGAATCTACCCCTATACTTGGATCGTCTAGGGAGGAGATTAGGGTTGCTATTTTAATAGAATACAGACGAATCTTCAGAAATTGTTTTAAAATATTAGGGTTAGAAGAAATTAATTTTATGTGAGGTAAATATGTTAGCCAAAAAAGAAGATTATAGAAAGGTAAATACATTGAATATGAGAATGCAAACACCTAATACTAAACATAGAAGAAAAAATACCAACATTATAAATCCTAAAAATGTTGTACAAGGAGAATTTGTAAGTGGTTTCTTAGACTTTATGAGAAATCACGCGGTGGTTAGTTTAGCGGTTGGTTTTGTTATTGCTACTCAAGTACAAGCTCTTGTTAAACAAATGGTAGATAGTTTTATAACTCCAACGGCTCAATTCTTTTTTAAAAATGCTTTGGTTAACGATAATTTGACAATTCATTTACAGGGAAGAAATGTAGTATATGATTGGGGTATATTTGTAAATGATTTTATTAATTTTCTATTTGTACTTTTGGCCATATATTTAATTATCAAGATATTTAAACTTGAAAAACTTAATAAATCAAAAGATTAATTATAGTATTTGTTGCCCCATTCAGACATTTTTTCAATAACCGGTATTAGATCTAAGCCCTTTTTAGTTAATTGATAAATGTGGGTTATTGGATTATTTGGGTTTTTTGTTTTTATAATTATTTTAGATTTCTCTAATTGAGCTAATCTTCTAGAAAGTATTCTTGGGTTTATAGAATTAACTTCTTTTTCAATTTCACAATATCTTTTCGGGCCCTTTTCTAGACCGATTAAAATAAGTGCTGTCCATTTATTACAAATTATCTCCATTGCATTTGCGAGATATTCGTTTTTTAAATCAATAACTGATAAATTTTTCATAATTTACTTTACAATGTATAGTAATATTCATATACTATTTATAGTATAAATAAAGCATATTTTAAAAAGGAGATCAAATGAAGGTAGGAATATTAATAGGATCGATTCGTAAACAAAGGGTATCGGACAGACTTGCAAAGTGGGTATTAAACGAAGTTAAAAACATTGATGGATCTGCGGGGACCATTATAGATTTAGTTGACTTTAATTTACCATTATTCGATGAAGAAGTTTCTCCTCAATTTAATCCAAAAAGAAATATTAACCCAGAAGCTCGAAGATTATTAGATATTGTTGCTAATCAAGATGCCCTTGTAGTTGTTACTCCAGAATATAACAGATCATATTCATCTGCATTAAAAAATGCTCTCGATTATTTGGATTTTCAAATTGAAAAGAAGCCAGTCTTGTTGGTAGCCCATGGATCAACAGGTGGAGCTCAAGCAGTAGCTCATTTAAGAGGTGTCTTTCCGGGATTGTTAGCAATTACTGTCCCAAGAGCAATTATGATTCCGAGACGAATTGGAGAAATATTTAACGAAGATGGTTTTTTGAATGATCCTACGAAGGACGAACCTTATGGATTACAGACAAATCTAAAAACCGCATTATCTGATTTAAAGTGGTATAGCGATGCTTTATTCGGGTCACGAAAATAAACTTCTTGTTGCATAAAAGAAAGAAGTAATATACTTTATTTGAAATGAATAAAGAACTAAACAATGAGGCATTCCTGTTATGGGTTGATCTTGAAATGACTGGACTAGATCCCAAAAAAGATCTATTGCTTGAAGTCGCTGCAGAATTAACAGATTTTAATTTTCAAACAATTAAAAGTTATGAATCTAATATCCTTCAACCCAAAGAAAAGGTAATTAAATTGATGTCGGCTAATTCATGGTGGCAAGAATATCCGCAAAATAGGGACAGTTTTTTAAATAATTTAAGTTCTGCTAAAAAAATTGATGATGTACAAAAGGATCTTCTTAAATTGATTGATGATTTGGGTCAATCCACAATCTATTTAGCTGGAAATAGCATTCACTCTGACCGAAAATTTATAAGCAAATATTTTCCAGAACTAGATATAAAACTACATTATAGAATGCTTGATGTAAGTTCATTTAAAATTTTATTCCAGGAGAAATATGGAATAGTCTTTGAAAAAAACAGTGTTCATCGAGCATTTGATGATATTCAGGCATCAATTGCTGAAATGCAGCATTATTTAGAACATTTTAGAACAAATGAATAACGAAGAAGAAATATTAAATTATATTTTATCCCTTAAAGATGTTCAGAGAAAAGAAATGTCCGTTGGTGAAGATATCTTCTATATTAATCAAGAACCTTTTGTAATATTTAACATAAAAAAAGACCCTATCAAGATAAGTATTCGCTGTGATAAACAATTGGTGAAACTATTAACTCAAAAATATGATGAAGTAATGCCAGGTACAGGACTTAATCCTACTCAATGGATTACAGTTGTTAGAACAGGACAATTAACTGACCAAGAAATTATTGATCTGATTTCCGGAGGTTATCAGGAAGCTATTAAGATTTCGGAGAATTAAGCATTTTTAATAATAGGTTTGCGTTTTTATAATCTTGAATAAGTATTTGTTTTCCAATAGGACCTTTTTCTGCACTATAGCAGGTAGATAAATCGGACTTATATGACGTTAGCAAACTAGACATTATCTGATTAAATGTAGGATTTAGATTATTTGAACCAATTGAGTTGTTTAATTCTGTTGCGTAGCTTTGATTTATTCCTTGATTGAGTTGAGTGGTGTTAAATACTATTCCATTATTTTTTAAATAACTTAATATATTACTTTGATCGGTTCCAAGTACTAATGTAGCTTCGGATACGAAGTTACTATTATTTGTTGAAATAGCTGATTGGATTTGTGAACTATTTACGTCTTGTGTAAAAATATTTAAGATATTATTTTGATCTTGCAAAACCGTAAGAAAATCATTTTTATTGAATGGCGAAGTACTCAATAGCCCTTTTATAATTATAAAAATAATAAGTAGAGCTAAGAAACCTATAGTAACAACAACCAGTTTAAATTTAAGTGATCCTGAATTAAGCTTCAAAATTGTTTTCTTGGGAGAATCTTGAACAATAAATCCATAATCAGGAAGTGGTTGAGGTGAGCTACCTAGGGGCATGTTATTTTGATTGTTTTCCATTTAATAATATTTAAACATAAGCAACTCTTTTCTGCCAGATATAATTTAATTTCTACTTGTCAGATTTAATAAAGTAATAAATACTGATCATATGGATTACAAGGAAGAGGTAAAAAACAAGCTTTCTATTGAGGATGTTGTTGGCGAATATTTAGAATTAAAAAGGGCAGGCCGAAACTTTAAGACCAAAAGCCCTTTTACTACTGAAAAAACGGCTAGTTTTATTGTAAGTCCCGAAAAACAAATCTGGCATGATTTTAGTTCCGGAAAGGGTGGCGATATTTTCAGCTTTATTATGGAGATGGAGGGGATAGATTTCAAAGAGTCCCTGGAATTACTTGCTAGAAAAGCAGGTGTAGAAATTATTAAAGAAACAAAATATATAAAAACTATTCCAAAAGAACGTTTATATCTAGCTAATGAAATTGCTGCCAAATATTTTCAGGAAAATCTCCTAAAGTATAGAAAAGTGGTGGAATATGTGGTGAATACCAGGAAATTTAATAAAGAAACTATTTTAAAATGGCGAATCGGATATTCTTTAAATAAATTAGACGGGTTAATACTTTATTTAAAAGATCAAGGTTTTAATGATAAAGAAATTGAGAAAGCGGGATTATCTAGTTATCGATACGGAAAATATGTCGATATTTTTAGAAACAGAATGATGATTCCACTCTTTGATACTCAAAATAGAGTAATTGGTTTTACGGCTAGGACGTTGAGTAATAATTCAAATAATGGTCCTAAATACTTAAACACTCCAAATACTTATCTTTATGATAAAAGTAGACATGTTTTTGGTTTAAATTTCGCAAAACAATCAATTCGAGAGAATAACTATGTTGTTATTTGCGAAGGAAATCTGGATGTTATTAAAAGTCATCAAATTGGTATTTGTGGGGTGGTTGCTACAGCCGGAACTGCCATAACTGAGCATCATTTAAAAAGTCTTAGTTTATTGACGCAAGATATACGAATTTCATTTGATTCTGATAGAGCAGGGCTTGAAGCAACAGAAAGAGCAATAATTTTGGCCTCAAAAATGGATCTAACCCTGAATATTTTAGAAGTTAATGGCGCAAAAGACCCTGATGAACTAATAGATATTGATCCAAAAAAATGGCAGGAAGTTTTAAATAATCCTAAATATTCTATCGACTGGTATATAGCTTATCTCTCCAAACAATATGATTTGACCAAAGCTCCAGATAAACGTAAATTTTCTACACGTATCTTAAATCTACTCCAAAACCTAAAAGACCAAGTGGAAAAAGATCATTATGTAAATATTATTTCTAAACTACTTGAAGTAGATAAAAAGGCTATTTGGGATAAATTAGGAACAACAACTAATGATGATTATAAAAAAATACATAAATTGAAAAGTTTGAATAATTTAGTTCAAAACGAAACCAACCTAGACTTATTAGAATTAAAAAAAGTCCAAGATAATTATTTGGCAATCATACTTTTTAGAGGTTTAGCTGGCGATGCTTTAAATTTCATAAAAGAAGAAATGTTTAACTCACTAGAAGCAAAACAAGCCTTTAAAATTGTTCAAGAAAGCCCAAACGATTTTAAAATTAAGAAACATCTATCAAAGTTTAAAAATATTCAAGATTATGTTAAAATTGAGCAACTGATCTATGAAGAATATTATCAAAAACTTGATCTAAACGAGTTACTTTTTGAAATCTCTAGATTAAGATCCAAAGTAGTAGAAGGATATGTCAAAAATCAAAAAAAATTAATCAGTCAAAGATTAGATAATACTCAAGATAAACTAAAGATAAGAGAATTATTAAATAAGGCAAAAGAATTAGATAAACTATTGAATAATACTAGAAGGAGAGAGTTATAATGGGAAGAAGAGCCAAAAAAGATAATGTTACCAAACCAAGTCTTGAAAAACTTAAAAATGATTTATTAAATAAGGCCAAAAAAGAAGGCCAAATAACTCAAAAAGATATAAATGATATATATCCAGATATTCCAGAAAATGCCGAAGAACTTGATAAAATTTATACTGAACTTGCAGAATCAAATATAGACATTTTACCTTCTAGTACTGAACCAGACTTTAATGAAGATTGGGATAAAGATATTGATGAAGAAGTTTCTAGTGTAACCATGGGTTACTTAGATGACGATATTGCCGACGATTCAGTAAGACTTTATTTAAGAGAAATTGGTAAAATTCCTCTTTTAAATTCAGAAGAGGAACTAGCTTTGGCTCAAAGAGTCGTTAGGGGAGATAAAGAAGCAAAAGCTAAAATGGCTGAAGCGAACATGAGGCTGGTTGTATCAATTGCAAAGAGGTATGTTGGCAGAGGATTGGATTTACTAGATTTAATTCAAGAGGGGAACACAGGACTACTTAGGGCAGTTGAGAAATTTGATCCAGATAAGGGTTTCAAATTTTCAACATATGCAACTTGGTGGATCCGTCAGGCTATAACCAGGGCAATAGCTGATCAATCAAGAACTATTCGAATACCCGTACATATGTTCGAAACAATAAATAAACTATTAAGAACACAACGACGTTTAACCCAAGAGCTAAATCGTGAACCAACTAATTTGGAAATTGCAAAAGAAATGGAAATTGAGCCAGATAAAGTAGAGCACATAATGAAGATTAAGCAGGACATTAGTTCTTTAGATGCATCTATTAGAGACGATGAAGAAGATTCGGTATTGTCTGATTTTATTGAAGATGAAGATACTATTACACCCGAGGAATCCGCTACAAATCAACTTCTAAAAGAACAGGTAAGGGAAATGTTAAGTGGACTTTCAGAAAGAGAGCAAAAAATATTAAAACTTAGATTTGGTCTAGAAGATGGAAAGAGTCATACTCTTGAAGAGGTTGGACAAGAATTTTCGGTTACAAGAGAAAGAATACGTCAAATTGAAGCGAAAGCGTTAGCAAAATTGAGAAAGCATCGAGACTCCAAAAAATTACATGATTATATCAAATAGGTATATTCAGACTATTTAATAATTTGTGCAAATCTTTAATTAGATCATTTACCGAAAAATCATTCGCGAGATAGTAGTCGGCGTTAGCTATTGGCCCACCCTTTTCAATATTCTCAATTTCAGCATAATCTCTTAATTCAGACTCTTCTTCATTTAAAGGACGGATTGCTCGATTTTTTAACCTAGTATGGCGTAATTTTTTAGGCGCTATTACGCCAATTATAATTGACCTATCTCCAAAAGATTCTTTAAATATCTTATATTCTGTCCAACTATAAAGACCATCAACAACTACAATATTTTCACCTTTTTCAAAAAGCTCTTCAATTTTACTAAGTACTCTAAGCGCATAAGCTCCTTTACCTTCTTTTTGTCTTATCTCTTCACGAATTATTTTTTCATTTGGTTGATTTATTTCGAGGTTTCTTTTTTTCAATTCATCAAAAGTAATTTTTCCAAAATATACCGTGGCATATCCTTTGTTCTTTAGATATTCCACACAGGTACTTTTTCCTGCTCCAGGCATTCCTACAAATATAACGACCCTCTTATTTTCTTGCATTATGTAATTATATATTAAACAAAACTAATTTTTCTATAATATACTTGAAAGTATGCCTAAAAAATTCGTTATTATTGACGGTAAAAGTGTTTTCTATAGAGGTTTTTATGCTATGCCTAATCTTAAAACCTCTGACGGAATACCTACTGGTGGTGTTTATGGCTTTATGCTTATGGCTCTTGAAGTTATTAAACGTTTAGAACCAGATTACGTAGCTGTTGCTTGGGATAAACCAAAAACCAATATCCGAAGAAGACTTAAAATATATTCAGAATATAAGGCTGGTAGAAAACCCGCACCAAAGGAATTTTATGATCAAATTCCTATACTCCATCAATTTTTAGATTGTTTGGGTTGGCCTCTTTATGAAGCAGATGATTATGAAGCAGATGATATCATGGGCAGTTTGGCCTCTCAAGCAACTAAAAAAAATATCCAAACAATTTTAATAACATCTGATTTAGACATGCTCCAAGTGGTCAATGATTTAGTGAAAGTCTATATTTTAAAAAAGGGATTAAGCAATATAGAAGAATATTCACTAGAAAGCTTCGAAAAAAAACATAAAATTCAAGTTAATCAATTCCTAGACCTAAAAGCACTCAAGGGTGATAGTTCAGATAATATCCCCGGAGTTCCAGGTATTGGCGAAAAGACTGCTATTGCCCTACTACAGCAATTTAAAACAATCGATCAGATTTATCTAAACATTGATCTAATTTCGGATTCAATTAGAGCCAAGTTAATTGAAGGTAAAAAATTGGCATATTTAAGTAAAGAATTAGCTGAAATAAAGATTGATTCCCCGATTAAACTAAATTTAAATGAAATTAATGGTAGCAAAATTAAACCTAAAAAATTATTTGAATTATCTAATAAATTACAGTTTCGGTCTATTTCTTTAAAAATAGCTCAACTTTATCCTGAGACTATATCATCAAATGCTGATCTAAATAATCAGATTATAGCCCCCAGTAAACCTTTAATTGAAGTTACCGAGGATAATGTCGATCAAATAATAGAAAACACAAAAGGAGAAGATGTCTATATTTTCAGTAGATCTAGAAAACAACACGGGGTGGACCCACTCTATCTATTCTTTAGATCTAATAAAAAGGATTATTCTATTAATTTCAGTAACATTAATTTTCAAATACTCAATAAACTATTTTCTGAACTTAAATCAATAATTGGCTATGATCTCAAGAATACCCAAGAAATATTTTTAAGTTTAGGTATAAAACATTTACCAAATATTAAACATGATTTACTCATAGCAGATTTTTTACTTGAAAATGTTATACGTGGAAGATTGCTATCAGAAATTGCACAAGATATTTTAGCTGTTCAGTGTAACTGGATAGATGATTTAGACAATGATCAATTACTTGAACATGTATCCCAGATACTTGAAATAATTCAAAAGATTTATGAAAGGCAACTGAAGGCAATTGATAAAAACGCCAAATTTAAAAAAGTACTTCATGACATCGAGTTTCCTATTATTAATGTCCTAAGCAAGATGGAAAAAAACGGAATTATTTTAGATGTAAAAAGTTTAACCAAATTTAATGAATTTATATCAGATAAAATATCTGACTTAGAACAAACTATTTATGGATTTGCTAATGAGGAATTTAATATATCTAGTCCTCTACAATTGTCTAATATTTTGTTTTCTAAAGATAAATTGAATATTCCAACTATAAATATTAAAAAGACAAAATCTTTTTATTCAACTGCAGCAAACGAACTTCAAAAAATAATAGATCTTCATCCTATTATTTCGGTTATTTTAGAGTATAGAGAAGTTGTTAAACTTAAAAATACCTACGTTGATACCCTACCTAAATTGGTAGATAAAGATTCGGTACTACATACAACCTATAGTTTAACTAATGCCCAAACTGGAAGATTAGCTTCAATTGATCCTAATTTGCAAAATATTCCGATTAGATCTGATCTCGGAAAAGAAATTAGAAAAAGTTTTATCCCTCGAGAAAATTTTAAATTATTAAGCGCAGATTATTCTCAATTTGAGCTTCGGATTGCCGCTTATTTAGCCAAAGATAAAGAGTTAATCGATCAATTTAACGAGGGGCTAGATATTCATTCCGTAACAGCTGCCCAAATTTATCAGAGAAATACCGAAGATATAACAGATCAGATGCGTAGAGCAGCAAAAACAATTAATTTTGGCATACTTTACGGTATGAGTATACATGGTTTAACTCAAGCAACAGCAATGAATTTTATTCAAGCGAAAGATTTTATTGAAAAATATAAAGAAATTCGAAGACCGATTTTTAATTACATGGATAATATTCTTAAAGAAGTTAAGAAAAAGGGATATGCAGAAACTTTATTCGGAAGAAGAAGGTATTTTAATGACATAAATTCAAGTAATTTCATTCTAAGACAAGCTGCTGAACGAGCAGCAATTAATATGCCAATTCAAGGTACAGAAGCAGAACTTATGAAGATTGCAATGATAAAGTTAGACGAACATTTTGATAAAAATTATAATGACGTAAAGATACTATTACAAATTCACGATTCGGTAGTTATTGAGAGCCCAATTAGCCAAATTGACGATGTTCAGAAGGATCTAAAAGAAATTATGGAAAACATCTATGATCTTCCAGTTAAACTGAGGGTAGATATTAAACAGGGTGATAATTGGAGTGAGCTGTAATTATTTAAATATTTTTCTTAGATAATTTTTCTTAACTATTCGTCCACCTTTTGCAAAAATAACCTTTGATGCTAAATAGATAACTAAAATACTTAAAATTGCATCAACTATACTAATAAATTTATCAAAAATATTCGTTTCGCCAGGTAAATTAATTGTTAGAGCTACCCCTATATTTGCAAACTCACAACCTATTAAAAATAAGGCTATTTTCCAACTTCTTTTTTCTTGAGTGGAAAAACCAATAATTGCTATAAAACCAAACCAAATAACAGTAAGAATAAAAAAGATCAAAGATACTACCATATTGCTAATACAGTTTGAATGATCTGATTGACAAGTAGAAATTATTGAAATGAATGCGTGGGGTACACCTAGTATTGATATTGTTATGAATTGTACTAAGGTACCAATGGCTATATTAAGTCTATTATTCATAAGCGTATTTTAATACAAATAACCAAAAAGTACTTAAATACAATAAAAACATTGAAAAAATATAAAAATATGTTAATATATTATTGTAAAAAAGAGGTTTATATTTACTTTTATGTTTAGAGACTACAGATATATTTTTGGATTTGTTATAGCATTTGCACTGCTTATTGTTATTCTTATACTTGTTTTTTCCAATCCATCTTCTAATAACACAACGATTTCTATTACTAAAGATTATAATTTTTCATCATCCGTAGAACTTACTATTCAGGGTCCAATCGTTGCCGATTCTGAACATAATTTTGATCAAATTATAGTAAATTCAGGAAATGTTACTTTTAATTTATATAAGGGTTACAGTGGCAACAATCTCATATCTTCTAAAATCTTTAATAATAGCCCTCAATCATATTTTGCATTTCTTAACTCTCTAAAATTAGCTGGTTTTGAAGATGTTAGTAATAACCCTAACTTAAAAAATAGTTCTGGATATTGTTCTTATGGAGATGTTTACGACTTCAAATTAACTCAAGATAATAAGGATGTTCTAAACGCTTGGTCAACAAATTGTTCAAGCACTCCACATACTCTTTTAGGTGATTCAAATTACATTGTTCAGTTATTTGAAAATCAAGTTCCTAATTACAATACCCTTGTTCAAAACGCTAACTTTTAAACAATAATTATCCGGATTTTTTTAGTTGTTTTAATTTCTTTTTTTATTTTATCTAATCTTGTTCTAAGAATTGAAGCTACCGCTGCAGAGGGTATTTTAATTATAATAGAATTATTTGAATAAATTATCTCAGAATCAATCTTGAAATTAGATTGAATATGACTTTTCAATAGATCAATTTCTTCCGGTAATTCGAAGTTCTTATCCAGTAGAATATGTTTAATGTCATCCATCTTTATAAAATAGTATAACTTTATATTAAAATATTATTAAATGCCGGAATTACCAGAAGTTGAAACAATTAGATTAGGATTAAAAGAAATACTACCAGGTAAGGTTTTTAAAGATGTAATAATTTATTGGCCGAAGTCTTTAAATTATTCTAAGGAATATATAATAAAAAATTTGTATAAAACTAAAATTTTAGGATTAAAAAGGAGAGGTAAACTTTTAATAATAGATCTAGATAATCAATATTTTCTTTTAATTCATCTAAAGATGACAGGACAAATTATTTATAAAGACAAAAATTTTAGGTTTGGGGCAGGACATCCAAATGATTCTTTTATTTCAAAAATGCCCGATAAATCTACTAGGGTAGAAATTATATTTGATGATGGTTCAAAACTGTACTTTAATGATCAAAGAAAATTTGGCTGGATTAAATTACTAAACATAGAAGAATATAAAAAATTTAATTTTTTAAACAGTCTTGGATTAGAGCCTCTAGAATCAAGTTTTAGTTTTGAAGTTTTTAAGAAAAGGTTAAATTTAAGAATAAAATCTTCAATAAAAAGTGTTTTATTAGATCAAAAAATTATAGCAGGTCTCGGAAATATTTATGTTGATGAAAGCCTATGGATGGCTAAAATTCACCCTAAAACAATAGTTAAAGATATTCCTTTATCTAAATTAAAGATATTACATCAATCTATTATTTCCGTTTTACGTTTCTCTATAGATCAAGGTGGTGCATCAGATCGGAACTATCTTAATATCAAAGGAGAAAAGGGTAGTTTCACTAAATTTGCTCAAGTTTATAAACGAAAAGGACTTTTGTGTAGTAGATGTGGGCATCAGATTATAAAAATTAAAGTTGCTGGGAGGGGCTCTCATCTATGTCCAAATTGTCAAAAACTTAAAACTAATCGATAAAACTGTTAAAATAAATTTACTATGATCACCCTTATTGGAGACAATCAGTATACAATCGATTTAGAGTTGAAAAGAATTAAGGATGAGTTCTCTAAAATACATCCATTATTTGATTTACAAAAAATATATCCTGATCAATTTGACATAGAAGAAGTTAAATTAAAACTGAATAATTACACATTTTTTTCTGAACCAAAGTTAATTATAATTGTTGATCCCATTCAGATTATAAATTTCGATAAATTAATTGATGATTTAGCTAAATTATCAAATAGCGATAATGAAATAGTCCTAGTCATCAGAAATAGTAAAATCAGTCAAAGATTTGAGAGTCTTCTGAAAAATAAATCTCAAATGATAAAACTTGATAAACTTTCCGAAAATGATCTTTTAAAATGGATTAATCAAAGAGTGAAAGAAGAACAAATTAAATTAAGTCCTCAGAACATTCATTATATACATCAAAAAATTGGCAACAATCAATTACAAATTGCCTCTGAATTGGAGAAAATAAAATTATTAGATGACGATGTCGACAATGATTTAATTGACCTTATCATAGACTCAAATTTAAGTAACACTATTTTTGAATTAATCGATTTCGCATTTAGAGATAAAAGTAGAGCTTATCAAATATACAATAACTTAAGATTGCAAAAAATCGAGGCCGAACAAATTATTGGATTAATTATTTGGCAGCTCCATTTAATTGCTCTAGTAAAATATTCAAACAATAAAAATATTCAAGATGTTGCGAGTGATACAAAAATAAGTTCATTTCCATTACAAAAAAGCTTAAATCTATCTAAAAAAATTACTTCTGATCAACTCACGAAATTTGTTCATCAAATTAAAGATGCTTTAGTTAGATCTAAAACTGAAACTTTTGAATTAGATCAATTTTTGAAAAATTTTATTTTAAGCCTTACTTTTTCTTTTTAGGTGTACTTACCTTACTTTTCTTTTCTATTTTTAGTCCTAATTTTTTTGCATTTTTTGCAGCCTTACTTTTTAACCGTGCTGCCTTATTTTTATGGATCAAATGTTTTTTAACTGCCTTATCTACGTTGCTTTGAACAGAACTGAAATTTTTATGATTAACTTTTTTGGTTAATGTTTTTAGAGCAGATTTTAAATTCCGTTTAGTTTTAAAATTTCTAATAGTTGCTTTTCTGGCAGTTTTTTGTCTTTTCTTGGCTGATTTAATTATTGGCATGTCATCCCTTATATTAATTATTTTTCTAAATATACTAAATTTATTGAATATTGCAAAGTATTTAGCTACTTTTAAATTGAGTAATGTTGATATTTTTATTATAGTATGCTATGTTTAAATAGATAAATAAAAAATAAAAATGGACAATATTAAAAATCAGGTTATTTCTAAAATTCAGTCCTCTAACGCTATTTTGATTACGGTGGGAAATAGTCCTAATGTTGACCAACTGTCTGGATGTATTGCCCTAACCCTAATGATCAATAAACTAGGTAAACACGGTGCCAGTGTTTTTAGTGGTCAAATTCCTTCAACAATAGATTTTTTAGACCCTCAAAAAAATATAGAAAAAAGCCCAGATTCATTAAGAGATTTTATTATCTCATTTAGTAAAGATAAGGCAGATAAACTTAAATACAAAGTTGAAGAAGATACCGTTAAGATCTATATTACACCTTACCGATCTTCTTTAAATGAATCAGACTTTGTTTTTAGCCAGGGTGAATTTAATATAGATTTAATCATAACGTTAGGAATAAAAGATAAGAGTGATATTGATCAAGCTATTACTGCTCATGGGAATATATTGCACGATGCAACAATTATTAACATTAATCTACAACCTGGTAGTGACTTAGGGAATATAAATTTGATCGATACTCAAGCAAGTAGCTACTGTGAACTTCTTGCTTCAATTAGTAAGTCGTTTGAACCGAATATTCTCGATGAACAAATAGCAACTGCTTTGCTGACGGGAATTGTTTCTGAAACGAATAGGTTTAGTAATCCAAAAACAACTCCTCAAACTATGAGTTTAAGTTCAGAGTTAATGAAGGCGGGAGCAAATCCTCAATTAATATCAACAAAATTGGAAGAAGATAATGGTTCTTCGATTGAGCGACTAGAAAATGAAGATCAATCGTTTGAAGAAAGTATAGATGATACGGATAATATTTTTAATATTGAACATAATTCAAATGATAGTGAATCGATTTCGGAGACTGACAATAATCTAGTCAATGAAGGCGATAAAATTGACAATGAAAATAATCAAACTGATCTGCCTGAGCCAGTCAGTGAGAATCTGGCAGATAAATTATCCGATAAAATCGAAGAAGATAATCAGATAAACGCAGATGATTCTTCTAATCAGAGTGTCAATGTAAATGATTCTTATGGAGATCAACAAACTCCTGAAATATCCGAGCATAAAGAGAGCAACTTATCGGAAACTATGGAGACTTCCACTTTGCCTTCGGAGGATAATTCAGACATCCCCAATTCAGATTTTCTTGAGCCAAAAATTGATGGTACGGAACAGATTCAGCAATTTTCTCCCCCTCCAGATTCATGGGACAAAGATCTAAATATGGATCATCTTCAGGAGTCATCTGAGACAACTTTGGAAAGTTCAGATCACCCAGAGGTTTCTTCGTTGGGAGATGATAGTATTAGTCATGGTGGTAGTTTAATTAATGATTTATCAACTACAGATGAAAGTGCTAAAGTTGATGATCAATCTATTCCAGAATTAATTCATCAAAACAGTTCAGAAAACGATATAACAGATAATAATATTTCACAAAATCAGACTGGATTAGATCCTTCTTTATTTACAGAAGCTAATAAAACTTCATTTGATTTAAATGATCAAGCTCCACCGGTTCCACCACCAGTTGTTCCTTTGTCTTTTAATAATGAAAATCAAGATCAACCATCTATAAAATAATGATTGCTGGGGTCTTGCTTGTTAATAAACCCATAAATTGGACCTCTTTTGACGCCGTAAATTATATTAGAAAGATAATTTCATCTAATTACAATTTAAAACCAAAAAATATTAAGGTTGGACATAGCGGTACTCTAGATCCCTTAGCAACAGGTCTACTTATAATTTTGATTGGAAAGGAATATACTTCTAGGGCAAGTGAATTCATTAAAAACGATAAAATATATGATGTCTCATTAAAATTAGGTTATAGATCCGATAGTTACGATCTTGAAACAAATCTTATTCAAGTTTCAAATTATATACCAACAAATGATCAGATGAATAAAACTATTAATATGCATGTTGGCAAAATATCCCAACTTCCTCCAATATATTCTGCGAAAAAGATTGACGGTAAAAGACTGTATGAATTTGCTAGAAAAAATCAAAAACCCATTATAAAACCCCAACAGATCGAAATATATTGGATAAAAAAAATAAAATACCAGTATCCTTATCTGGAATTTAGCGTAAAAGTATCCAGTGGTACTTATATTAGAAGCTTAGTATCAGATATAGGAAAGACTCTAAAAACAGGCGCAGTAATGACAAAATTAGAAAGAACAAGAATCGGAGAATATTCTTTAAAAGATAGTGTAGATATTGAGGGCTTAAATTTTGAGATAATATCTGAAAATTTACTAACGTAGCTAGCTGACATTTTTTAATAGTATAAAAAAGTTGTACATTTCTGAAATTATATGTTAAAATTATGCACAACAATGATATCTAAGGAAAAGAAAACTTCTGTTATTGGTAAACTAAAAACTAGCAGCAAAGACACTGGTAGTGCTCATGTTCAAATTGGAATATTGACCGAGAGAATAAAAGAAATTACTGAACATCTTGGCTTTAATAAACATGATTTTATGGCTCGAAGAGGTCTTTTACAGATGGTGGGCAAAAGAAGACGACTTTTAAAATACGTCGCATCCAAAAATAGTGATTCTTATCTTTCTCTTATTAAGGAGTTAGGTATTAGGAAATAACGTTTGTATACTATTAGGCTTGATATATCGAGCTTGATAGCCTACCAACGTAAAAATGTTTAGGATAGGAAATCTATTAATTAAGATGGGTAATTTCTGAGTTAAAGAAGCAGCTATACATCGAAAGTATATCTGAACTTTAATGCAGAAATATCCAAAGAAAGGAAAAGTTAATGTTATCAACAATTAACCCCTACGGAAAAGAAATAATAAAAGTAGAAACTGATTTTTTAGGCAAAAAACTTAGTTTTGAGGTTAACAGAGTAGGATTTAGATCAACCTCTAGTGTTTTGGTTAGATATGGAGAAACCGTAATTCTTGGAACTGCTATGCTTGGTGGTGAAGTGGAAGGTTTAGATTATTTTCCATTAAGTGTGGAATACGAAGAAAAATTTTACGCATCAGGAAAGATTAGTGGCTCAAGATTTATAAAAAGGGAGGGTAGGCCTTCAGATGATGCAGTGTTAATTGGTCGATTAATAGACCGCCCAATTAGACCACTTTGGCCGAAAGGATACAGAAGTGAGGTTCAGGCAATAGCTACCGTCTTAAGTTTGGATCCTAATTTTAGACCAGATGTCATTGCGATGATTGCCGTAAGTTGCTCGTTACTTTTAACGGGAGCTCCATTTGATGGACCAGTAGCAGGTTTACGGGTAGGCTTTAAAGATGATAAGCCCGTGGCATTTCTATCTAACGAAGAATTGACTAACGGACTAGGTGATATAGTGGTTGCCGGAACTGCCAGTGGTGTGACGATGGTGGAAGCTGGAGCTAATGAAATTAGTGAAGAAAAAGTAATAGAAGCAATCAAATTTGGTTTTGAAAATTACCAACCTGCCATTAAGTTACAACAAGAACTTGTTCAAAAGGTTGGTGTAAAGCCATTAGAATACTCCTTAACTACCCCTAACCAGGAAATATTATCAGCTGTCGAAGAGTACCTAAAGGATAAACTAGGTAAAAATTTACAAAAACCATATCCAGAGAGAAATGAACTTTTAGCTACTCTTAGGACAGAAACATATGAATATTTCAAAGATAAAGATTCTGAAAAATTTGAACAAAACAAGAAAGACTTTGAGGAAGCATTTAATCTCGCAATTCACAAAGATGTAAGAAAAGAAATTATCGAAAATAGAGTTAGACCCGATGGTCGAAAATTTGATGAAATTAGACCGTTAAGTTCTGAAGTAGGGTTGTTACCTAGGGCACATGGATCTAGTATTTTTACCCGTGGAGTAACTCAGGGTCTCAATATAGTTACTTTAGCTCCACTTAGTTTTTCTCAAGTTATCGATACAATGGAACAAAATGCTGAAAAAAGATATATGCATCACTATAATGCCCCTGGCTATACAGTTGGTGAAGTTAGAAGACTAGGAAGCCCAGGAAGGAGAGAGATTGGGCACAGTTATTTAGCTGAAAGAGCACTTAGTGCGGTTATTCCAGATGAAAAAGTTTTTCCTTATGCTATCCGTTCAGTTACCGAAATAATGAGTCAAAATGGTTCTACTTCAATGGCAGCCACTTGCTCAAGTTGTCTTGCTCTTATGGATGCAGGAGTTCCCATTAAAGCTCCGGTAAGTGGTATTGCTATGGGATTAATAACTACCGAAAACGAAAACATTGTTCTAAGTGATATTGCCGATGCAGAAGATTTTGCTGGGGATATGGATTTTAAAGTAGCAGGTACCGCAAAGGGAATTACAGCTTTGCAAATGGATATGAAGGTTCATGGATTACAAGTTGAGGTTTTAGCTTCTGCATTAAATCAAGCAAAGCCTGGAAGAGCATTTATTTTGAATCATATGCTTAGTACGTTGAGTGAACCTAGAAAAAAATTAAGTCCATATGCCCCAAGGGTTGAATCAATAAATATTAAACCGGAAAAAATTAGAGAAGTTATTGGAAAGGGTGGAGAAGTAATCCAGAAAATAACTGCAGAAAGTGGAGCTAGTATAGACATTAACGATGATGGAACGATTTTTATTTCAGGAGCAGATTTAAATTCATTAACACTAGCTAAAGATGCCATTAATAATATCATTGCAGAACCCGAAGTTGGGAAAATTTACAAAAATTCAACAGTCGTTAGTTTGTTAGATTTTGGAGCTTTTGTTCAATTTTTACCAAATAAGGATGGAATGGTTCATGTTAGTGAAATTGATGAAGCAAGAATTAATAAGCCAAGTGATGTTCTTAAGATTGGAGATAAGGTTGACGTTAAGTTAATTGCAATCGACGATAAAGGGAGAAACCAGCTTAGTATTAGAGCTGCCAAAAAAGAGTTAAAAAATGAAGTCTAATACCCATAGAATATTAAAGACATTTTTGTTTATTGTTTGTTCTAGTATTATTGCCTACGTAGCACTTTTATTAGCAGTTAATAATGGCAACCTATTATTTTATATCGTAGGAATAGTCTCAATATATGTAACTCTGAAAGCAATTTTTAGGTTATTTAAAGAAATTATTTTAAATTATGCAAAAAGAAGAAATGCTTAAATCATTAAAACAAGAGATTATTCAAGATAATGTCTGCTTGAAGTTAAAGGAAGGTGCTACGAATTTAGTATTTGGTTCTGGCAATATTAATGCCCAAATTATGTTTATTGGTGAAGCACCAGGGAAAAATGAGGATTTGAGCGGAGAACCGTTTGTCGGGGCTGCAGGTAAGCTACTTAATGAGTTACTAGAAAGTGTTAAATTAACCAGGGAAGATGTCTATATTACTAACATAGTAAAATATAGACCTCCTCAAAATAGAGATCCTTTGCCAGAAGAAAAGGAGCAATTTTTACCTTTTTTAAGAAGACAAATTGAAATAATATCCCCAAAAATTATTATAACTTTAGGTAGACATAGCATGAATTGTTTCTTGCCAGGAGAACAGATTTCCAAAATTCATGGAATACCCAGAAAAATGAAATTTGTACTGGATCATCTTAAGAAAAGCTATAAAGAAGTTGTTTTTATACCGTTTTTTCACCCAGCTGCCGCATTATATAACGGCAGTTTAAGGAAAAGTTTGTTTTTGGATTTTAAAATAGTATCGAAATATTTAAATTAAAGGAAAATGTTAAATGAAAGATAATAGACCGAGCAACAAAAAGATTGTCACCAATAATCTAAATACCACAAGAAGTCAGGCTGTTCGTGCACAGAAACGAAGCCAGGCAAATGCACAACGAATCGCTAATCAATATCAAGTTTCAAACGTAAATGATTCAAAACCTAGGGCTAATTATATTGATGATTCACCTAAGCTTAAAATTATTGGTTTAGGTGGTATGGATGGTGGAGGATCAAAAAACATGATTTTAATAGAATACGGGAATGATGCATTAATTTTAGATTGTGGAAACGATCTAGGTATCAATTTGCCCGGAATAAATTATGCTATAGCCGATACAAGCTATTTAGAAAATATAAAAAGTAAAATTAAGGGTTATGTGATTACTCACGGACATTTGGATCATATTGGTGGATTACCGCATATTGTTCCTAAATACCCGGCTCCAATTTATGGATCAAAATTTACGATAGGTAGGGTAGAAGAGATTTTTGAAAACTTTGGTTTATCATTTCCGGAAGGTTTTGAGTTAAATACGATTAGTTTAAATGAAAATACACATGAAAAACTTAAAATTGGAATATTTTTTGTAGAACTTGTTAGAATTACTCATTCAATTCCCGGTAGTACTTGTATAGTTGTTGATACCCCAATTGGAAAAATTCTTAACACTGGTGATTTTAGATTTGATCCTAATCCTCTTGATCACGAAAAGACAGATAAAGAAAGGTTAATCGAGATTGGAAAAAGCGGAGTTTTAGCATTATTGAGCGAGAGCACAACAACCGAAAGATTAGGAAGAACACCTAGTGAGTCACTCATTGAGCCAAGCTTTATAGATATTATGGATAAAGCACCTGGAAGAATATTTGTGGCTATTTTTTCAACCAACATTAATAGAATTCAGATGATTATTAATGCTGCAGTCCATCATAATAAAAAAATTGTTCTTGACGGAAGAAGTATGATGTCAACTCTTGAAATGGCCGTAAGGCATGGTTTTGTTAGGGTACCAAAAGGAACATTTGTGCCTATAGCTAGTGCTCCATCATTAAAAGATAACGAAGTGGTAGTTGTTTGTACTGGTGGACAAGGAGAGCCTAATTCTGCCCTGCAAAAGATGGCCAACGGAGAGCATCCACATATTAAAATGAAGGAACAAGATACCGTCATTCTAAGTTCTACACCTATACCCGAATCAGGGAATGATTCTCTAATTGGAGATATGGTAGATAATCTATTGAGAAAAAACGTTCTAGTCTACCAACATATTACTCATGATTTAGATAATATCGGACCATTGCATGTTTCTGGGCATGCTTCTAGAGATGAATATGCCGAAATGATCAATATGCTAAATCCTAAATTTTTTATACCCATTTACGGATCTTATCGATCCAAAAAGAGACATATAGATATTGCTATAGAACAAGGTATCCCTAGAAAAAACACTATTAATGCTGAAAACGGTCAAATAATTGGAGTTTCAAACGATAGTATCGAGATAATAGGTGAAGTTCCTTCTGGGAGTATATTAGTTGATCAAACCGGAGCGACAGTCAGTAATATTGTAATAAAAGATAGATTATTGTTAAGTGAAGAAGGATTAGTGGCAATAATACTTACATTGGATAAAAAAAGTGGTCAACTTCTAACTAGCCCAGATATAATTAGCCGAGGCTTTATATATATGAGAGATAGCGAAGATATCATGACTGGACTTAGGAATGAACTAAAAAGAGCGGTTCAGCAAAGGTTTAATCGTGTTGACATTGATCGATTTAAGGCTGAACTCAAAGATCACGTAACCCACTTTTTATTTGAACATACTCAAAGAAGCCCAATAGTTATACCTGTTGTTAATATTATTGGTCAAAAGAATGACCAAAAGAATAAAAACAATAATAAATCCTCGGAACAAATTGCCCAAGATCAACAAAAACGATTCCAGGATTTAAGAAATAGGTTACTCAACCAGGACGCAGGAACGGATTAATTATTGACAAAAGTGACTAAATAAATCATAATAAAGTTTATGGTTATTTTAGTGTATCTAAGGTTAAGTCTTGATATACTATAGAAAAGAAAATTATGCCTAAAAAGAAAAAAGTAAATAAGAGAAAAAAAGTTCAAAAAAGCGAAAATCAAAGATCACCTTTTTGGTCTTATTCTTTTGCAGTACTTTTATTTGTAATAGCCTTCTTTAGTTTACTGGGTGGTTTTAAAACTGGTGGAATTTTGCCAATAACTCTTTTTAGGTGGTTTTATGATGTTCTAGGTTGGGTAGCATATATATTGCCGATATTTTTTGTATATTTTGGTGTATACAAATTTAAAACTGAAGATCATAGAATACCTTTACCAAACTTAATAAGCCCTTTAATTACTTTAATTTTCTTATCATCAGGTATTTATACAATATTTGTAAAACTTAATAATTTTAACCAATACATCCAGACATCTGGGCATGGGGGGTATATTGGAAGTCTAGTTGGAGGATTATTCTTAGATATACTAGATAAAATTCCTGCAAGTATATTGTTGTTAGTAATTGCACTATTAAGTATTTTCTTTGCATTTAATATATCCCCATCAGTTTTAAAGAAAATTATTAATTTCTTTATTCAAAGAAGAAAAAATAATTTAAATAATGAACTTGAAGAAATAAGTGACAAATCAAAAAACATTGAATTTAAATTAAATGAAGGCGTACCAGTAGAGCACCATAATCATATGGAAGAAGTTAATCAATTAAAAAGAATTTCATCATTTAAAAATACAGCCCAAAAGATGACTAATTTAGAAGTTCATAATGCTCTTACAACTAATTCTGACCCAGACTGGAAATTTCCTTCGATAAGTTTATTAAATCAAAAGCAAGATAAAGCCGATGCTGGAGATGTTAATAATAACGTAAGAATTATAAAAGGAACGTTTGCTAATTTTAAAATAGATGTAGAGATGGAGGGGGCAAATATTGGTCCAAGAGTAACCCAATATACCCTAAGACCTCCAGCAGATGTTAAATTAACAAAAATAACTGCATTAGAAAATAATTTAGCGCTAGATTTAGCGGCTCATTCAATAAGGATTGAAGCTCCAATTCCTGGTAAAAGGGCAGTAGGAATTGAAGTTCCTAATGTTAAACCAGCTACTGTTCGTTTGAGTAGTTTGTTAACTTCAAAAGAATGGGCAGAGGTTGATCATCCTCTAGGATTTGCGGTAGGTAAAGATATATCAGGAAAAGCAATTGTAGCAGATTTATCGTCAATGCCACATCTTTTAATTGCCGGTCAAACTGGAGCAGGTAAGTCTGTAATGATTAATACTTTATTAACAAGTTTATTGTATAGAAATTCTCCTTCAGATATGAAGTTAATTTTAGTAGATCCAAAACAAGTTGAAATGGGAGTATATAATGATATTCCACATCTTTTAACTCCGGTAGTAAATGAACCAGAAAAGTGTATTAGTGCCTTAAAATGGGCAGTAGCAGAAATGAATCGAAGATTGAAGGCAATGGCCGAAGTCAGTAAGAGAAATATTTTTGAGTATAATCAAGAAAATAGTAATAACGATAAAATGCCATATATAGTAATTATTATTGATGAACTAGCCGATTTAATGATGATGGCAGCTAGAGAAGTTGAAACTTTAGTTGTTAGACTTGCTCAGAAAGCCAGGGCGGCAGGAATTCATCTAGTTCTAGCCACACAGAGGCCCTCTGTTGATGTTATAACTGGACTTATAAAAGCTAACATTCCTGCCCGAATTGCGTTTACTGTAGCTTCGCAGGTTGATTCAAGGACAATAATTGATCAAATTGGTGCTGAGAAATTATTAGGTAGAGGAGATATGTTGTTTATGACTGCGGATATGCCAAAACCTAAACGAATACAAGCAGGATTTATGGAGAATAGTGAATCAATTAAAGTTATGGATTACATTAGGTCTCAACGTCCACCAAATTATGATGATGAAGTTGTATCACAACCCGTTCAGTTAGTAGGTAGTCGAAATAATGTCTTTAATTCAGACTTTTCCGGATCAGAACTTGAGGATAGTATGTGGGATGATGCTGTTAAAGTTGTCATAGAGAACAAAAAAGCAAGTACTAGCTTGTTACAAAGAAGATTACGTATAGGTTATGGTAGGGCTGCAAGATTGATCGAAACGATGGAAGAGAAGGGAATAATTAGTTCACAGCAAGGATCAAGGCCTAGAGAAGTACTAATTTCGTCTATGGATGATCTCTATGTAGGTTCAAACGATGAAGAAAATATAGAAGATCAAAAATATGATATCGATCAAGAAGAGTACTAGAACAAGTAACAGGTTGTAATTTATTTATTTTTAGTTTAAAATAACAGCTAATATTAACTTTAACTTACAATCGTCAGGATATGTAAGTTTATTTGGATCTAATAGATTCAAATTAACCAAAGAAAGGCAGATCTCGTGAAGGAATATGAAATTGCTGTAGTATATGATCCAGGCTTAGAAGTGGATCTATCTAAGGCTGAAGATAAAATTAAGAAAATTATTAGTGATAATAAAGGAAAAATAAAAAAAACAGATAATTGGGGTAAAAATAAACTGGCTTACTCAATTAAAAAACAAGATTATGGCATTTATGTTTTTTATATAGTTGAACTAGATCCTACAAAAGTTAAAACAGTAGAATCATTATTAAATATTACAGATGAAGTTATACGTTTTTTGATTGTAAAAAGTGATCTTAAGGGTATTCAGAAAGCCGAGAAGGAAAGGAAGATTAAAGAAAAGAAAAATTCTGTTGAGAAAGTAGAAAAAGAGGCAGACTAATTTAATGTTTATTAAGAAAAACTAAAATAAATTGACTTTATAAATAGCATTAAGGTACAAATAGAATATATTTAAAGGAGACAATATGGCAAGAAGTTTAAATCAAGTAGTCTTGATGGGAAATCTAACAAGAGATCCAGAATTAAGGCAAACCCCAAGTGGTCAAAATGTAGTTAGTTTTAGTTTGGCTCTAAATAGAAGCTATAAAGACCAAAATGGTGAATGGCAAGAGTCAACGGACTATGTTGATATAGTTGCTTGGGGATCGTTAGCTGAGAGAGTATCTCAGTATTTATTTAAAGGAAGTAGATGCTTAATTCAGGGCAGATTACAGAGTAGGAGTTGGGAACAAGAAGGACAAAAGAGAAGCAAAGTTGAAGTTTTAGCCAACGATGTAACTTTTCTGGATAACAAAAGTAATGGCCCTAGTGATAATACAGAAATAAAAACTGAACCTATAAGCACTAGTAAAAGTTCCAAAAAAGATCAGACAGAAGAGGAAGAATTCGAAGAAGAGCCAATTAATTTAGACGAAATACCATTTTAGAAATAAGTAAAAGGAGACAATATGGCAAAAATTTTTAAGAATAGAACCGAAGTACCTTATTTTGATTATAAGGATTATAAAAATTTACAAAGATATATTAATATTTATGGTCAAATTGAAAGCCGTAAAAAAACTGGATTAACAGAATCACAACAGAGAAGATTAAGCGTTGCTATTAAAAGAGCACGACATTTAGCTTTATTACCTTTTGTGTCAAATTAGAATATGCTATCTATTACTGAACTAAAGAAAAATACTATATTTGAAATGGATAATCAGCCATATAAAGTGGTAGATTATTCTCAGAAAGTTATGGGAAGAGGTGGTTCTATAGTAAATGTTAGAATAAAAAATCTGATTGACAACAAAGTACTTGAAAAAACGTTTAAGGGCAATGAACAGTTAAATGATGCAGTTGTTACTTACCAGAATGTCCAATTTTTATATAGAGATACTGACAAATTTTATTTTATGAATGACGAAACTTTTGATCAATACGAAATATCGGCTGACTCGATAGCAGAAAATAAGGATTATCTAATTGAAGGAAGTAAATTAAAAATTCAATTGTTCAATGCTAAACCTATTAATATTGAATTACCTAAAAACATAGAACTAAAGGTTATTTATTGTGAAGACGCAGTCAAAGGGGATACTTCATCGGCAGTTATGAAAGATGCAACTTTAGAAACAGATAAGGTCATAAAAGTTCCGGCGTTTATTAAGGTGGGTGATTTGGTGTCAATTGATACTACTACGGGATTATATAGAGAACGTGTAAAATAGGTTTAATGAAATCAACTCACAAGGTTAGATTAGATCTGCAAGTTTTTAAACTCGGTTTAGCTAGAACTAGATCCAATGCAGAAAACTTAATAAAATTAGCCAAAATTCAGGTAGATAATCAGATTATCACTAAACCCGGTTTTTTGGTTTCAGAAATTCAAAAAATAAGCTTGATTGATAAAGAAATATTGTTAAGCCGAGCTTCATATAAGTTAGAGTCGGTTATTGATAAATTCAAATTAGATTTTAAGCATAAATTAGTTTTAGACGTAGGGTCTAGCACTGGTGGTTTTATAGACATTGCTCTAAAACATGGTGCAAAGTTCATTACTGGGGTAGAACTAGGAAAAAATCAGCTGCATCCATTTTTAAGAAATAACCCTAAAATAAAAGTTTATGAACAAACAGACATAAGATCGATCGATAGCATTGGTTCCATGTCAAGCAATATTAAACTAGATTATGTCCCAGATATTATTCTAATTGATGTCTCTTTTATATCTGTTAAAGATATTATAAATAACATTAAAAAATTATCTGGCAAACAAACTATTGTTATATTAATGCTGAAGCCACAATTTGAAACAGGCAATATTTCATATAAACACAAGGGAGTTATTAAAAACGAAAAGATTCGTAGACAAATTTTTAAAGATTTCGAAAATTGGATAAAAGATTATTTTTTTATAGCAGACAAAGCAGATTCTGGAGTAACCGGATCTAAAGGAAATAGAGAAAGATTTTATAAATTAATTTCTATTTAAACTTCAAAATTATAAAATAAGAATATGTATTTTCATGATAGGTTTCAGGCTGGCAAGTTATTGGGTAAAGAACTTGAAAAAAAATACAGATACGAGGATTGTGTGGCCATTGCTCTCAATGAGGGTGGCGTTTTAGTATCTGTTGAGATTTGTAAAATACTACACTGTTTAATTAATCTATTATTAATTGAAGAAATCTATTTACCTCAAGAGCCAGATATTGTCGGTGCCCTAACTTTAGAAGGAAAATTTAGTCTATCAAAAAACTTCTCAAGTGAGATTATAGAAGAAAACAGAGAAGTGATAGAAGAAGAAAAGTTAAAAAAAATAGCTAAGATTAATGCAATTAAAAATTTTGGGAATGTCTTAAATAAGAAGGATATAATAGGTCGTAATGTAATCTTAGTATCTGATGGTTTAAAGAGTGTTCTTCCCCTGGAAGTGGCCTATGAATATTTAAAACCTTTAAAAATCAATAAATTTATTATTGCAACCTCAATAGCAACAGTTGATGTAGTTGATTGGATGCATATATATACTGACGAAATCCATTGTTTAAACGTCATTGAAGGTGGATTGGATATAAATCATTATTATAAAGATAATAGGATCTTTGATCGTGAGAAAATAGTTAATTTAGTTAATAATATCATTTTGAATTGGAAATAGTTTATTGAATGATCTTCTTGAGGGTGGCTATATCTTTTAATATAAAGTAAGGACCGTTTTTAATAATCAGGCCCTTTTTTTCTAAATTAGATAGTTCTCGACTAATTGTTTCTCTTGTAGCATTGATTGAACTTGCAATGTCTTGATGCCTTAAGGACACTTCTAATTTTTTTGAATTAGGTGTTTCGTCAACTGAAAATCTTTCGGCAGTAGTTAACATGAACGAAACAAGTCGTTCACGTACTGTTCTATATTCTAAATTTAGGATTCTTTCGCTATGGAGGCGATACATTTCAACGGTCATATCCAAAATTGGAGCAAGTGCTTTAGGATTTTTATTTAGATGTTCTAAAAAACTATCCCTAGATATTTTATAGGTTACCGTATTAGACAATGATTGATAAATAACGCTTCGTTCTTGACCTGTTAAGGCCCAAATTAAAGGAAAAATTTCTGTGCTTTTTCTAATGATCAGTAAATTTTCTTCTTGATATTTTGTTAGATCATAGGCCTTTACTATACCCCGGTGAATATAAAAAATTCCGGAAGGAGATTCACCGGAACGAATTATATATTCATTTTTTGTAAATTTTTGTTTCTTGCCCTCACTTAGAAAAAGTTCCACCAACTTTGCTGACTGTGAGGATGAGGCCAACATATTATAATTATGAACTAATTTTAATTTGATGTCTACTTTATTTTTTGTTTTTAGAAAACGTTTACTAATAAATTGTGATATTTATTATAAGATTTTAGTAATCAATATTACTGCAATCAAAAAAAATTAGAACTAGAATTAAAATATAAAACAAAAAGCTTTTAAGAGAGGAGGTGAATATGGTTTCGAGAGAAGAGATAGTTAAACAACTAACAAACATTAGATTTAATTACCGAAACTGGAACCAGGCCGAAGCTCAAGAGCTGGAGAATATAATTTTACCTGATGAGCATATTTTTGAGTGTGTGAATGGATGGTATCAAGGTGGGGGAGCATTGTTGGTTGCAACAAACCTTAGAGTTCTTTTGGTAGATAAAAAAATAATGAATTATCTAGCAGTGGAAGACGTTCGATTTGATACTATTGCCCAAATTGATTATGGACATAGATTTCTCGATGCACACATTTGTATAAACACTGGATTAAAAGAACTAAAGTTTAGAAGTTATAATAAGATTAGATTAAGGAATTTAATTAGCCTAGTTCAAAAGAGAATGGCGGAAATTAAATTAGAACAAGAGGACCATTCGGATAGTCAAAGAAAGCATTTAATGCAAATAGATCAAAAATTAAATGAGTATTTACAACATCAGCAAATTCAAGGTGAATCATTCATTGAACATATTAAGGGTCCGGGAAATTTATCGATAAAAAATAACATTGATGTTGATGTAGATAAAAAGATTGAGAGTGATACATTAATATTGGATAATTCTGTTCTAGATAATGACCAAGTTTCTAGGGTCGAAAATGAAGATATTAGCAGGGATGATTTATATAAAGCTGGTGTTCAGGAAGTTTTCTCAAAGAATATTGATGAGGGGGACTTAAATGATGATCAGAATAATAAATATTTAAGAATTGCATATGCGAAGTTACCTATGTTCCTTAAGGACAGAAAAAAAGCTCTATCGGTCTATAATCATTCGACAATGAATGTTAATTTTAAATCTGTAGCTGATGAGTCTTAGACGTTAAACCTAAATTCAACTACATCATTTTCTTGCATAATATAGTTTTTACCTTCAGTTCTTATTTTACCTGCCGATTTAACTTGTTGGTAAGATCCGCATTCAATTAAATCTTGATAATTGTAAATTTCAGCAGCGATAAATCCTCTTTCAAAGTCTTTGTGTATAATTCCTGCTGCTTTAGGAGCAGTAATACCTTTTTGGATGGTCCAAGCACGTATTTCTTGTTTACCTGCAGTTAGAAAACTTTGTAGTCCCAATATATCATAAGACTTATGGATTAATTGAATTAAGCCAGATTCTTGTTGATTATAGCTTAGAAGTAATTCTTGACTATCCTTGTCGTCTAAGTCTTTTAATTCTTCTTCTAACTTAGCGGATATAAAAAGTGGTTTATTTGGGCTAATTATAGTACTTAGATCATTTTTAAGATTTTGATTGTTGAGATCATTTTCAGATAAATTAAATAAATAAATAACTGGTTTTAAGGTTAATAATTGTAATTCGTTTAAATATTCTGGATTACTAATCTTAGAATCCTTGAGAAGTATATTATTTTCAAGAATTCCTTTCGCTTCTTTAAATGTATCTAGAATAACTTTAAGTTTTGGGTTGGCTTTGAACTCCTTTTCAATTTTTAATAATCTTTTATCTATAACGGATAAATCTGCTAACACCAATTCGGTGTTGATTATCTCAATATCTCTTTTTGGACTAAAGGAATTGCTTGATTCAACATTTTGATTATTAAAAGCTTTGACTACATGAACTATTGCATTACACGATCTTATATTTGCTAAAAATTGGTTTCCTAAACCTTCTCCCTTATTAGCTCCTTCAACTAGTCCAGCAATATCTATAAACTTAATCGTTGCTGGTGTTATTTTTTCTGTCTGAAAAATTTTAGATAGTTCAATTAATCGTTGATCAGGAACATTAACAATGCCAATATTAGGTTCTATGGTTGCAAATGGATAATTTGCAACTAGTATGTTAGATTTTGTTAAAGCATTAAAAAGAGTAGATTTTCCGATATTTGGTAAACCTACGATTCCTATAGCTAACATCCAAATATCCAATTCATATTATTAAATTGTATTTTTCTAACTATTACCATTTTTATTCTTTATTGGTTAATTATAACAACAATCCAAAAAGATTTTAAAAGTTTAATAGGATATTCATTGTTGATAGGGGGGTATTTTTAGTAATTGATCTATTGTTAAAAAGTTATAACCAGACTTAATTAGAGCATTTATGGTTAATTTAATTGCATCAATTGTTTCTTTACGATTTCCACCAGTTCCTTCTTTCCCATCATGAAAAATAATAATTCTTCCCGGTTTTGCTATTTTTTTTGCATGTTTAGCAATTGTATTAGGATTTGGTCTTAAAACTTCTAAAGGATGACAGAATAATCCAGATATTGGTGTTAAGTTCTTAGACTTTAAATTTCTTAAAATAAATGGTTGTCTAAATAACCAGGGTGCTCTATAAAGGGCACATTTTACTCCCAGAACATCCTTGATTATTTTCTGATTATGTTCTATTTCTTGATTAAAACTTAAATCTTTCAAATAATTTCTAAATTGATGGGAGTAACTATGATTACCTACGGTATGGCCATCCTTAATTATTCTTTTAGCGGTTTGCGGATATTTTTGAACCATTTTGCCTACCAAAAAAAAGGTACACTTAACATTTTTCTCTTTTAAAAAATCTAATAACTCTGAAGTATAAGGATCGTTTGGTCCATCATCAAAAGTGATTGCAATCGTTTTTTTGTTTGTCTTAATTTTATATGGAAAATATCCAAAAATTTGTGAATAAGAGGACATAAATAGGTAGTAGATTAACCCAAAAAAAACAAGGATAAGTCCAATAATTATTTCTAGGGACATCTTAAATCATGTTTTTAATATGTTTAACTAAACTATAGGCTAACTTTACCGCATCTCTAGAGTAGTCAAAGTGTCCACGTGGTACACCAAACGCAATCACTAGAGTTATTAAGATTAATACAAATAAGCCAAAAGTAGGGGACAATTGTAATTTTCGAGGTTCTGTTTCTCTATATGCAGGAGCCATCCCGATTATTTGTTTATTAAATCTTTTGTTTATTTTATAGGCTATTAAATAATAGAAGAGGAAAGACACGAAAATGTTATACCACATACCTTTGTTAAGTCTTCGTGGTGAAGTATAGACAGGATTACTAAAAATAAATTTAAACTTGCCCTTTGCTTTCATTTTTTCAAGCAAATCTAGTTCATCTCCACCTTGAGTTAAACTAGTGTTATATCCATCAAAGTAGGTTCTTTTAAAGGCAGTATTGGTAGCTGTAATATAACAAGGTTTCTTAAATATTTTAGAAAATAAATAAACATATCCAAATAAGAAATAAGGATATATTTTGCTCCACCAAGGCCCATTACTAAATTTACATGAACCCGATAAAGCTATTAATTCAGGATCTTTACTAAATTCTTGGTCAATTCTACTTAACCAATTGGGTTTAAAAATAGTATCTGCATCTGTTGATATAATGATATCCGCTTTTGTAGAAACAAGTCCTTTTTGACGGGCAAAACAAACTCCAGGAGTTGTTTCTTTAATAATCTTAGTAGAATATTTCTGGGCAATTTGGACTGTTTTATCACTACAATTATTATCTACAATTATGATCTCAAAATTCCCTTTATAATCTTGATTTTTTAATGATTTTAAAGTTTTTTCTATAAATTTTTCTTCATTATAACAGGGGATTACAACCGCGTACTTTGGTATACTTTTCTCACTCATTATGTTCTTAATTTTATCAGAATATTTTCAGTTTTGATAGTCTTAATTTTTAAACAAAAAAAGTCTTTTTTATCTTTATGCTTATGGTATACTTTGGAATATGAGTATTTTGAGTGGGAATTCAGATTTTTTTAGCCTAGATATAGGTTCAGACTCGATTAGATTAGTTCAATTAAATAAAACTAATGGACCAAAAAAAGAACTAGTTAAATATGCCTACATCCCAATAGACAAAAAATTATCTAAAAGTGATTCCAAGGTTGACCAGGATAAATTAGTTCAAATAATAGCTGATTTAGTCTCAAAAGCACGTCTGTCTACTAAAAATGTTGTTCTAGGTATATCTTCATCTAAGGTTTTTACAACTGTAACGGATATTGAAAAATTGGCTCCTGATCAAGTTAATAAATCTATCCATTTTCAAATAGATTCTTTAATTCCAACGCCTATTACTGAAACCAAAATGGATTGGAAAATAATTGGTGATTCTCCTAAAGATCCAAATAAGTCAGAAGTAATTTTATCCAGCGTAACTACATCATATGTTGAAAGACTTCTGGATATGATTGAAAGCGCTGGGTTAAATGTTTTAGGATTTGAACCAGACTATCTCGCTTTATGCAGATCATTAATCGTACCAAATTCGATCCACAATGAGGGGATCTTAATCCTAGATGTTGGAGCGTATGGTACGGATATAGCTATTGTTTTAAATGATGCACCAAGATTAATGCGTACAATTTCCTTAGGAAATGAGTCCTTGATTAGATCAGTTTCTCAGGAATTATCGGTTGATGAAAATCAAGCCTCACAATTAATTTATAAATTTGGTCTTTCTCAGGATAAGGCAGAAGGACAAATATATCGTGCTTTAGGTAATTCTATAGATTTACTTCTTTCTGAAATTGATAAATCAATAAAGTTCTTTATGAATAGATATAATGGGGTGAAAGTAACCAAATTTATTGTAACTGGTTGGGCTTCAGTGTTACCTGAATTACCCCTATATTTGTCAAAAAAATTTGGTATTAATGTCGAAATCGGTAATTCATGGATAAATGTTCAATATGATCAATCTAAACAAAATGAATTACTTGGAATTTCTCATCAATTTGCCGTAGCGGTAGGATTAGCGGAGAGAACCAATGCTTGAATTTAATTTATTACCAGATATTAAAAATCAGTATTTAAGAGCTACTAAACTCAAAAAATCCATTATTTCAGGATCAGTTATTGTAAGTGTAGTAGTTTTAGCTCTATTTGGTTTTTCTTATTGGTATGTATATTTTTATCAAAAAAATAATATTAAGAACTTAAGTTACAATATAACTTCAACAATAAATCATATTAAGAGTAATTCAAATTTAAATAAAATACTTACAATTCAAAATCAATTGAGTGCATTACCAAACATCTTAAGTCAAAGTCCAAAGATTTCTCGAATATTTAATTTCATGTCTGAACTTACTCCCGTAAACGCAACTATATCTGATCTAAGTATAAATCCAAGTTCTGATTCTATTTCAATTAACGGGGGTGCAGATAGTCTAAATACGGTTAATCAATTTGTTGATACTTTAAAATATGCAAAATATGATAATGGATCATCCACAAACAATACGCCATTTAGTTCTGTTACATTAGGATCCTTTAGTTATTCAAATAGTAGTAATTCAACGACCAATGCTCAATTTACGATAACTTTTAATTATGATCCTACTTTGTTTAATAACACAGATAGTATTCAACTTGTTGTTCCGAGTATCACCACCACTAGATCAATTCTTAATCAACCAAATGTTTTATTTCAGTCAAATATGAAAGGTTAATAAATATGCCAAAAATATCATCATTAAAACAAAACCAAATCGATAAGGACTTAAGAGTTATTGTGATTTGGATAGGAATTGCAACCTTTATAGTTTTATTCTGTCTCATTTCTGGCTATTCAATATATAAGGTTTTTGCTTATCAAAATAGGGTACTATCAGCAAATAATATAGCTTTCTCGAAATTAAAGAATGACCAAAGAGCTGAAAATAATCTAGTAAGATCCTATCAGAATTTTAATAATACCGGAGTAAATTTAATTGGAGGACAAACTTTATCCGATACTCAAAATAATGGAAATAATGCCAAAATTATTTTAGATGCTTTACCTAGTGCATTAGATTATCCTGCATTGTTGTCAAGCGTTCAAAGTTTACTGAGTTCAGAAAGTGTTACTATCAATAGTATCACTGGTACAGGTGGACAATCATCATCAGGAGGTACTAACCTAAATAGTTCATCACCTCAAAGTTTAACGTTTTCATTTTCGGTTAGCGGCGCATATTCAAATATTCAAAATGTGATTACTACTTTTGAAAAATCTATCCGTCCAATGCAATTTCAGTCTATTGATTTATCAGGGAATCAATCTAGTATGAGTTTAACTGCAACAGTTCAAACTTATTATCAACCAGCAATCGGATTTAACGTAAGTACGGAGAATTTGGAATGAAACAAAAAGATATGCTAACTATTATTGTAACTGCAATTGTAGCAATTGTTGCTGCAATAATTTTATCTAAGTATTTATTTTCATCCAATTCATCGTCTCTAAACGAACCGGTTTATGTGGTTCCTAGCATAAGTGATAATTTTCCGATTCCATCAAATAAGTACTTTAATAGTCAATCAATTGATCCTACTCAAATTATTAATATAGCACCTGGAAATAACCAAAACATATTCAATAATAGTGGTAATTAACAAATTAAAATAAATAGGTAATGAATATATTATCTGAAGATATCCAACAAAAAATAGAAGAATCATTGGTTAATGATGGAGTATTAAATTCCGATCAAGTTAGTGAAGCTCATCAAAAATCAGAATCTTCAGGCCAACCCTTTTTATCGGTTTTGGTTGAGGAGCATTATATAGATAATGAGCAATTAACTAAATATTCGGCTCTTGCAAACGATTTACCATATGTAAATCTGAAGGATGCCTATATTGATCAAAAATATTTAGACTTACTGCCCAAGGATATAGCAGAACATTATATGGCAGTTCCGCTTGGTGAAATGGGAAATAGAATGGCTATTGCTATGCTTGATGCATCTAACTTACAGGCTATAGATTTTTTGTCTAATAAAATAGGTAAACCACTTAAGGCATATGTTGCCTCTGAAGAGGGAATTATTAATGTTTTAAAACAGTACAAGATTAAAATTGATGATCAAGGTATTCGAGACAGTGAGGATAATACTGACCAGAATGTACTAGAATCGTCCCTAGATGTTGGCTCAAATAAGCAAAGTATTCAAGATATTGTTCAAGATTCTCCTGTTTCCAAAGCTTTAAACAGTATTTTAGAGTATGCCGTAACTAATTTAGCTAGCGATATTCATATTGAACCATATGAAACAGATTTAAAAATTAGGGTTAGGGTTGATGGGGTCTTAAGAGAAATAATGAAATTGCCCAAATCTGTTGAACCAGCTATTGTTTCAAGAATAAAGATTTTATCAAATCTAAAAATTGATGAACATAGAATACCTCAAGATGGAGAATTCAGTATTAATTTAAAAAACAGAAATGTTGATCTTAGGATTTCAATTTCACCTGTAGTTTGGGGAGAACAAATAGTTATGAGATTGCTCGATAAAACCGCCATCATTTTAAAATTAGAAGATATGGGATATAGGGGAAGGAGTTTAAATTACGTTCGGCAAGGACTAAAAGCAAGTAACGGAATGATCTTAACTTCAGGTCCTACCGGATCTGGAAAATCGACTTCAATGTATGCAATGCTCCAGGAAGTTAAAAATGATACCGTTAATATTGTCACTCTTGAGGACCCCGTTGAATACAAGATGGATGGAGTAAATCAGATCCAAGTCAATAATGACGTGGGTTTAACTTTTTCATCTGGTTTAAGATCTATTTTGAGACAGGACCCAGATATAGTTATGGTTGGGGAAATTAGAGATAAAGAAACCGCAGAGTTAGCTATTCAGGCTGCTCTAACTGGACATTTGGTATTTTCAACCCTGCATACAAATTCAGCAGCAGGTATCTTACCTAGACTTTTGGATATGGGAATAGAGCCGTTCTTAATAGCATCTACAATTCGTGTGGTAATTGGACAACGATTAGTTAGAAGAGTATCCGAAGAAAATATTAAATATAGTTCTTCTCCAACTGAAACGGCTGCAATTATTAAAACTGTTGGTCGACTTTTGCCCAAGAACCAAGCAGATATAGCAAGATATGAAAAAGTATTGGGTTACAACTTACCTCTTGCCAATCAAAAAGAATATCAATTAGTTAAAGGTAAGGATAGTCCTGGATCCCCAGGTGGATATAAAGGCAGAATTGGAATATTCGAAGCTTTTGAGATTACTCCTAATATCCAGAATTTAATTTTAAAACGGTCAACATCTGATCAAATAGAACAGATGGCTAGAAAAGAAGGTATGGTTACAATGAGAGAAGATGGCTACTTCAAGGCTTTATCAGGACTAACTACAATTTCAGAAATTGATCGAGTATCTTCCGGAGATTTTGATTAAATGATATTATTATACATAAGCAAGATAAATAAAGGTGGGGAATAACAATGGATTCAAAAGTCAAAATAGAAACATTACTAGAAGAAGTTATTAAAAAGAAAGCTTCAGATTTACACATTCAAGTTGGACTTCCTCCTATGCTTAGGATAGATAGTTCCTTGGTGCCAGTAACTGGCGCAACGGCATTAAATGAAGAAAGTGTTGAATCATTGGTTTTCTCAATACTAGACAATGAACAAAAAGAAATACTTCTTAAGGATAAGGAATACGATTTTAGTTTTTCTTTTGGTAACTTAGGAAGATTTCGAGTTAATGCTTTTCATGAACGAGGAAATTTGGCAGCAGCTTTAAGATTAATTCCAAATCAGATTCCTTCTATCGATCAATTAGGTCTTCCTAATATAGTCAATAAATTTGCGGATTATCCAAGAGGTTTAGTTTTGGTTACTGGACCAACTGGATCGGGTAAGTCAACATCTTTGGCAGCCTTAATTAATAAAATAAATTTTGAGCAATCAAAGCATATTATTACAGTAGAAGATCCAATTGAGTATACCCATAAATCTAAAAAATCGATTGTTGTTCAAAGAGAGGTTCATTACGACACATATTCATTTAGTGCGGCACTTAGATCTGCTCTACGAGAAGATCCTGATGTAGTACTTCTAGGAGAGATGAGGGATCTTGAAACGATTGCTAGTGCTATAACTATAGCTGAAACAGGACACTTGGTTTTTGCCACTCTTCACACAAATTCAGCCAGCCAATCTATTGATCGTATGATAGATGTTTTTCCACCACACCAACAGTCTCAGATTAGATCTCAACTAGCAAATATATTAATGGCTATTTGTTCCCAAAGATTAATCCCTTTAATTGGAGGAGGTAGAATTGCTGCTGCTGAAATATTAGTAGCAACTCCTGCAGTTAGGAATATTATTAGAGAAGGCAAGAGCCATCAATTAGAAGCCGTTATTCAAACGGGAGCTGAATTCGGCATGCAATCAATGGATCACACTCTAGTAGATTTGGTTAAAAAAGGATCAATTACATATGATGAAGCTAAAAATTATGCCGTAGATTTAGACGAGCTTGATAGGTTAATGAGAGATTAAAATGAGTATTTATAGTTATACTGCTAAAAACAATACCACAGGAGAAATAATTAATAATGAGATTGAGGCGGAAACTGAAACTAGTGCCATAAAGTCTATTAGGACTAGCGGTTATGTGGTTCTTGATTTGAAGCTAAAAGAAAAAAAGGTGTTCAGTTTGTCCGACAAGACAACTTCTAATTCAAAAGCTAGAATTAAATCTAAAGATAAAGTCTTGTTTTTTAGACAATTATCTACCCTAATGAATGCTGGTCTGCCACTTGCACAAAGTCTGCGTAATGTTGGAGAGCAAACCACTAATAAACATCTTAAAACAATTATTTTTAGTATCTTAACTGATATTGAAGGAGGTAATTCTTTTTCTTCTGCACTTAGTAAGTATCCAAAAGTTTTTACCCCTCTTATGATAAGTTTAGTTGCAGCTGGTGAAACTTCCGGGACTCTGGATAAATCATTAGATAGAATTGCAATGCAAACCGAAAAAGATGCAGATATTGTTAGTAAAATTAGAGGAGCTATGATTTACCCATTGATCGTTCTTTTGGTTATGATTGGGGTTGTTACTTTTATGCTTGTTAAGGTCTTACCTCAGGTTAACGTTTTGTATCAAGCTTTTCCTGGTCAGTCACTACCTATAGAAACTAGGATACTACTCGATATTTCTACCTTCATTATTAAGTATTGGTGGCTAGTAATAATTGCCGTTGTTTTGATAATTTATGGATGGTTTAGATGGATTAGAACTGATGGTGGTAGGAGAACTTTTGATAGATTAAAACTTCAAACTCCCCCTTTTAACAAATTATTTCAAAAGGTATATATGTCTAGATTTTCTAGAACCGCATCTACATTAATTGGATCTGGTGTACCCCTGCTTCAAACACTTCAAATTACGGCTGATGCAGTTTCTAATACCCTAGTAAAAGAATCAATCCTAAAAGCATCAGAAAAAGTAAGGGTAGGAAAATCTTTAAGCGAATCATTAACCGGAGATCCTAACTTTTTACCCTTGGTTCCTAGTATGTTAAAAATTGGAGAGACTTCTGGATCAGTTGAACAAATGATGAATAAAACCGCAGATTATTATGAGAAAGAAGTAGATAATGAAATAAAAAATATCTCCACTTTAATAGAGCCTATTATGATGGTTGTACTAGGCTTAATTGCGCTTTTAATAGTTGCAGCCGTATTACTTCCAGTTTATGGACTAGCTGCATCAGGGGCAGTAAGTGGAGGAGGAGTCTAAATATAAGCATATTGATTTTTCAAAATAGATAATATACTCTAAATAGCATAAGCATATTAAATAATAAGCAAAGGGGCACTTGCAATGATACAAAGGCTTAAAACAAAACAAAAAGGATTCACCATAATAGAAGTAATGATAGTTCTAGCAATAGCTGGCTTGATACTACTGATAGTATTTCTTGCTATTCCAGCACTTCAGAGGGCACAAAGGAATACAGGAAGGAAAGAAGATGCCGGTAGAATTGTAACTGCGGTTGGCAATTTTATATCAAATGATGGTGGAACTTTACCTAATACAGGAACATGGAGCGGATCAAATGGAGCTTGTGTTAGCATTCTTAATGATTTAGGTAAATTAAATCAGGGTACTTGGACTTCATCAAATTGCACAACTAACAATCAAGGTCCGAATAATTTTGATTTAGAAAGTGGTTCTGTTACTGCCCAAAATCAAACTTCAGGATTTGAAGCTATTTTGGTTGTTAATGCTACTTGTACAAACGGTTCTTCTAATTCAACAACCGCGGGAAGTCCAAATCAGGCAGCATTGTTGTATGATCTAGAGACCGGTAGTGGTAATTATAATTGGTCGTGCGTAACTGCTAATTAATAATTTTTGTGAGCATATTTTTAGCTACTTTTGTTTTAGGTTTAGGTTTTATCTTCGGTAGTTTTATAAATGCACTTGTTTACAGATTTAAATATAATTCTGTTAAAAAAAATATAACTAAATTAAGCATTGTTAATGGTAGAAGTATTTGTCCTAATTGCAAACATCAATTAGTAGCTTTAGATCTAATACCTTTACTCAGCTGGATTTATTTAAGGGGTAAATGTAGGTATTGCCATAAATCTATATCAATTCAATATCCATTGGTTGAATTAATAACAGCTCTATTATTCCTATTTTCCTTTATCTATTGGAAAAATGGTTTTAATCTTCTTGGTTATTTTCAATTAGGTATATGGTTGGTTATTTTAACTTTATTAATTACCTTAACAGTTTATGATATAAGATGGAAAATACTGCCTAGTAAAATTATTTATATAATATATCCATTAGTAATATTAAATAACCTAATAGTTGTTTTTAGTTCTAGAAACTATAGTTTAATTTTAGGATATTTATTAGGATTTATTATATTAGGAGGTATATTCTATCTGTTATTTCAAGTATCTTTTGGAAAATGGATTGGAGGTGGGGACGTAAGGTTAGGATTTTTACTTGGTTTATTGGTTGGTGGGCCCTTGAATTCAATATTATTACTATTTATTGGATCGATAGTTGGTACGTTTTTATCAATTCCTTTTATTTTAATTGGTAAATTAAAGAAAAAATCTACCATACCTTTTGGACCTTTTTTAGTTATAGGAGCAATTATAGTTTACTTCTTTGGAGCTCAAATAATTAACTGGTATAAATCTAGGCTTTATTAGTATTTGCTTATGCTATAATTAAGCTAAATGGGAGGGTGATGAAAATAAATAGCCTCGGATTCACGATTATAGAAGAAATGATAGTCCTAGCAGTTACTGCGATTATTTTTTTTATGGCTACTGTATTTATTCAAGGTAAAGAAGCATATAATCAGTTCCTGGTTTCTTTGAATAACACCGAAGCGCAATTAAATACAGACATTAACGATGTTAGAAGTGGTTCATATGTCTTTCCAAACAAAATTTCTTGCTCAGAAGGAACCGTAGGGTCACCTAGTGTACAGTACGGTGGTAATATACAATCAACTACTCAAGGAACTAATAAAGGTTGTATGTTCGTTGGAGATGCTATCAAACTTAACCCTACAAGTTTTGATAATTATCTAATTGTTGGAAATCAATTTCAGCAATCTACCTTAAACAATCCTAATCCAGTTCCTAATTATGGAATTAACGATTCGAATCCAATTTTAATATATGGGCCTGGAGTTGCTCCGGTAACTCAATATCTTGAAAATGGACTTACTTTAGTTTGTGCTAATTTTTCTACTAATCCGAGTGGTTGTAATTCATCGAGTCAAGAAACTGGAGGTATTATTTTAGGTATTAGTGGATCAATAAATCAACAATCAGAAGTTAATATATATTCAGACCAAAACTCTTCATCTATTAATGATCTGAATTTTATAACGAATACAGACAATACCTTAAATGGTATAGCTCCTATTAATTCTTCTAGTAGCATTACCCCCAGCAGTATTGAGTTATGTTTTAAAGCCGGTGGTATCAATGATTCAGCTTTGTTTACAATTGGAGATAATAATTCAACAAATGTAAGTTATAAAATATATTACGGAAGTGATAATTGCTCACAATGATCAATAAATTAAATCAGGTAGGGGATACAATCATTGAAGTAATGATTGCTTTAGTTATCATGGGATCTGTCTTGGCAGGAGCATATTATTTATCTAACTATAGTCTTAATACAATTTTAGAATCTCATTTCAGATCGGATGCTTTATATATAGCCCAAACCCAACTAGAACAACTAAAGGCTCAAGTTAATTCCAATCCTTCGTTTATTTCAAGTAATCAGAATAAATCCAGCTATACAGGACTTAACTCTATTCTTTCACAGTATCCACAAAAAATTGCTTCACAAATTGCTCCAGGATATGTTTTTGTTATTTGTAATCCCTCAAATCCAGTTTATAATTTTTCGATCTGTAATAATTATTTTCAATCTTTAAGTGCACAATATCCATCTAAGAGTATTAATTTTATGAACATTGAAGATCAGATATTATCTTATTTGACGCATAAAAAAAGTGATACTTTTTGTATGGATGGTTCTACTATTGATTGGGTTCAAAGTTCTTGTTATTTTGATGCATCAGGAAGTTCTACAACTAATACAACTTATCCTAGTTTTTTAGTTTCAATAAGTGACTTAGATAAATCTTGGAATCAGATTAAGATTGATGTTTCTTGGCAAGGAAGAACTGCTGGGGAAAACAATCATGTTGACCTTTATTACGGATTTAATAATAGTCTATGAAAAAAGAAGATGGATTTACTATAATAGAACTGTTGATAGCATCAATAGCTTTTACCTTATTATTGATTTTAGTGACCACTATAGTTATTCAAGTTTCCAAAGTTTATTATAAAGGAGTAATTTTGAGTAATACACAGAATGTAACTTCAGCTATAGTTCAAGATGTTTCAAAAAATATTCAATTTGGTTTGGGTTCCTCAAATTTTTCTCCTCCTCCTACATCACCAACTTCAAGTGGTATAAATATTTATTGCATTGGTAGTGCAGTATTTATATATAAATTAGGGCAAGAATTTAATAATTCAAGCGGCAACAGTATTGGCGTACTTTACAATAGTTCATCTAGTTGTCCTTCATTAGGTAATAGTAGCAGTATTAATGTTTCTAATTATATTCCACAGGGATATCAAGAATTACTTAGTCCGAATATGAGAATTATTAATTTTACTGTAAATCAGCAACAACCATTTCCACTTTATAATATAAGTATAGGTGTTGCTTTTGGTTCTGATCAATCTTTATGTAATTCGAACGTAACAAACAGTTGTACGGATCAAAATGCGATGGATACTGTAAAAAATTATGCTAATTATACCGGGACTTCTGTGCAATGTAAGCTTCAACAAGGAGATCAGTACTGCGCAACTTCCTATTTGAATACTACGGTAGCTAACGAGTATAATCTAAATTAAGCTTATGTTAAGAATGAATAAAAATAATCAA
>JAJZMH010000008.1 GCA_021850365.1 bacterium
GAGCTTCAACTGATGTTGCTTCCATATCATCATGGTGTTGTTCGGCAGCCAGAGCAACCTCTTCAGGAGCACCATATTTACGAAGCACTTCTCCAGATATATGATGGTGTTTTCCTTCCATTTTGTGAGTTAAGGCTTTTCCTAAATCGTGAACTAGAGCTGCATATTTGACTGTTTTAACATTGGCACCAACTTCTTCGGCAATGATAGCTGCAATATGGGCCATTTCGGTGCTATGTTTTAGAACGTTTTGTCCGTAACTAGTTCTATATTTTAGTTCTCCTAATAAATGAAGGATTTCTTTGGGAATTCCTATAACTCCAACTTCTCTTGCTGCATCTTCACCAGCTTTAATAATATCTTTTTCAACATTCTTTTGGGCTTTTTCAACAACTTCCTCAATTCGTCCTGGATGAATACGTCCGTCTTTAATAAGCATCTCAATAGCTTGATGTGCTACTTCTCTTCGTACTGGATCAAAACTACTTAGAACTATATATCCAGGAGTATCGTCTAGCATTATATCTACTCCAGTTGCTCGTTGAAGAGCTTGAATGTTTCGTCCCTCTTTACCGATAATTCTTCCCTTCATTTCGTCGTCTTCTAGCTTCATTGAGGTAATCGTTCTCTCAGCAGTTACTTCTGAAGCCATTCTTTCCATAGCTGAAGTAATAATTAAAGCAGCTTGATCTTCGGCTTCATCTTTTGCCTCATTTTGAAGTTTAGAAATTAATCCCAGTAAATCATTCTTAATATCTCTTTCAGTCATTTCCATTAGTTTTTGGGCAGCTTCCGCCTTTGAAAGTTTGGCAATTTTTTCCAGTTTCTCTTGTTGTTTAAGACGAATATCTCTAATTTCGTTCTTGAGTTGTTCTATTTCATCCTCAGACGACCTTAGTTTTTCGGCTCTTTTATCTAGCTCATCTAACTTCTTATCTAGATTTTCTTCTCTAGATACTATCCTTTGTTCTATTTCTTGGAGTTCTTTACGTCTAGATTGTTCTTCTTTTTTAGTTTCTTCTATAGACTTATTAGCTTCTTCCCTAGCTTGATCAACTAATTTATTAGCTTCTTTTTTGGCTTTTTCGAGTTCTTTTTGAGCATTAATCTCAGTTGAACTCATTTTTTTCTTAATAATTACTGTGCTGGCCGTAAAACCAACTACTAAACCCACTACCCCTAGTATGGCGCTTAACATATGCGTAGTCCTCCCTAAATTAAACAGATCTTTTATAAACAATCGCTATCACTTCTCTAGTTTATATAGTTCTGAGCTTACAAATAATAATTTAATAAAACATGTAGGATTGATTAGTTCTAAAATAAACGATGATCTTTCCTTAATAAAATAATATACATTTTTTAAGGCTTAGAAGCAATTTTATTTTCTTTAATATATGATAGAGGGCTTTAAATCTTTAGCGTAATTTAAGCATTGTTCTTCGATCCGGTCTTGAATGTTTTTAAAAAATACCGCCCAATTTCCTACTTTCTTAATTCGATCTGCTTTTGAAGCGTACCACTCAATTAATTCTTTATTTTGGATATTTGCTCTCCAAAATAGTCCACTTGGATTATCTCCTATAATGACATTTAGTAAGCTATCTCCAAGTCCTTGGTTAGAACTATAGGGACTAACTGCTAGTTTATCCATGTAACTTATTTTATTAAACGTCTCAACAACTATTCCAACTGCTTCATAATTTCCGGATGATGGCATATAAAAATCTGCATCTTCAGTTAAATTTGAAAAGTAATTATTCAATAATCTTCCACCAAAAGAACTGTTAATGAGTGCTTCTAGGTTCGTTAGATTTAATTGGTTCTTCGTATATCTTCCGATTTCCAAGCTATTATTTTCTCTTTTTGGGTAATCTTTTAAAAGTTCTGAAGGCTTGGGAAATGAAATAAAACTTAAGTTATCTTGAGACATATATATATTATACAACAATGTTGACTTTTTTAAAATACTTGTCTATTTCTTAGCTTTTGTAATATGTGGTAATGCGCCGTATTCTGGAATAACTATTTTCTGATTTTTAGCTTTTAGTAATTCATTTATTCCTGATTTGATCCAATTTTCTTGGGCTGATCCAATAATTGGAATGTTCAAAGAATAAGACAAGGCGTTTGCTAAAGAAATACCTATTCTAAGACCAGTAAAACTACCTGGCCCTTGATAAACATTGATTCCAAATAAATCACTAAATTTTAGTTTATTTTTTCTAAAAAGTTTTTCTATTTCAATTAATAGATTTTCAGATAATTGATTTAAATGCTCATATTTAAAATAATCTAGTGCTTGATCTTTATTAAATAGACCTATTTCAGCAATCGGACCATCTGTTTTTAGGGTAATAATATATTGATTCATTTTTAGTTAAATAAATAATTAGATTCTAAACTATATTCTATCTTAAATTCTCTTGAACTTAACCCTATAACTTTAATACTAATTTTAATTCTGTTGGCTGGAAGAACATCTAAAACAGAATTAGCCCATTCAATAATGACAACGTCTTTATTGTTTAAAACTTCACTGAGCTCATATTTTATAATTCCAGGATCTTGACTGATTCTAAAAAAGTCAAAGTGATAAATAGTAAATTTATCTAGCTTATATTCATTAGAGATTGTAAAACTTGGACTACTTCCTTCTTGTTTATATCCTGCACCATTAGCGATAGCTTTTGTTAAGGTAGTTTTACCACTTCCCAAGTCTCCAACAAATTCAATTACTTCTCCGCCCTTTAGTTTAGATCCAATATTGGAAAAATACTTTGTAGATTGTTCTAAAGAATCGAGTTTCAAGATTTTAGATAATAACTTCATAGATTAATCTATATTAAATATAGCAAGGGTAAAATTAGCAAGTTTTTTAAAGAAAAGAATATAATAGAGAGTATGCTTTATTTAAATAACTATTTTCTAGACAAAGAAGTTTTGTCTCTACAGACGACAACTCCAATTGCTTCAATCATTAAAGAAATTATTAACCCAGATAATTTAAAAATTGAGGGATTTTATTGTAAAGATAGGTTTTCCAAAAAAATATTAGTTTTATTAGTTCAAGACATCCGTGAAATTGTAGATGATGGTTATATAGTAAACGATCAAGAAGCTTTGGCTGATCCGGAGGATTTAGTAAAACTTAGGGAAATTATTAATATTGATTTTAATTTATTGGGGAAAAAAGTTGAAACTATTTCCAAGGATAAAATAGGAAAAGTTTCCGATTATTCAATTGATAGTTCTTCGATGTTTATTCAAAAATTATACGTTCAAAAACCATTACTCAAGAATCTAAATAACGGAACATTAATTATAGGTAGAGATCAGATCAATGAAATTACACCCAATAAAGTTATTATTAATGACCTGCTTAGTCCATCGCTTCAAAATGCAAATGCGATCGTTTAGTATTGATCTTCAATTTCTTTTAACGCTTCAATTATATCTGGGTAGTTAAATCCAACCCTAACTAAATATTGGATTAGTTTCAATTTGTCCTGATACTTTGGGTTTGCTTTTTTTATTTGGATTAGCTCCTTGAGGGTTTGATGGTCACTAATTTGCTCATTTTCTAGGGATTGTTGAATTATTTCTTCAGCTATTTTCTTAGACTTTAGTAAGTAGTTTATTTTTCTTTTGGAAGCATGATTGAGAATTAATTTATCGTGAATAAAGCTTTGAACGTATCGTTGATCGTTAATTAAATCTAATTCTTTAAATTTATTTAGTAATCTATCTATTTGCTCTTTAGAAGCTCCCTTTTTTTGTAAATAGTCTTTTAATTCGTTCTCTGTTTTAAGACGATGGCTGAGATACTTAATAGCTTTTAGGCTAAGATCATTTTCTTTTTTTGTTTCTCCAATATTTTTTAATTCTTCTTCAGAAATATGCTGATTAATCTTTAAGTTCGATTCTAAAATAGTTTTGCCATCAAGAATTAGTTTTAGCCTATCATCAATAAAAACTGCAAACTTATCTTCATTGCCCATTTTTGCAATTCGGCTGATTTTCATTGACGATTTATTCTTCTTTTAGAGAATCTTTGATCTTTTTGGTTAGTTCTTCGATTAGCTTAGGGTTTTTCTTAAGGTATTCTTTAGTTGCTTCCCGGCCTTGTCCAATTTTCTCGTTTTTATATGAATACCATGCTCCCATTTTCTGAACAATTTCTTTATTAGTTGCTAGATCCAAAACATCTCCAGTTTTGGATATCCCTTCGTTATACATAATGTCAAATTCAGCTTCTTTAAAAGGTGGGGCAATCTTATTTTTAACTACTTTTACTCTCGTTCTGTTCCCAATTATTGAATCGCCTTGTTTGATCTGAGCTATTTTTCTAATATCCATCCGAATGGATGCGTAAAATTTAAGCGCATTACCACCAGTTGTTGTTTCCGGATTACCAAACATTACTCCAATTTTCATTCTAATTTGGTTAATAAATATAACTGTTGCTTTAGATCTGCTAATTACACCAGTTAGTTTACGAAGTGCTTGGCTCATTAACCTGGCTTGCAATCCTGGCAAAGAATCACCCATATCTCCTTCAATTTCAGCCCTTGGAACTAAGGCGGCAACTGAGTCAATAACTACTAAATCTACAGCATTAGATCTTACCAAGGTTTCGGTAATTTCTAGAGCCTGCTCACCGTTATCTGGTTGAGATAATAGAAGCTCATCAATATTAACACCAATTCTTTTAGCATATTCTGGATCAAGAGCATTTTCGGCATCGATAAAAGCTGCTCTTCCTCCTAATTTTTGAACCTCGGCTATTGCATGAAGCGTCAGCGTTGTTTTACCGGAACTTTCTGGTCCATAAATTTCAATTACTCTTCCTCTTGGCAAGCCACTACCAAGAGCAATGTCCAGACTCAATGCTCCCGCTGATATAGTCTCTACTTTAACGTGTGTAGATTCTCCTAGTTTCATAATCGATCCTTTACCAAATTGTTTCTCTATTTGCTCAAGTGCTAGTCCTAGTGCCTTATTTTTATCTTCATTATCGTTTTTCATACTACTTTTTGACCTCTTATTAATTATCCACCCTTAATAATTAGATTATATCCTAAGTTTAGCTAGTTAAGCTAGATAAATCTAAAAATATTTAATTTTTATTAATTTTTTCGTTCTTTTTCTGGTATTATTAATAACATATTATGAGTGGGCAAAAGGATCAAAAACAAATATGAGAATTCCAGATAATTTAGTTCAGAAGTTATTGGAAAAAAGTGCAAAGTTTAGTCCAACCCAGATTAAAGAATTACGTGAAAAAGAAGATATCCAAAAAAAACCTCTTCAGGATATAGTTATTGATGATAAATTATTAACCGAGAAAGAATTAACCAAAATCTATGGTGATGAGATTGATGTTCCTTTTGTTGAACTGAATGGAAAAGAAATTAAAAAAGAATATCTAGCTTTATTACCGCAGCGAATAGCCAAACAGTATAGAGCTATAATTTTTGATATTGATCAAGACAAGAATATTTCCCTGGCAATGGAAAATCCAGATGATGTCCAGGCGATTACTTTTTTACGAAAACTACTCGGAAATAACTTAAATATATTTATAACAACATCTTCTCTTTTAAACGTTGCCCTAGATCAATATAGGGATAATATTGGTTCTGAATTAACTAAAGTAATTCAAACCGAAAAAGAAGACGAAGAAGACGATGAGCAAGTTGAGGAAGAGAATATTGCCGAAGATTCTCCAGTTGCCCAATCTGTTAATATTATCATTGAATATGCCATCCAATCTGGTGCTTCAGATATTCATATCGAACCTAGAGAAAATTATGTGCTTATTAGATATCGGGTTGATGGGATTTTAAAAGAAGCAAATAAGTTACCAAAGAAGATTTTAAATTCATTAATAAGTCGAATTAAAATTTTGAGTAATCTTAAGATTGATGAACATCGTGCCCCACAAGATGGTCGTTTTAAAGTCGAGGTTGGAGGTGAAACTTATGCTCTAAGAGTTTCTACTCTTCCTATACTTGATGGCGAAAAAGTAGTGATGAGGATTTTAAATGAGTCAACCAAGGCTTCAGATTTTAATGAACTAGGTTTTTGGGGTAAAGCTTTAGAGCAATTAAATACAGCTATTGTTCAGCCCCATGGAATGATCTTAGTTACTGGACCAACAGGTTCTGGTAAATCAACAACCCTATTTAGTGTTTTAACTAAACTCAATACGCCAGATATAAACATAGCAACAGTTGAGGACCCGGTTGAGTACAATATTGTTGGGGCAAACCAAACTCAAGTAAATCCAATTGCTGGGATGACCTTTTCAAATGGTTTAAGAGCCCTATTAAGACAAGATCCGAATGTAATTATGGTAGGAGAAATAAGGGATAAAGAAACAGCAGATTTAGCTATTCAGGCTGCTCTAACTGGACACTTAGTTTTTTCAACCTTGCACACTAATGATGCTGCGACATGTCTACCTAGACTTTTAGATATGGGTGTTGAGCCATTTTTAATTGGTAGTACGATTAGAATTGTTATTGCTCAGCGTCTAGTTAGAAAACTATGTCCTGATTGTGCTATAGAGACTAAGATGGATGACGCTATTTTAAAACAAATTATTCAAGATTTTAGTCTTCAACCAGAAACAGATTTTCCTAGAATAAATGAACTAGAAAAAGAAGCTTCTGAAAGTGGAATAAATCCTTCATCCAAAAAAGCAGATAAAGATTTAAGTAGCTCAGGACAAGGTCTTAAACGTATCTGGGAGGCCAACAAAGATGGTTGTGATACTTGTAATCATAGTGGTTATAAAGGTAGAATCGGAATATACGAAGTTTTACCTAGTAGCGAAAAGTTGCAACATATGATTTTAGAAAATAAATCAGCAGAAGATATCGAACGAAATGCAATTGAAGAAGGAATGGTCAAAATTAGATTAGATGGATTAATCAAGTCCTTAAGGGGACAAACAACCATAGAAGAAATATTAAGAGTAACGGCAGCAAACTAAATGAAATTTAATTACAAAGCAATCAATGATCAAGGTAAAACAATTAGTGGAGTTGTTGAGACTAATAGTAAACAAGCAGTGCTGACATTATTAAAGAAACAAGGATATAGGCCCGTCTTAATTAATCAAGAAAAGAAAAAATTAAATGCAACTCTGTGGTCAAGTAAGAAAGTTAAGCTCCAAGATCTAGTAGTTTTCTCCAGACAATTATCTACTATGGTAAGTGCCGGTGTACCCTTAGTAAGATCTCTTGCTGCTCTGCAAGGTGATACTGAAAGTCCATACTTAAAAGAGGTTCTTATTGGAGTAACTAAAGATGTTGAGAGTGGATTAAGTTTAGCTGAAGCATTCTCAAAATACCCTACTGTTTTTGATGAAGTTTTTGTTAGTATGATTCGAGCCGGTGAAGAAGGTGGTATATTAGATGAAATCCTAAAAAGATTGGCTCGGCAGATTGAATTAAACGCATCTCTTAGGAAAAAGATCATCTCTGCAATGATGTATCCAACAGTTATTTTAATTGTGACCATTATTGCTTTTTTTGGAATAATGCTCTTTATTATGCCTAAAATCAGCCTCTTATTTGTTGAGTTAGGTGGTCCCAACGCTAAACTACCAATTTATTCTAGAGTCTTGGTAGATTTTTCCCATTATTGTGTATCAAATTCAATTATTAAGTTTATTCCACTTCTTGGTTCGGTTCCACTTTTAAAATCTATTCCTAATCTTATTCTGATTAGTATAATCATTGGTGTTGGATTAATCTTCGCATACCGATATACTAAAAAACCTCAGGGGAAACTATTTTTTCATAAACTTCTTTTAAGAATCCCAGTAGTCAAAATCATTGTTCTAAAAGTTGCTATAGCCAGGTTTGCCCGAACCTTTTCTTCATTAATGAGTTCTGGGGTTAATGTTCTTGATGCATTAGAAGTAACTGGAGCGGCAATTGGTAATAAAGTTTTAGAGAATGAATTAATTGTAGCTGCTAAAGAAGTTCAAGACGGAAAACAATTAAGTGAGCCGATCTCTAAAAGTAAACATTTTCCAGCTATTGTTTCTCAAATGCTAATGGTCGGAGAAGAAACAGGACAAATTGACAGTGTATTGCCTAAAATAGCTGATTTCTATGAAGAAGAAGTATCTGTACTAGTTGACGGATTGGCATCAATAATAGAACCAATCATGATTGTTTTTCTAGGTGCTGGAGTAGGTTTAATTGCTGCATCAGTTATGGGTCCAATTGCTGATCTAACCAAAGTTGTTGGAAATAATTAAAAAGTACTTGATTTGATTATACTTATGGTTATAATACTTCTTATGATAGTTTATCGATTAGGTGAACTTGAATATTAATAAATATTAATCTAATTACCATCACTTAGTAAGGAGGGTGGGACCTTATGATATCATTAAAAAACAAGCAAAAAGGATTTACAATTATTGAACTTCTAATCGTAATTGTAGTTATTGGAATCCTAGCTGGAATAGTAATTACTACATATTCTGGTATACAAGCAAAAGCAAGAAATGCTGTTAGACAGACTGATATTCAGTCTATTCAAACTCAGCTAGAAGCATATTACAGCCAAAATGGACATTATCCATCGAATGCTGATTTAAATAGTGCTACATGGAGAGCAGCTAATATGCCAAGCCTAGATCCAAATGCATTAATCGACCCTTCATCAGGCCAAAACGTCAATAATGTAACTGTTGCAGATAACTCAACTGGTCAACCTAAGGAATACTCTTACTACCCTGTTGATAGCACCGGTTCATCGGCTAACTGTGAAGCTAGCGACACTACATGTGCAGCTTATACATTGACTGCTACATATGAAGGTACAGTCAACGGTCAGACAACTTACGTTAAGCAAAACCTAGATTAATCTAGAACTTAATAAAGTTAGATAAAGGCTCCTTAAAAAAAGAGGAGCTTTTATTTTTTTTTGATATAATACTATTTAGTAAAGATAAGCGCTTTGATGGGCAGCCAATGATCAAACAGAACATACCATATTTTTATAAAGATAAACCTATTTTTGGAATGGATATAGGTCATACCTCGATCAAGGTAATGCAATCATCTTTTGGAGATCCCAGTTCCAATAAGAAAAAACCCTATATCATTGGTTACGGGGCAAATACGTTTAAGGACAATGCTATTGATGATGGAGTTATTGTTAAGCCAGAAATAATAGCTGAGTCAACTAGAGAAATGTTTGAAAAAAAACTTATTGGGGATATTACTACCAATAGAGCGGTTATTGCCATTCCAGCATATAGGGTTTTTACTAGGTATATAGTTCTACCTAAGCTAAAACCGAGTGAAATAGAGGATGCAACCAAACTTGAGGTTGAGCAATATATACCATCTCCTATTGATGAACTATACGTAGATTATGAAATAGCTAAGGAAAGTGCTGATCAGACTGAAGTATTCTTTGTCGGTATTCCTAAAAAAATTGTTGATTCTTACCTTGAACTTGCTACCATTTTAAATATTGAAACCATCTTAATTGAGCCAACACTTAGTTCTTCGGGAAGATTATTTTCATTTGATCCAGATAATAATATTCCTAGCGTGATTATGGATTTTGGATCTCAATCTTCGGATATGAGTATCTATGTTGATCACGTTCTAGCTACTGGAACCGTCAACTCAGGAGGAAACACATTTACTCATAAAATTAAAGAGGCCCTTAAGGTAAGCAATGAAGAAGCTCAAATAATTAAAAATAAATACGGTCTTGGTGTTTCAAAACATCAAAAAGAAATTATTAGAGCCTTAAAGCCAACTCTAGATCAAATTATTGGAGAATTAAAAAGAATTATACGGTACTACGAAGAAGAATATGCTATCAGTGGTAAACCAATCAAACAAATTGTTACATTAGGTGGTGGAGCTAATGTACCGGGACTAAATGATTATTTAACGTCAAGCTTGAGATTAGCCGTTAGACACTCTGATCCTTGGCAATATTTTGATTTTAATAACTTAAAGGCTCCAAGCCTTGATGATAAGCCAATGTATGCGACAGTTGCCGGATTAAGTATTGTTAACCCGAAAGAGATATTTTAAATGTTAAACTTACTCCCACCTGATATTAAAAAGTCTTACAAGTATGCTAAACAAAATGTGATATTAAGACAATGGATTGTTTTTTTTGTTCTTGCTATCTTTGGTATTGGGGTAATTTTAAGTTATGGATTATTCACTATTTCTAAAAATTCTAATAGTTACAATAATCAAATTAATTCATTAAATAAACAATTAGCTTCTGAACATTTGAGTTCAGTTAAAATGCAAGTTGTTAATATTTCGAATAGTCTTAATTTAGCGATTAAAGTATTGAGTAACGAAATTCTGTTTTCTAAACTTATTCAACAGATTGGGGCAGCAATGCCAAGTGGATCAGTTTTGACTGGATTAAATATTGATCAAATTCAAGGAGGTATAACTCTAAGTGCTTCATCAACAGATTACCAAACTGCCACTCAAACACAAGTTAACCTTAGTTCTCCTGCAAACGGAATATTTTCAAAGGTGGATATTGTAAATATAAGCTGTTCAGGTCAAGGAGCATCTTCTAATTCTAATTATCCCTGTTCTATTGAACTTAGGGCCCTTTTTAATACCAACAATCAGTTCTTATTTATTAATCAAGGGAATACAAAATGAGTTCAAAAAAGATGCATATTTTAATGATTGTTTTATTTTGTTTAAGCATCCTTATTTTTATTGGTTTAATATATGAATCTACTGGATTTATTCAAAGCAAAGCAATTAATTCAAATAATTTAAAAACACAGTTAAGTACCCTAACTCAAGAACAAATAAGTCTTCTTCAAGATAAGTCAGATATTAAAAAATATACTCCTCTTTATAACATTGCTAGCTCGATTGTCCCTCAAAATAAAGATCAGGTAGAAGCAGTTAGACAAATTGTTAATCTAGCTGCATCAAATAACGTAGTCATTGGATCAATTACTTTCCCTACCTCAACTTTAGGTAATCTTCTTCCTACAACTGGAGTTGCGCCACCTGCTAGCAGTATAAAATCTATTCCTAGTCCCCAAAATGCAGCTAACTTGTCACAGCTAACTCCGGTACCTACTATTCCTGGAGTTTATGAGTTACTCATAACTGTTCAAAGCTCTACTCAACCTTCTCAAGAAACTACATATCCGGAATTAATTAATTTCTTGAGTGCTCTTGAAAATAATAGGTTAACGGCATTAGTAAGTTCTGTAAACATTACGCCTAACCCTGCTAATCCTAACCTATTTTCATTTAGTTTAAGTATTAATATTTATATTAAGCCTGGAGTATAACAATGGACACTAAAAATAAATTAAGCATAGATAATATAACCGAAACATTAACTAAATATTGGAAGCTATTTAATAAATTTAGATTTGTTATATTTCTAATCTTTATTGGATTGAGCTATGTTTATCTTTATCTTCAAGTAAATACTGCTATTAACCAAAGTCCTCTTAGTACAACCTCTCCTCCAAGTCCTAGTACAAATTTAGTTAGAATAAATCCTCAAGTTGTAAATCAACTAGAGTCATTAAAAGATAATAGTGTTAATGTTCAAGTCTTATTTGAACAAGCCAGAAATAATCCTTTCCAGTAAATTATTTTTTATTTAAATGTTTATATGCCTTAGGCGTAACTTTTCTTCCCCGGGGAGTTCTTTCTAATAGACCGCTTTGCATTAAATAGGGTTCTATAAAATCTTCAATAGTACCTCTTTCTTCGCTGAGTAAAGCTGCTATCGTTTCAACACCAACAGGTCCACCATTATAATTATCTATGATAGCTTCAAGTAACATTCGATCAGAAGCTTCCAACCCCAATTGATCAATCTCTAATAATTTTAATGCTTCATTAGTAGTTTCCAGATCTATAGAACCATTCCCCTTTACCAGTGCATAATCCCTAATACGTTTTAAAAGTCTATTAGCAATTCTTGGGGTTAATCTTGATCGTGTTGCTAAGATTGATGCAGATTGATCATCAATCTTTATATTCAATATTTTTGCACTTCTTTTTAAGATAATCTCTATCTCTTTTGGGTCGTAAAACTCTAACCTATGAACTATTCCAAATCTATCTCGAAAAGGTGCAGATAGAGATCCGGCTTTTGTGGTGGCTCCGATAATCGTAAAATTAGGAAGATCAAGCCTTAAAGATTTAGCACTTGGTCCTTTACCTAACATAATATCTAGCTTAAAGTCTTCCATGGCTGAAAATAAAACCTCTTCGATATTACGATTAATACGGTGGATTTCATCTATAAATAGAATTTCACCGTCTTTTAGGGAAGTCAGTAAACTAGCTAAATCACCTGCTCTCTCAATTGCTGGTCCGGATGTAATTCTTATTTGGGTTCCTAGCTCATTAGCTATCACAGATGCCATTGTAGTTTTACCTAAACCAGGAGGACCATGTAGTAAAACATGATCTAAAGTTTCGTTTCGTATTTTAGATGCTTTGATTGCTAAAATGAGGTTTTCTTTTAATCTTTTCTGTCCAATATAGTTTTTAAAATCTCGTGGTCTCAAATTATTCTCAATTTCAAGATCATCAGGATTTGCTTTGTTATCTAAAATTATTCTATCTATCATATCTAAGGTATCCTAGTTGGGTCCCAACATGTTCTTAGGTTCTTATCTAGGGTTAGTAAGGATTTAAAATCCTCTTTTTTAATTTCAAAATCTAGAATATCTATATTCTGAATTATTCTCTCTCTAGTTACGGATTTTGGGATAATGATTAAATTAAGTTGAATTAAGAAACGAAGCATTATTTGAGCATAAGTCTTTTTATATTTCTTAGCTAATTGAAGAACTAAGGGATTATCCATAGCTAAACCATGTGCTAGGGGAGCATAAGCCTCTACTTTAATATTATTTTTATTGCAGTACTTTAAAAGTTCAGGTTGCTGTAAAAATAAATGAAGTTCTACTTGGTTGACACTTGGCAAGATATTGGCATATTTTTTTAATTGCTCTAAATGTTTAATGGTATAGTTACTAACTCCTATAGATTTAGCTAATCCTTGCTCCTTAATCTCTTCAAGGGCTTTCCAGGATGATTTACGTAAGACCGGAACTGGAAAATGAAGTAATATTAAATCAACATAATTACTTTCAAGTTTTTTTAGAGATTCATCAAAACTTTTGAGTGTTTTTTTATAGCCAAAATTATTAACTGCAATTTTAGTTGTTATCAAAATATCTTCTCGGTTTATTTTATATTTCTTAATAGCTTTTGCTATGAATTGTTCGTTTTTATAAAACTGTGCACTATCAAAAAGTCGATAGTTATTATCATATGCGCATTTAAAGGCACTCATGAAATCATTTTCATCTTTAACTAAGTAAAGGCCTAATCCTATTTGGGGAATTTTAGTTCCGTCATTTAATAAAATATTTGGAATTTTCATAAACTATTCCTCAGAGCTTCTTTGACTTGTTCCTGAACAGCTTGAGTTTGATCTACTTTAGATAGCAGTTTAAGAGCATCTTTTTGGGTATAACCTAAAGCTAAAAGAGCTTGAATTGCTTCTTCATTTTGACTAAAACCATTGATCATATTACTAGATTCTGCCAATTCAAAATTAGCTAATTTACCTTTTAATTCAACTACAATTTGTTCTGCAGCTCTTTTACCAATTCCTTTAGCCACCATTAGAAATGCTATATTCCCCTCAGTTATTGCATTTTTAATTTCGTCTGGTTTTGCAATATTTAATATTCCGATCGCTACTTTAGGTCCAACATTCTTCACACTAATCAATTTTTCAAAAAGATCTAATCCGGTCTGATCATTAAATCCATAAAGATCATAACTGTCTTCTTTTATATTTTCATAAACAAACAGTTTTATTTTTTGATTTTCTTCTACAGATTCAATTATGTAATTTGGGCTATATACTTTATATCCTAAGTTGTTAACATCAAGAATTAAACTATCAGTATTTTTTTGAACTACCTCTCCGTATAAATAAGCTATCATTGCTTTTATTATAACAGTAAATAATTATCTAACTACCATAGTATGGGTAATGGCTGCAGCTAGAGCATCAGCACAATCGTCAGGTTTAGGAATATTATCTAGTTTTAGGAGAACTTTTACCATTTCTTGAATCTGTTTTTTATCTGCCCTACCGTAACCTGTTAGGCTTTGCTTAATTTGAAGTGGAGTATATTCAAAAATCTTTAGGTTCGCTTGTTTGGCACAAAGTAAGACTACTCCTCTTGCCTGAGAAACACTCATTGCCGTGGTTACATTTTGAGCAAAGAAAAGTTTCTCAACTGACATAATATCTGGCTTATTTTCTTTTATGATTTCAGTTAATTCGTTAAAGATTACTTCTAGCCTATTTTCGGGTTGGTCGTTTTTGGTTGTTCTTATTACGCCTGCGTCAATTAATTTTAGATTACTACTAAGATAATCTATAATGCCAAAACCTAATATTCCAGTCCCTGGATCAATCCCAATGATTCTCATCAATTTTCTCTTAGAAGATTATCTTCTATTTCAAAGTTAGTAAATGTATTGACTACTTCATCTATTTCATCCAGTGCATTTAATAAACGGATAATCTTATCTGCTGTTTCTTGATTAGCTATTTGAATAGTATTAATTGGCAAATATCCAAGTTCTGCTTCAAGAATTTCTAAATTATTCTCTCTTAATTTATCTCTTACTTTAGCTAAATCATTACTATTTGTTATAACTATTAACTTGTCGTCTTCTTCAATGACATCTAAAGCTCCGGAATCAAGAGCTAGTAGTAGGTTTTGTTCGTTATTCCCCCTTAGGGTTATAACCCCTCTGAAATTAAATAAATACTGGACAGCTCCTTTTTCAGCAATATTTCCGCCGTGTTTAGAAAAAGCTAATTTAACTTCTGGATAAGTTCTATTAATATTATCTGTCATAGTCTGAGCAATAATTGCTACACCACCAGGTCCATAACCTTCATAAAATATTTCTTCTAGACTTGCGCTTTCTTTATCTTTAACCCTATCGATAGAACGCTTGATATTATCTAGTGGCATATTGGCTGCTTTAGCCTTATCTATTGCTAAACGTAGAGTAAAATTGGTTTCTGGATCAGTACCGCTTCTAGCTGCTATAGCAAGGGCGTTACCTAGACGAGTAAATATTGCCCCTCTGGCGGCATCTTTTGCTCCTTTTTGACGTTTTATAGTTGACCATTTTGAATGTCCACTCATCTTGTTCCTTATTTTTAACTACTTAAGGATATTATATCAAAATTATCTTCCATTTTTTTGTATCCAAAAAGTAATCTGACATTAAATGAATAATATAAATTACAAAATATTGTATTTTACTTAAATACTTATATAATTTACATTGTAAACATAAACATAAAGTGAGATGAAAATCAGTCGAGTAATAACAAAAAAATTTATTTTTGGATTAACGATTTTTTTAGTTTTGTTAATCCCCTTAATAAATACAAACACTAAAGCTTCGGCCGCTGGTAACCCTGAAATAAGTTTCGAGGGTAAGATTACTACGTCCGCTGGTATAAATATTCCAGATGGTAATTACAATATGGAGTTTAAAATATACACTGGGTGTACTAACAATACCGGGAGTGGTTGTACTAATGTTTGGACCGAAGATTATACTGCATCTGGTCAACAAGTCAGTTTTGTCAGTGGTACTTTTGAAGTAAACTTAGGATCAATTACTCCATTTGGTAGTAGTGTTCCGTGGAATACTAGCCCACTTTATTTGTCTCTTCAAATTGGTAATACTACGCCTTGTACTCCTGCGGGTAATTTCCAAACAAATTGTGGGGGAGATGGTGTAATGACTCCATATATCCTTCTGACTTCTACCCCAAATGCAGAAAACTCGGCATTACTAAATGGTCTTCCTTCCTCAGCTTTTGGACAACTAAGTTCTAATCAGACATGGACCGGCGCTAATTTAATTCAAGATAATTCAAATAATGCTTTTGAGGTTCAAAATACTTCCGCTAGTACTGTTTTAAATGTTAATACAAATAGTCAAAATGTAGGAATTGATACAAATACCCCTCAAACTACACTTGGTTTAGGGGCTGGAAGTTCTTTTTCGATAGCAATGAGTTCTCCCGGTGCACCAACCTTAAGTGCATCATCCACGGGAGGATCATTAGCCTCTGGAACTTACTATTACGAAGTTACTGCGGAAGATAGTAATGCTGCTATTGGATATGGTGGACAAACTCTGCCTAGTCTTGAACAAAGTGTGGCAGTTACCGGACCTACAGGATCAGTTACAATAAGTTGGCCTGCAGTAGTAGATTCCGGAGGATATGTAGTTTATCGAGGAACTACTTCGGGGGGCGAAAACGTTGCTTATCAAGTTTCTCCTGGAACAACTTCTTTTGTAGATACTGGTGCATCTGGAACATCAGCTACTCCACCTACTCTAAATACTGCTACAATTCTATCTTTCAATCATGGCAATAGTGGACAGAATGGTGCAATTACTTCTCCCTATCCAATCATAGCGCGAACGACTGATTCGACAGGTGAATTTATAAGGTTAAATCCAGATGTAAATGGAGGTGGTCTTGTGCCTAGCGGATCCGTTTTTCAAGTATCTGTCGGAAGAGTCTGGGGCGGGTTTGGTGGCCAATATGCTATTCAAGCTGAAACATATGATGATCCTACGGGATATCCAAATCAGAATTCACACGTAACTATAAACTCAACTGCTGCTGTGAACCAAAATGCTGTTTTTTATGTAGGAACAGGAAATAGTACTAGTAATACTAGACCATCGGCAATATTTGCTGAAGCTGTGGGAATTGGAGGAGTTACTCCCGCAGCAGGAGCTGGACAATTAGCAATTCAAGAGCTCCCTTCTCAATCTGCTGATTTTCTAGATCTCCAAAATTCTAGCGGTACGGTTCTAACCAAGTTTGATAGTTCTGGTGCCCTTTGGTTAGGAAATGGTTCAAGTACTCCTATAGTATCTTTATCTGGATTGACTACAGCTGGTCAACAACAGGTCTATACACCCAATAATATGCGCCTAGGCGGATCTCTCGCTACACAAGGGAATGCAACTTTTGGGACAACATACGATGAAGCATTGGGTAGGATAACAGTCCTTCCAGCTACTTATGGTCAAGTAGGTATTGTCGTAAAGGCGACATCTGGTAATACTTTTGACCTCCAGGATTGGGAAAATAGTAGTGGGACAATTCTTGATAGTATTAACAATAATGGTAATTTAGGGGTTGAAACTTCGGCCTCTTCATCAAGTTCATTAACTGTTTCTGGAAATATTGACATGAATCAAGTATCTGTACCGTCTTCTGCACCTACTGTAGCAATTAATGCAACCTCTGGTAATCTTAATTCTACTTATTATTATGTTTATGGTTATGTAACACCTGAAGGTTTGGCTAATTATAGTCCAGTCTCCGTTGCCGTAAATCCTGTTTCTGAAGAAGTTAATGTAACGGTTAGTGGATCTTCTAATAGTTTAGTTAGTGGAATTAATATTTATAGAACAAAGGCTGGTGGATCATCTTCTGGCCCATTTTATTTAGTTAACTCTTCACCTCTTCCAAATTCTAATCAGACTTACACAGATAATATTTCAGATAGTAGTTTAGGTGCAGCTGGTAGTGATATAAACTATACGGGTCAAATTTACCAAAACGGCAGTCCAATATTTGTAGCAAATGGTACAAATTCCGGATCAAATGGAGGTGATACTGCAGCTGGTAACTTATCCCTTCAAAATAATACTTCAGGATATTATAATACCGCTTTAGGATATTATGCACTCTATAGTAATACTTCGGGATTTCAAAATGTAGCAGTAGGAGAAGGAACTCTTCAAAGTAATGTAGCTGGTAACAACAATACCGCCTTAGGTGTACAAGCTCTTAGTAGCAACACTACTGGTAGTGCTAATATGGCTGAAGGATATGCTACACTCCTAAGTAATACTACCGGTAATAACAATACAGCGGTGGGAGGAGATGTTCTCTTGCATAATGTAGCTGGTAGCAACAATACGGCACTAGGATATGTAACTCTTGAAAATAATACAGTCGGCAACAATACAGCAGTAGGAGCATATGCTCTTCAAAGCAATACTACAGGTAACCCTAATACAGCAGTAGGAGCATATGCTCTTCAAAGCAATACTTCTGGTACTGGAAATACTGCTGTAGGGGCACAAGCTATTGAATTAAATTCTACCGGTATTCAAAATACAGCAGTAGGAACATATGCTCTTTATTCCAACACAGCTAACAATAATACTGCTGTAGGATATAGTGCCCTAGGATCTACCACAACCGGAGCAACTAATACTGCTGTAGGGGCACAAGCACTAAATGACAATACCACGGCTAGCAATAATACTGCCGTAGGTTATAACGCTCTTTATTACAACACAGCTAGCAATAATACTGCCGTAGGAACGTCTGCCCTTCAAAATAATACTACAGGTACTCAAAATGTTGCCGTTGGAGCTGGTGCACTATCTGATAATACTACTTCAATATATAATACTGCTCTGGGTTACAACGCTCTTCAATTAAGTAATGGTGGGGGAACTAATACTGCTGTAGGGGCATCTGCTTCTCAAAGCAATACCACAGGTAGTGGAAACACTAGTGTTGGAGCCTATGCCTTAAATGGGAATGGTACTGGTGGTGGTGATACTGCTATGGGTTACTATGCTCTTTTACACACCACCGGATCTAATGATACTGCCCTAGGATACTATGCCGGGTACCAGGATAGTGGTGGTAACTTTTCTACTCTAGCTGCTTTACAGAATGCAACTGCTATAGGTGCATATGCTCAGGTACAAGAAAGTAATGCTATTGTTCTAGGTAGTGTAGATAATCCTACGTTAGTA
>JAJZMH010000025.1 GCA_021850365.1 bacterium
CGGTAAGATCCAACTACACTTTCTGGACTCCATGGAGTAGTTTGATCATAGGGAGCAAGAAAAGCAATTGCTAAATGCAGAGCATCTGCTCCATACCCCTGATCAATAACATCAATAGGATTTACTACATTTCCCTTACTCTTACTCATTTTTGTTCCATCAGTGGCTAAGATTATTCCTTGACCTCTTCTTTTTTTGTATGGTTCTTTAAATGGAACAAGTCCAATATCGTAAAAGAAGTTATGCCAAAAACGAGAATATAATAAATGAAGCGTAGTATGCTCCATTCCGCCTAGATAAAAATCTACCTCTCCCCAATATTTCAATTTATCTTTTGAAACGAATTCTTGATCATTATTAGGATCAAAATATCTTAAGTAATACCAACTACTTCCTGCCCAGTTAGGCATTGTATTAGTTTCCCTCTTGGCTGGTTGCCTGCAAAGAGGACAAATTGTATTTACGAATTGTTTGTTCTTACTTAATGGACTTAAGCCGTCATCACTAGGTAGATAATCATCAATTTTTGGTAATAAGACAGGTAATTCATCTTCAGGCACTGGAACAGGACCATCGGTCGGACAATGAATAATGGGAATAGGTTCTCCCCAATATCTTTGTCTAGAAAATATCCAGTCTCTAAGTCTATATTGAACTTGCTTTTTGCCCACTTTTTTTTGCTCAATTAATTCTAGGATCTTTTCTCTTCCTTCTTTAAATGTTAAACCATTGAATTCTGCGGAATTAGACATAATGAACTTAGCTGGGTTTTTCTTAATTTCGTCTTGGTAAGATACAAATTTATTTTGGTCAGTGGTGAAAATTATGGGAAGTTCATATTTTTTTGCAAACTGATAGTCTCTTAAATCATTACCTGGAACCGACATGATTGCTCCCGTACCATAATTCATTAAGACATAATCGGATATCCATATAGGAATTCTAGATCCACTTAAAGGATTAATAGCATAAGCTCCCGTAAAGACTCCTGTTTTTTCTTTATTTTCATCTTGGCGATCTAAATCACTTTTTGATTCAGCCATTTTTTGGTATGACCGCACATTTGCTAAATGTTCTTCTGATGTAATCTTTGAAATTAAGGGATGCTCAGGAGCCAGCACCATAAAAGTTACTCCAAAAATGGTATCGTGAGCGGTTGTATAAATAGGAAGAATTTCTTTACTTTTTTCTATTTCGAAATTAATTAAAGCTCCTTCACTTTTCCCTATCCAATTAATTTGCTGATCGGCGATCTTATTTAAGTAATCTACACTTTTTAGTCCTTCCAATAATTTCTCGGCATAATCTGTAATCTTCAAAACCCATTGTTTGAGTTTTTTCTTCGTTACTAAAGTATCGCATCGTTCATGTCGTCCATTGATAACTTCCTCATTAGAAAGTCCGGTTTTACAGAATGGACACCAATTAATTAAAGTATCTTCTTGGTAGGCAAGTCCTTTTTTAAAAAATTGTAAAAATAACCATTGAGTCCATTTATAATATTTTGGATCAGAGGTATTAATTTCTCTAGAATTATCAAAACTAAAACCTAGCTTATTAAACTGCTCCTTGAAATTAGCTATATTTTTTTTAGTTGAATCTTGTGGACTAACATGGTGTTTAATAGCGTAGTTTTCTGCAGGTAATCCAAAAGCATCGTATCCCATAGGAAACAGTACGTTATAACCTTTCATTCTGCTATAGCGAGCATAAATATCTCCTAGGGTATATTCCCGGATATGACCCATGTGTAATCCATCCCCTGATGGATAGGGAAATTCGGTAAGCATAATGAACTTTGGCTTGGAGGAAAAATCCTCAGCCTGATAAATTTTAGTTTCAGCCCATTTCGTTTGCCACTTGGACTCAATTTTAGATGGTTTATAAAACTCCATATTTATCTATTTTACTCCTTAAGAGTAAAACTTTAAAGGGTTTTAATAAAGATAGGTAACTAGCTTGTTTGGTAATTAAGGATAGTAATCAATGATTATAAAAAAATTTTCTATTAAACTTTTCTTCAGTTTTTTTCAAAAATTCTATTTAGAATAATACCTGTTTTTAAATAACAACCTAAAAAACAATACTATATCACCATAGATTATTGAGTTAAAAACTATATAAAATATCAAATATTATACCCAAAAAATTGTATTTAAAAATGTAATTAGACAACAAACTTTTCACCTGGCTCTAGGATACAGGTGGAGTTGGTGACACCGGTGGAGTTGGTGGCAGACCTGGATTAGGGTTTTGAGGAGGTACATTCTGATTATTATTCCCAGAATTAGAACCGTTATACACACTACTACCAAACCCTAAAATTGAATAACCAATCAGAGATAATAGTACCAATAAAACAACTGAGTATCCTGTACTTTTATTAAATTTTTCACCAAGCTTAATACACTGCAAAATACTAATAGCTAACAACCCAATCAAATATATCAATCCTATTGCCATAATAATCATCCCTAAGCTTCCGCCTAATTGAATGCTTCCAATTAACGATACTATATCGTACAAAAAGAGTGGGATAAAGAGTAACGAAAGAGCGCCAGACATTCCTGAAATTTCGTATAATAACCATAGATTATAAAAAGGAACGAATCCCCTACTAAATTTTCTTCCTGCCTTCTTAAAGATCGCGCCAAGTGCAACAGAAGCATATACATACACAATTATATAAATTATCAACATACTAAATGTTGCAATACCAACAGCAGCTTGTTGGGTGGCCGTTTGATTTACTCCGCTTGCTGAAGTACTAGAAGTAGTTTGAGAAACTGTACTACTATAACTCGTAGCTGAATTCGTTGATGAATAATTTGACATAATTTTCCCTTGTTTTTAATAGTTATTAATTATAATTTAGCACATACTCAGCCAAAATCAAGAAACTTATGCTTATATTATACTTTTAGTAAGTATCCAATTATTTATGGAATTATTTGCTCT
>JAJZMH010000030.1 GCA_021850365.1 bacterium
CAGAGTTACGGTATTGATTATGATTGGTGCTAGTTTATCTTTAATTTTTTGAGATATTTTTATGTTCCATCCATTATCGATAAACTCTTGATAAATCTTTAGTCTATATACTCGTTTAACACTTTTTATAAATAACGTACTTAATTCTATTTCTAGGGATTGATTTATTTCTGTTTCGTTTGGTATAAATTCCTTAAATCTGATCGGGGCAATTAAAGCAGCAACTCCAAATTCAAAGGCTGCATGAGTAGTAAATAGGCCTTTAGGGCCCCACATCTTCCAGTTATTTTTTAAAGTATCTTTGCCGTCAATGCCAGGCATAACAAGTTTCTTTTTCAAAGTTGATCGATCTTCGTTAGTACGACCATTTCTCAACTTAGCTAATTTCTTATCATAAGGATATTGATGAGCAGGGGTTAAACCGTCGACTATTGCGTGAGAGAGCCAGGCTGCCTCAAAAGAAATTTTGATACTATCTTTTTCTTTGATGGCTTTAACTAAATCATTGTAATGCGAAGTAATATCGCCAATTAAGGAACTTTTAGTTGGGTTATTGGGATCAATAAAATGCCATGGTTCATTTTTGGCTGGACTTTTACGCTTAATTCCATCAGGACCCTTATCCCCTTCAAATTTAATTATTTCTCTAGAGGACGGAAAAATAACGTCGGGCAAAATAATACTTAAATGCTTTCTAGCAATTCGATCTATTTTTTGGTGAGCACCAATTACAGATCCAGATATTTTAGTAAGTGTAGTTCCTGCGTACATATTTAATCCAAGTTTATAATTTTTCTTATCTCATTTACTTTTTGTAGTAACGGTTTATATTCTATCATACTTTTGCTTTGGAAAAAGTTCAGGGCAGCTACCTTGGTGATTTTATTTAGCTTTTGGTTATTGATGTTAGATAATTTTAGTTCTACATTTTTTCCATGCTGAAAAATTCCATAAATAGATCCAGGGCCTCTTATTTTTAAATCCATTTCTGCAACTTCAAAACCATTTTTAGCTGATTGAAGTAATTTTAATCTTTTTGGATTATCTGAGCTGGGATCAAATAAAAGATAACATGTACCAGGTAGCTGATGTCTTCCAACTCTTCCTTTTAACTGATAAAGTTGGGCTAAACCAAATTTATCGCTTTCATATATAACCATTTGAGTTGCTTTAGGGTTATCTATTCCTACTTCAATAACTGTGGTTGAAATTAGAATATCGAACTTATGATTAATAAATCCATCCATAACTTTATTCTTTTGTTCACTTTTCATTTTTCCGTGTATAATTTCTATTTTAAATTCATTAAATAACCGTGCAGTTTCTTTAAAAACTTTAGTAATTGAGTACTGGTCATTGATAGTTGAATCAATTGATCTGCAAACTATTATTAACTGTTCTTTCTTTTTAAGGTGTGCTTTTATCTTATTAATTTGTTTTAGGTAATCAAAATAGGATGAAACTATAACTTTAATTGGATCTGTTTTAATTGGTTTGTCTGTCAGTTTAGATATTTTTAATTCCTGAAACAGAGTAAGTGCTAGACTTCTAGGTATAGGTGTTGCGCTTAAGGATAATAAGTGGGGCATAAACTTCGATTTTTGTTTTAATAGCTGTCTCTGCTTAACACCAAATCTATGCTGTTCATCAATAATCGTTAATGCTAGGTTCTTAAACTTTAAATCCGTTTGGATTAGGCTATGAGTACCAATGATTAATTTTATATCTCCTTTTTTAATACCACTATAAATTAGGGTACTTTCAGTTTTTGATGTTGAGGAGCTTAATAATCCTATTTGATTATCGATTTTAAGTATCTTAAAAAGTCTTTTAATATTGTTATAGTGTTGAGTAGCTAATATTTCTGTTGGAGCCATCAGGGCGACCTGAAAATCGTTTTTAACCATCAAGTATGCAATACAAGCTGCGATTACTGTTTTGCCGGTACCGACATCACCTTCAATTAACCGATTCATTGGTTCGGGTTTCTCTAAATCTTTAATAATTTGCCAGATTACCAATTTTTGATTTGGGGTAAGTACAAAGGGCAATGCTTTTAAAAATTGTTGGGTATGGCTCAAATTAAATTTAACTTGATAACTATTTAATGATTTGTTCTCTTCTTTTAGAATTATTGAACTTAAATTTAGGATAAACATATTTTCAAAGTCAATCCGATATTTAGCTTTTTGGAGCATTTCTGAATTTTTAGGGAAATGAATGTTTTTTAATGCTTCGTTAATACCTAATAGCTTATATTCTTTTAAGATCTGATCACTTAAGATTTCATTATCTATCGAGTCCTGATTAAGTAAAGAAAAGATTACTTTTCTAATTTCACTTGATTTAAGACCCTTAGTTTGATGATAAATTGGGATTATTCTTGCTGAATTAATATTTGGTCTATCGGCAGGCTCAATAATTGGACTAATAATTGAAAAACTACCGTATTTAAAATCCAACTTTCCACTTAAGAAATACTCCTTTTCAGGATCAATCATTTTTTTTCGATAAGGTTGATCAAACCAGATAACTTTAAGCTTAGAGGTATCATCATAGGCATCTGCTTGAGTAATTAGATGATGATTTCTTGTTCTAAATTCCTTAACGTTGTTAAATTTTACTATTAGACTTAACTCTCCAATTTTTGCGTTTTTTATCTTAGATATACTCGAATAGTCTAGGTATCTTACCGGAAAAAAGTAAACTAGATCTTTAATTTTGAATATGTTTAAGTTATGAAAATAAATCTCTTT
>JAJZMH010000015.1 GCA_021850365.1 bacterium
CCTAAAATAACTGTTTTTATATTGTCCCCAAGCAATTGCTTAACCCTATAAACTACTTCTAAAACATCTAATATCCCCTTTCCTGATTCCAATCTGGCAGCCATAAAACATATATCATACTTGAGATCTTTGAGATCTAAATTAAGCAATCCTTCAACAATCTGAATATCAGAAGATGCAGAATTCTTTACCTCAATTAGATTTTTAAATCCAAAGTATTTATCTATGTAATATTTACTTGCACTGCCCATGGCAATTATTTTTATTGAATTGGCTAAACCCCTTCTAGTTTCCCTTACCTTAATAAGTGTTTTTTTAAGATCATCTATTTTTTTTGTGATGAAATAATTTCTTTTCAAATAAGATGTTTTGCTCTGCAGTTTATTGTATTGATTTTTTTTATTATTTAAGTCACTAATCTTTGAAACCTGATTGAGGTTTTTAAAAAAGCTTGAAAATATTTTTAAAAAGACTTGAATATACCAATTTGCAAAAACTTTTTTTGTTGGAGTATTGATAAATGGAAGTTCATAAAATAGTACTGTGTAATTAACGCCTATATCTTTCCAAATTTCATAACCCAATATGATCCAGCGAGGATTTTCATACTGTATGATGTTTAATTCAATCTCTTCCCTTATAAGTAAGTTTTTGAGATTATCCTTTGCAAGTTTAAAATCCACGATTATGTGAACTTCCAGGTTGCTTAGAAGTTTTAAGGTGTCTGCACTTGGTTTATTTTCCACATATAGGAAAATATCAAAAACCTTTGATAAACATGGCAAAGTCTCTATAGTGATTCTCTGTGCACCACCGTTTTCCAAATTTAAATCACAAATATATAAGATTTTTTTCTTCCTCATTTGACTGTACATTCTCGTATAGATAAATGAACCTTAACAATTTCTATTTCAACGGTCTTATCTCACCCTTCATGCTTGGTATCTCTTTTAAATTTGGGCATTATAACCCAAACCCTTTTCTAAGTACTATTCCTTTGCAATTTTGTATTACCTGATTTACATTTTTTATATATAATTCAGCCATTCAAGAAGAAACCCAAGTGTCTTACCCCACGTCTCTACTATGGTTCTAATTTAAACATAATAATTCTGCTTACTTTGATCAGAGTTTAAGAATATTGACTAGTTACTCTTTTAATAAATCTTTAATTACAAGATACAGTTCCAAAATCGTATGCTTGAATCCATAATATCTTGAATTCCAAATGCATTTTAAAAGAAGGTTTTTGTTAAAAATTCTCATATAAATGTTGTTGCTTAACTGCTCTAATTCCATCCTTGCTTTTATTATATTTTTTAATCTTTCGTCATTTACGAGACCTAAAATATATTTTGATGCTAATGCCCCTTTCTCCTGAATATCGGCTTTTTTTAACAGAAAAGAGAGTTTATCATTCTGCTTCAGTATGGCTTTACTTGCACTTTGATGCCTAAGATAAACGGTCAATTTTCTATCATCCAAATAATAGATACCACCTGCGTCTAACCCTACAAAAAAAAAGAAATCATCCGTATGGTTCGCGAGGGATTTTAACGAATCAATATATTTGACATAATGCGATTTTCGAATTGAAATTGAACTAATATTAAATATCAGTGGACTAAGTGTATATTTCCTCACTATTTTTTTAAATTTTAGAATCAAATAATTATTAGGGAAACATGCCCTAATATTCTTGAATTTTGGTTCGCTACTTCCATCTAAGGTCTTAAAAATCTGTGCATTGTGATAATAGACAATCTTTTCATTTTTGTGAAATAACCCATAAATTACCTCCAATTTATTTTCAAGGAAAGTATCATCATCGTCAAGAAATGCAATGACTTCACCGCGCGATGAATCTAAACCAATCGCAAGGTCATCTCCTACAAGACATTCGTCGGAAGATTTTATGCTGATAATATTTGATTCTTTGATTAATTTATCCACTTCAGGATCATCAAAGTTTTTAATGACTATGATCTCGTACTCATTCTTCCCCAATGTTTGATTTATTGCAGATTCTATTGCATATTTTAAAAACGGTTTTCTATTATGCGCAACGATGATAACAGAAATGTAAGGTTTTTGATTAATTGATTTAATCTCACTCATAATACTAATCCGTACTTTATCCTGATAATCATCCACATAATTAGTTTTTAGGAGATAGTAATTTTTGACCCTAATGTGACCTGCTTTACCCAGTGGAATTTCCGTAATCACTACAATTTAAGCAGTTTCTTCAATGAATTTTTCTTCTATAATTTCTTTATAAGATATAGAATGGAACTGCTCAGATATTTCTGGGATATTGAAAATTTAATTAATTTCTTATTCTATCCGTAGTCAAGCATAATTTGATCGTTGCAATTATGGAGTTCTCACATTTTAAATTTGAAGGCAACCTCTAGATTAGAAATGGAAAGTTTTAAAAGATAGTTTCTTTATTTTTATACATAGTTCTTTTGTATGTTCCTTGGATTATCTGGATATGAATTTTATTTTTGTGAGTTTTAGGTTCGATATTTGACTTCCTCGGGTAAATTACCCCACTTTCCCCGAATAACTGAGGTACTTTTTTGGCAATAATTCTAATATTAGTTAT
>JAJZMH010000026.1 GCA_021850365.1 bacterium
CAATCATTTAAATTAATTAACTTTAGGTCAAAACGCAAATCTGGTTTATCTGAACCATAGTTTTCGATAGCTTCTTGATAACTTAAGATTGGTGTTTCTTCAGATAATAACTTCTTAGATGCAAAATTAATTACAAGGTCTTTTATTAAAGGCTCAACGGTATTTCTTACTTCTTCTCCGTTCTCAACAAAAGACATTTCTAAATCTAAATGATAAAAATCTCCATATAGTCTATCGGCTCTGGGATCTTCGTCTCTAAAACACGGTGCTATCTGGTAATAACGATATAAGCCACCAATCATTAAAAGTTGCTTAAACTGTTGAGGAGATTGTGGGAGAGCATAAAATTTTCCAGGATGAACTCTCGATGGGACTAGAAAGTCTCTTGCACCCTCTGGACTAGATACTCCCAAGATTGGAGTGGTTACTTCCGTAAAATCGTTTTTTTCCATAAAATTTCTTAGAACTTTGTAGTATTCTGCTCTTCTTTTGAGAATATTCTGGCTTTTAGGTGAACGTAAGTCTAAATATCTATACTTAAAACGTTGCTCTTCATTAGAAGTATTTTCTTGGAAAATAGCTATCGGCAGAGGATCTGATTTACTTAATATTTTAAGTTCATTTATTAGAATCTCAATTTTGCCAGTTTCAAGTTTTGGATTAACTAAACTATCTTCCCTATTTCTTACTAAACCACTTGCCTGAATAACGAATTCATCACGAATTTTTTCTGCTATTTTAAAAGCTTCATCTTTTTCGGGATTTATAACAAGTTGAATAATTCCTTGATGATCTCTAAGATCAATAAAAATAAGTCCGCCATGATCCCTTCTTGATTGGACCCAGCCTTTAACTAATATATCTTGACCTACTAAATTTAATCCGTCGACACTAAATGATCTTTTCATTTACAACCTAATCTTATTTCTTTTATTTTATCACTTTAGTTAGTTTCTGTATCTAAATATTTTTTAGAAACGTCATCAATTGAAGAATAATTAAATTCATTTATTAAATTCTTGTTTTTAAGAATTAAATTAATAATATCTTTAACCGTTATAAGTCCAACATTTTTCTGGTTATCATCAATGATTAAGAAAACTGGGGAACCTGTTTTTTGATAAGCTAAAAACACTTCTATTAAACTATCTTCCTCGTTGAGATAACTTAGATCTGCTTGCATATAGTCTTCTACTTTACCGTCTTTTGAAATGTTTAGATTCCTCATATCTAAATAGCCAACAACTTTTTTATTGCTATCCTGAACGGGGATAAAGTCTTGTTTAGATTTATATAATTCATCAAGAACAACTGGGCCGATAGGATCTGAGGCTTTAATCTTTTTTAATTTAGACCATTTCTGCCCTACTTCAGTTATAAATTTAGTAAATAACTTTGTAAAATTAATGAGCACTTTTATCTCATCGTTTGTCATTCTGACATCTTCTTGGTTAGCTAAGTTTTTAAAAAAATTCTTTAAATCACTAAACTCGAACACTGAATTAGGATATGCAATAGTTCTTTCTTTATTTAATTTTAGTTTGGAGAATAATGGGTAACTTAAGTTCAAGAATTTTATAAGAAGAGGAGTAAAAAGTTTAACAAAAAAAATAGATACTTTATTTAATTTTTTATTGGGTAACCATATGAATAAGACGAATACAAAAAGAGCTACAGCAATTAATCCGATTAAAAATGGTGCTAGTTTATTAAACAGAACAACACTTAAGGCTGAAAAGATTGCTATTAAAAACCAGAGTGTATAATCGAGTGATTTATTAAAAACATTAACCCTGTAGATTAAATCATAAATAGAGTCGTTTTGTTTTGCTCTAAAACGTAATTCATCTATAGGTAAAACTTTGTAGGCTTTTTCAAGCTCTAAAAGAATAAAGGTTAACAAAAGAAAGAGTAATGCTAAAATAAAATCTATCATACATAGTAATTATACTTTTTATTATTAATTTTTTAAAATTAGTTCAAATTAGTATAATTAAAGGACATAAATATTAAGAGGAGTTTACATGTCTAAACAATTTTGGATAATCGTCGTAATTGTAGTAGTTGGTTTAGTTGGCATATTTACTATTACTGGTCAACCTGCATCGCAAACTACGAATTCTAAACCTTCTGAACATATAGAAGGATTAGGAAAGGATGGAATTACTCTAGTAGAATATGGCGATTATCAGTGTCCGTATTGCGGAGAATATTACTCAACTGTTAAACAGGTTGTTAGTTTATATTATAACCAAATTTATTTTCAGTTTAGAAATTTCCCACTTACGTCTATTCACCCTAATGCCTTTGCAGGAGCAAGAGCCGCTGAGGCTGCTAGTTTGATGGGTAAATTCTGGCAAATGCACGACCTTTTGTATCAGACAAATCAAGATTACTATAATACCAATGGTGCCAATCCGGGATGGATCGGGACAACTAATCCATTACCTGTTTTTGATCAATATGCTTCTAGTTTAGGATTAAATGTTAATAAATTTAATCAGTTATATAACTCCAGTCAGGTCAATAATGTTATTATTGCCGATGAAAATGCTGGAAATAGTCTTAATATTGATGCAACCCCAACATTTATAATTAATGGTAAACAAGTTCAAATAGCTGACTCATTGTCCGCGTTTGAAAAAGTTATAAATGCAGAAATTCAGCAAGTCAAATCAAAAGGAACGGCTTCCGTAAAAGTTAATGGCGGAACAACGGTTCAAAGTAAAGCTCCAACAACTACAAAATAATTACTTTATTGAGACATAAAGCCAGTGCTTGTTGATGTATTTTAGAGCACTAAATAAAGTTCCTTCTGCGGATTGGTTATTATATAAAGCTTCCCTAATTATTGAACTACTAACATTTGGTGTCATCGATTTAATAAAACTAATATTCTTAAAGTTATTTATTTTTATAATTCTTTTTAACTTTTTTAAGGAATCATTTTTTCTAGTTGCAATAATTATTTTTGATTCTTGGTTAAGTTTATTAAAATGTGGCCATGAACTCATGCTAGGCAAGATATCTGAGCCAAACAAAAAATATAATTCGTTCCCTTCAAATAGTTTTTGAAGTTTAACAAAAGTCCTTTTAACATTAAATTGTTTATCACTTAGTTCTAAAAGTTGGAGTTTTGGATGTGGTTTAATAGCTCGTTTAATCATTTCCGCTCTGTGACTAAAATGCTCTAAACCTATTTTATTTTTGGGTTGTCTTTCTGGTAAAAAATAGACTGCGTCTAGTTTGGCTTGTTTAATGGCTTGCAAGGCAAAAGTAATGTGTCCTAGATGGATAGGATCAAATGAGCCTGGGTAAAAACCAATTTTATAAATATTGCTTTGTTTTTCTTTAATTTTTAACATACCCCTATACTATGCTGTTTTTCTTAATTTTGACTTAATGTTTTTATTAATTTCAGAACTTTTACAATTTGCACATGCTTTATTACCCTTTGTGTCATAGAAAATCTCTTTTTTTCCACAAAAGATACAAGCTCTAACGGTATCTTTTATTACTTCACCCTTTAGCCCTAATGAATGGACGGTTTTTGATTCTAGGGATGATTGACTCACCGCAATAAGCCCACAACTTCCAGCACCACAAAACGAAATCAATGGAGCTTTGTTAAAGGATTCTTTCATTAAGTCTTGAGCTTGTTTAGTTTCTTTATTATCAATTAAGACGTTAATCATTGCTATATCTCTAGCTACATTGTCGTTAAAAATAGTTTTAGCCTGTTCGTTGTGCTCTAAAACGTGATTAAATAATGACCTTTTTAAAAACTGTACCAGTTCTTGCTCTGCTTTTATTGGATGATTACCTTGTTCGCAAAGATCAATTAAATATCTACTGAGGTTTTTCACTTTAGTTTCATAAGATTTCTGTCTGGATATAGACTGCTCAATTGCATTTAAATAATCTTTTTCTTGATTATCTGAGATAATTTCACCTAAAAATATATTCTTACCGGTTTTTTCTGAACTAAATTCATCTAGTTGTTCTACAAAGTCGAAAATATTTAGGGAATCGTCTTCAACAATAAACTGTTTTGAACGTAACTCCATTTTTGTAATATTCGGATCTTGAATTATATTTTTTTCACTTAAAAATTGGGTTATGATTTGATGATCTATATTTTTTCCAGATAGCCCAATAAGTTCAATGCTCGCTCCTTGTTTAGATAATTTCGTTAATTGGATAACCATTTTTTCTATTTCAGGCACATATCCACCGTACAGCTTTTCTGAGCTTTTATTGTTGACATACTCATCTATTACATAATCTGGACACTCTTTTATACTTAATAAGCGAACTTCATGATCGTCTTCAATTAAATTGATGATTTCTAAATTAACTTGATGCTCAACAAATTCTTGAACACGGATCTTTTTTTCTTCTTCTTTTGCCAGTGGACTAAGTCCATTTCTTAAAACGTCAGATAAGTTAATTCCGTTTGATTTAAGATCATTTTGAATTGGATCATACTCCTCAAAAACTGGTGGATAATATTCCCAGGAATTTTTACGCATTGCTTCCGCGATTAATCTAGAAGAGTCCTGCTCTATTGCCTGAAAATATTTAACTTTTTGGGTCTGATCATCTTCTTCTAGATATTTATTGGCGGTTGATAATACATTTATAGCCAAAGGAACTTCCAAGAATTCGCCATTATCTAATTTTTGTTGGAATCCATTTAAAATATATTCAGCTCTTTTTTGATAAAATTTCTTAGAATCACTAAATAAATTAACAGTGTCTAAATCAACAAGAGGTTGATACTTGGATAGATTTTCAGTTTCTTGATAAAAGTCTAGCTGCTCGGCTATCATAACTTCCTTTTAAGCTGTATCGGACTTAGCTAAAAAGCATCACCGTTGCGGCACAGTCTAGGATTTTCACCTATCTTCCAGCTCATTTATTTTTAATGTTACCTCTATTTTAAGTCTATTTTGAAAAAAAGAATATAGTATTTTTAACTTCGCTTTTTTAAGATGTCTGCTGTCTTTTCTTTAAGACTGATAGTCTTGATATAAAACTTTGAGCAGCTCCTTCAAGACCTAATACTTTAAGTGCTCCAACTAGGACATAGAGCTCATCTAGACTGGCGTTCTTTATTTCATCTCCAAGAGATTCAATTTGTTTAAAAGCAAATTCAATTTTCTCAACCAACCATTTTTCTTCTGATTCTTTAATTTGATTGGTTAATACTTTAGTGTCTAATGGATTATCTACAACCTCTAAAGATCTAGCCGAATGCTCTCTTTTTATAAGTTGTCCTCTTTTTAGGAGACTGTTGATGTGCTGAGCGACCGTTGCAACAGAATTGTAGTTAAGTCCTCTCATAATTTCTCGATAACTTGGACTATATCCATATTCTGCTATGAATAGTCGAATAAATTCTAAAATGTCTTTTTGTTTTTTGGTTGGTCTTATTTTGATTTGTTCCATAGTTTAATTTTCTTTCATTTTTTTAATTTTATTTGGTAATGTTGAATAACTAATTCCCAATATTCCCCACCAAAGATAGGCTAAGGTATCATCAGTCCAAGCCATTAAAAATAGATTAACTATTAAAATTCCTACTAAGCTAGCTAATAAAAAGTGGTTTATTTGATTTTGGTCTTTATTCTTAAAAAGATCTAATAATATTTTAAATATAATAGCTAGATAAATTATTAAACCAAATATTCCTACTTCTTGCCCTATTTGGATATAGTAATCTTCTGGAATCTGAGGTGCCCTATATTTGTTATAAATAGATGCAGGGCCAGAACTACCCGGACCACTACCCAAAGGATTTTTAATAAGTTTTTTAAAATTATTTATTGTTGAGTTAAGATGTGCTTGATCTGAACTAATACCAATTTTTGAATTAGATTGGGTATGGAACAACAAATTTTGCACTTTATGGTTATTTCGATCAAGGAATAAACCTGCCCCAACAACGATTAGAACAACTAAACCACCAATTAAAATACGCTTTTTGGTTTTTTTATTTTGAATACTTAGAAATACGATTAAACACCCGGCAACAAAAGCTCCTATCCAAGCACTTCTGGAAAAACTAAAAAAGAGAACTACTAAGCTTAGTAGTATAAAAATAGTTATTGCTATAGTTGTTTTATTTATTTTCTTTGACTTCTTAAGAAAGATATAAATTAAATAAGTAATTGGAATGATTAAGTATGCACCCAGAGGGTTTGCTCCTCTTAGAGTAGATATAATCCGAACATATTTAGAATTACTATTAATGGTTTGAAATGGCATAATGGTTGCCTGGTTATAACCAAAATGAGCTAAAAAGTTATTGGGTAAAATAAATATTTGAAGTAAACCAAATAAAACCACAACTGCTGCTGGAACTAAAATTATTTTGGGTATAAATTTAATCAAGTTTCTGTTTTTAAGGGCAATAATCCAGGTTATCCCAAAAAATATAAAGTAACGACAATCTAGTAATAATCCAAAAAATAAAGCTTTTAAGGATACGTCTTTACCTAGATAGGCTATTGCCGCCCAAATTAATTCAATTACCCAAAAGAGAATTATTAACCACGTAAGTTTATTCGAGAAAATATTTTTTCGTGTTTTTGAATCAGTAATTAAATAATAAATAGTTATGATTAATATTATTACTAGTAAGAATTCTTTCCATAGTCTTAATAAAGTGTAGTGTCCGACAATACTACTTAACCAGACTGGAAGAAAACCTTGAAAAGGTATTAAAAATAAAATCAATAAAACTATAGCTGAAGAAATATTGATTAGACTAAATTTTTTCCAAATTTGTTCCATTTGATATATCTTGATTATACTCCATAAAATTAAGACGAAATAACTAAAAAGAGTTATACTATGGAATATGTTTAGAACTTAGTGATTCTAAATAAATTTCAAATGCGCAATAACACATCAATAATTTATAATTTCTGTTTACTTATTGGCGATACTTTAACTATCGTCTTCGGGTTATCAATGGCCTATATTTTAAGAGTTTCTCTTGACCATCGTGCGTTAACAGCACATGTTTATGCAATTAATTATCTGCGTTTTTTATTTTTACTTGTTCCTTTTTGGCTAATAGTTTTTGGAATATTAGGACTCTATAGAGAATCTGGTTATCAGAATAGGTTTATGGAACTTGGTAAGGTAATCTCTGGTTCATTCATAGGAATCCTTTTTTTAATTAGTTATAGCTACATGCTAAACATAGCTATTTTCCCCGCTCGATTGGTCGTTATTTATGGATTTATATTTGCAATAATTTCTGTCTTAATTTTTAGAAATATAGCTCGAGAATTTCAAAAATATTTATTTAAAATTGGAATAGGTATTAATAAGGCGTTAATAATTGGAGACAATCCGACGACAAAATCATTAATTGAATATCTTTCTAATAAAACATCTGGTTATAGAGTTGTTGGCATCGTTTCTGATCATCAAAGTAAGTTTTTAAAAAATTGTGCATGTAACATCTACTCAGATTTTTCCTCTGTTATTCCCAAAATTAATGGCAAAAAAGTTCACACCATATTTCAAACTGAGTTATATTCGAATAATCAAAAAAACGATCAAATATTATCTTTTGCTCAAAAGAACCATATCTCGTACAAATTTATTCCAGGTAATGGAGAACTTTTTACGGGAAATATTAAAACTGATTTATTTAATTCCATTCCATTAATATCCGTCCATCAAACCGCTTTAATTGGTTGGGGAAAAATTATTAAAAGAGTTACTGATATAATTTTGGGCTTATTTTTCTTAATCCTCTCCTCTCCAATTTGGTTAATTGTAATAGTTCTTCAATTTATTTCTTCTCCAAGAAGTGCAATATTTTTTAGTACTCCAAGAGTTTCAACTTATGGCAAAAAGGTTAAAATCTATAAATTTAGAACAATAAAACGCAAGTACAACGGTCTCACTCCCGAGGAAGCTTTCAGGGTCATGAATAAAGAATATTTAATTAAACAATACCGAGAAAATGGTGATTTTCTAAAAGACGACCCAAGAATAACTAAGTTTAGTAGATTTATTAGAAAATATAGTATTGATGAATTACCTCAATTGATTAATGTTATAAAAGGCGATATTAGCCTAGTGGGACCCCGAGCTTTAGATGAATTCGAACTTAATAAATATGATAAAAAGGATTTGCTCTTATCTATAAAATCAGGACTTACTGGACTTGCCCAAATTTCAGGAAGGAGAGAAATTAGTTTTGAAGAAAGACGTAATTTAGATCTTTACTACGTTCAGAATTGGAGTTTTTGGTTTGATTTAATTATACTTGCGCGTACTTTTTGGGTTGTTTTATTTCACAAAGGAGCAATTTAATGAAAGTTGCTCTGGTTTGTGACTGGCTTACTGGAATTGGTGGAGCAGAAAAAGTTTTATTTAATTTACATCAAATCTACCCAAAAGCTCCTATCTATACCTCTCAATATGATCCACAAAAAATTGATTGGTTCAATGATGCCGATGTTCGAACAACTTGGTTGTCCAAATTACCTAAAAGTTTAAAAAAATTTCTGCCTATTCTTAGAGCCTGGTCTTTTAGTAGACTAGATTTGAGTGAGTATGACCTTGTAATATCTAGTTCGGGGGCAGAAGCAAAAGCAGTTAAAACGGGTCCTAATACAATTCACGTTTGTTATTTACACTCACCTACTCAGTATTACTGGACGAGACAAGATGAGTATTTAAAAACTCCTGGGTTTCCAAAAGGATTAAATTGGATTGCAAAAATTGGACTTAAGCTTTTTAATAAACCCCTAAAAACCTGGGATAAACACGCTGCTAAGAAACCAAATTATATTATAACCAATTCTGAATATACGAAATCAATGATCAAGAAATTTTATAACAGAGACTCAATTGTTATTCATCCACCCGTAGAGATTAACAAATTTAAGCCAAAAAACTTTGATAGTTCAAGACATGGTCTTGTAATCGCTGGAAGACAAACTCCCTATAAGCGTTTTGATCTTGCTATTAAAGCAGCTAATAAACTTAGGATACCCCTAGTTGTTATTGGAAACGGGCCAGAACATAAAAGACTTCTTAAAATTGCTAAAAAATCAGTAACTTTTTTAACCTCAGTAAATGACTTAACATTGATTGAACATCTTCAATCAGCCCTAGGTTTTGTCTTTCCAGGTAAAGATGACTTCGGTATTGTTGCTGTTGAGGCACTTGCTGCCGGAACTCCAGTTATTGCTTACAAACAAGGTGGTGCACTCGATTATATTAAAAATAGAAAGAATGGAATTTTCTTTAATCGACAAAGTACCGATAATCTAATAAAGGCTATTCAGGAATTAATGGATAAAAAGTTTAATTATCAAAAAGTTTATGAAAGTTCTTTAGCTTTTTCGGAAGAGGTTTTTAAACAAAAGATTAAGTCTTTTATAAAAGAAATATTGGGAAACGAAGAATAAGATGTGTGGAATTATTGGATATATCGGTAATGATAATGGTGTGGATTATGTTTTAGGGGGTTTAAAGAATCTAGAATACAGAGGATATGATTCCTCCGGAATATGCATCATTAATAATTCTTCGCAAACTAATTTAATAAAACAAGTTGGAGGAATCGATAAATTAGTTCAAAAAATAAAAATAACTAAGCCCAATGGAAAACTTATTATTGGTCATACTCGTTGGGCAACGCACGGAAAACCAAGTACCCAAAATGCTCATCCTCATTTTAATAACGATCGAAGTATTTTTATTGTTCATAATGGAATAATTGAAAACTATCTAGAAATTAAATCTAAGCTAACTTCTAGGGGTTATAAATTTATTTCTGAGACAGATAGTGAGGTTATTCCTAATTTAGTAGATTTTTATTATAAGAAAGTTAATTCTTTATCAAGGGCATTTAGAATGGCTCTAAGTGATCTTAAGGGAACGTATGCAATCTGTTTAGTTTCAACAATTGAGCCAGATAAAATATTTGTTTCAAGATTGGGAAGTCCATTAGTAATCGGAAAGACTAAAGATAAAATATTTGTTAGTTCCGATCCTAGTGCAATTACAAATAAAACAAAAACTGTTTCTTTTTTAAATGACTTTGATATTGCTGAAGTAGCTTTAAAAAAGATTAAGATTTTTAATCAAAAAGGAAATAAGGTTTCTTCGGCAAAATTTGAGACTATAAGTCATAACGACTCGCAAAATAATCTTGGAGATTGGCCAAATTATATGATTAAAGAAATTAATCAAATTCCTGAAGTTGTTGAACTTGCGATCAAGGGTCGTCTTGGAGCTAATCATCAAATTAAATTAGGAGGCTTGGATGATGTTAGTACTCAACTTGAACATATTGATAGAATAGTCATCGTTGGATGTGGAACTTCATATTACGCTGGGTTAATTGGTGAATACTTAATTGAAGAATTTGCTAACATTCCGGTTGAAGTTGAACTTTCAAGTGAGTTTAAATATAAAAATGAACCAATCTCTCGAAGCACTTGTTTAATTGCTATATCCCAATCTGGAGAAACTGCGGATACAATTGCTGCTCTGAATAAAGTCAAAGATTTTGGAGTTTTGAAACTTGGAATAGTAAATAGTATTGGAAGTACAATTAGTAGGATGACCGATGCAGGAGTTTATTGTCATGCCGGAAATGAAAGATCAGTAGCTAGCACCAAGGCTTTTATTGCCCAAGTAACTGTTTTAAGTTTACTTGCTCTAAGACTTGCTAAAACTCGGAACAAATCTGTTGATGACTTAATGGAAGATTTGCTAAACCTACCTGATAAAATTAGAAAAGTTTTGGATCAATCTGAGCAAATTCAAAAACTAGTTCATAAATATATAAAGTATAAAAACTTTTTATTCATTGGAAGAAAATATAACTACCCTATTGCACTAGAAGGTGCTCTAAAATTAAAAGAAGTTTCTTATGTTCATGCAGAAGGTTATTCTGCGGGTGAAATGAAACATGGGCCAATTGCTTTAATTGATAAATCTTTTCCGACTATAGTTATAGCAACAAAAGGTGATTTGTATAAAAAGACTATTTCTAATTTATTGGAAATTAAGTCAAGAGGTGGTCCTATAATTTTAATTACTAATTTTCAAGATCAAAAGATAAAGAATATGGTTGATGATATAGTCTATGTTCCTGAAAGTGGCGAAGAAACAGCTGTACAAATTATAAGTGTAGCTCTGCAACTTTTTGCCTATTACTTCAGCTTAGCACTAGGAAAGAATATTGATAAACCTCGAAACTTAGCTAAGTCAGTAACCGTGGAATAGCTATATTACCGTTAGAATTGTTTCAACAACCAAAGCTGTTTCTTGCCAATGGTTAATTTCGATTGAATCTATGCCAAATTCTTTAACAGGATAATCATTTCCTCCTGGGGACAATCGATCACCAACAAATAAAATATCTTCTTTGACTAAATTTAATCCGTCCATTAGTTTCTGCATCCCATATGCTTTATCAATTCCGGGTTTAGTGACATCAATAGATGTTAATCCACCCACTTTGACCTCAAACTCAGGAATTAAAGGAGATACAAACTCTCTAATTTTTTCTTTTTTTGCGTTATCTGGATCCCAAGCTTCTTTAATCTGAACACCTTTGTCTCCTAAAACATCTACTATGTCTTGTCCTAGAACAGATAATGTTATCTGGCTTAGTCTATCCTCAATTAGCTGCCCATATATTTTCTTTTCTCTTAGGTTTAGAGAATCTAAACCTTTATTAAGAGCTGTTATTATTTTTTGCTTCTGCATGGGAGTAAAGTTTTCTTCATAAACTACTTCCCATTTTTTGTTTTTATATATGTAATATCTTGTCCCACAAGTAGGCATCAGGTGTAAATTTTCAAGTTTAGCATTTTTTAATTCACTAGAACTTAAAACTTGTTTTTGAAATTGTTCGTATTTACCGCCAGAAATTACACATACCTTAAAATTATTCAGTAATCTATTTAATGCCCTGCCCATTCTTTCGGGTAAAGGAGATTTACTGGGAGCCAAAGTTCCATCTAAATCAAAAGCAATTAATTTTTTAGTCATTTTTTATAAAACTTTTTACTTAGTTCTCCGACCTTTTGAGATAAGTCTTTCCTGGTAATCAATATCCCTTTTGGTGTATTAACAATTACTATATTGTTTAGTCCAATCGCAACTAAGGGTTTATCTTCATAATTTTGAATAAAGCAGTTTTCTATTTCAAAGCTTTCTATATTTTTACCTTTTAAGTGATTGCCTTTTTGATCACTATCTACGGCTTTATGTAGATCTGAGTAAGAACCTAAATCCAGCCAGTCAAATGAAGCTGGCACTACAATTAGGTTTTTAACTTTCTCAATTAGACCATAATCAATAGTTTGATTTTCTAGGTTTAAATAATTTTGATTAAATTTTTCTTCAGAAGATTCCAGTGTTTTATAGTTCTTATACAATGATTTGGAATATAACTCCAATTGCTTAATAAAAGTATTAAAAGAGGCTACAAAATACCCACAGTTCCATAAATATTTTCCTGTCTCTAAATATTTTTTAGCTGTTTTAAAATCTGGCTTCTCTTTGAAAGAATGAACAGAATATGCAGAATTGTCATGGGTTAGGAGTTTATCTTTTTTAATATAGCCAAATCCGGTTGCTGGATATAAGGGTTCAATCCCTATTAAAGCTATTTGTTTGTATTGATTACTCATTTTAGATGCTATTTTAAAAGTTTGTTCGAACCCATCGGTGTCACGAATATAATGATCTGCAGATAATATTACAATAGGTTCATCTTTATTGATTTGATCTTTTATCTTAACTAAAGTTGCTATTATACAGTTGGCAGTTCCTCTTCTTGCCGGTTCTGAAATAAAATTATTTCCACTGAGCTCAGGAAGTTGTTCCTTTACATATTTAATATGTCCCACTTCTGATACCACATATATCTGACTACCCAATCTCTTTGCTCTTTGATATGTTTGTTGAAGCAGAGTTAACTTATGTCCATCTATTTTTAACAAATGTTTAGGATATTCGGGTAATGATATCGGCCAAAGTCTAGTACCCGAACCACCTGCAATTATTACAGTTATCATATCAGTACATAATACATTTTGTATCTAGCAATTTCAATTACCGTTATTAATTAAAGTTTGTTTTGTTAGATATTATTTTTTTAAAATATATAATTGTTTTTATTAATCCTTCTTCTAGTTTTATTTTGGGTTTCCATTTTAAAAGAGTTTGAGCTTTTTCAATATCAGGTTTTCTTTGCATAGGATCATCAAAAGGAAGTGGTTTATAAATTAATTTAGATTTTGTTTTTGTCAAATGGATAATTTTGTCAGCAAGTTCAAGAACGGTAAATTCTTCAGGATTACCTAAGTTGACAGGACCCTCAACTTTAGAGTCTATTAATAAAGCAATACCCCTTACTAGATCGTCTACATAACAAAAACTTCTTGTTTGTAAACCGTCACCATATACAGTTAGTGGCTTATTTTCTAAAGCTTGAGTTATGAAATTTGAAACTACTCTGCCATCATTTATATCCATTCTTGGACCATAAGTATTAAAAAATCTTGCAATACTAGTTGATAATTTGTATTTATTTCGATATGAATAAATCAAAGCTTCTGCAAAACGCTTTGATTCATCATACATGCTTCTAGGACCATAA